>CAZCOV010000001.1:0-60116 GCA_964499975.1 uncultured Thermoanaerobaculia bacterium
GCTACCGTAACATCCCTCAACTCCAGCGCGAGCATGCTCTGCTGTCAGCTGCCCTGCTCGCCGAGCGGATCACCTAACGGTTGAAGGAAGGATTGATGCGGCCACCGCCCGCGAGGTAGGGTCGCTCCGGCGCGGCGAGGATCCCAGCTGGACGGCGAGCTAGCGTCCTCGGTTCGCTGTCTCGGGTGTACACCATCCCTTTCATCGCTTAGACTCCCTGCAGCTGGGCTCACTGGGCCCGCTGCCCCAAACCGCGAGTTGTCGCAGCTTGCCCCGCTGCCTTGGCGCACTGCAAAGTTGCGGGTCGAGGCGACGCCGCAGCGCGACCGTGGAGGAAGTTTTGACGCTGATCGAGTTACTCGACGAATTGGCCCGCCGCGAGGTCCAGCTCTGGGCCGAAGGGGAATCCCTGCGCTTGCGCGCCCCGGTAGGAGCCGTGGATACGGTGCTGCAAAACGAGCTCAAAACGCACAAGAGCGAGCTCTTGACGCGGCTCCGCGGACGCCGCAATGAGGAACCGCCGACCCTCCCAGAGTCGGTTCCTTTGAACGGCGATTTGCCGCTGTCGCTGGCGCAGCAAAGTCTGTGGTTTCTCCACCGTATGAAGCCCGCAAGCTCGGCGGCCTACAACATCCGCGCTGCCCGACTCTTGCGGGGTCCGCTGCAGCTCGAAGTTTTGCGCTCTGCCATGACCCTGGTGGTCGCACGCCATCCCCAACTCCGCGCTTATTTCGTGCCGGTCGACGAGCACCCGGTCGCGCGCCTCGCCGCCACCGTGGAACTGCCGTGGAGCGTGGTCGACTTGCGGGGGCAAAGCCCAGCCGAGCAGGAACAAACGCTGGCTCAAGCGCTCGACGAAGAAGGGCGCCGCGTCTTCGCCCTGACCCAGGCGCCGCTTTGCCACGTGCGCTGGTTCCAGCTCGGAGACGAGCATTTTTTCCTGATCCTGAACGCCCATCACCTGGTTGCTGACGCGGTGTCCGCCGGCATCATGCTGCGCGATCTGGTCGCCATTTACAGCGCCTCGGTCGCGGATCGTCCGCCGGAGCTTGCCGCTCTGCGGTATCACTACCTCGACTTTGTCCACTGGCAGCAACGCTGGTTGACCGAGCAAGGAGCCACCCACTTGGCTTTCTGGGAGGAGGAGCTACGCGATCTTCCCACCTTGCAGCTGCCGACGGACCGTCCGCGTCCGGCAGTCCAGTCCTACGACGGACGGTCTGCGCCTTGGACCCTGTCCGCCGCGTTGACCGCGGGGCTGCGCCAGCTGAGCCGCGAGCAAGGTGCCACCCTCTTCGTCACCCTGCTCACGGCTTTTGCGGTGTTGCTTTCCCGCTGGTCGGGGCAGCTCGATTTGCCGCTCGGCACTTCGGTCGCCGGACGCGAGCGGCCAGAGATGGCGGACGTGGTGGGATTTTTCGTCAACCTGGTGGTGCTGCGCCAAGACCTCGCGGGCCGACCGACGTTTCGCCAGCTCCTCGATCGGGTCCGCCAGCGCGTCTTAGCTGCTTTCGCGCACCAGGAAATGCCCTTTGACGTGCTGGTCAAGGAGCTGCGTCCCGAACGGCGTCTGGACCGTAACCCGCTGTTCCAGGTGCTCTTTCTCTTCCTGCCGGTGGTGCGGGACCCCTTCCGTTCGCTGGGGTTTGCGGCAGAGAACGTCTCGATCCCGAGCGTGACCGCGAAATTCGACCTCTCCCTCAACAGCGAGGAAGTGGGGGACGCGGTGCGTGGCCTCATGGAATACAACCCGGCGCTGTTTGACGCTGCGACGATCGAGCGGTGGATCGGTGCTTGGGAACTGCTTTTGACCGCGGCCGTGGCTGACCCAGACCAGGGGGTGGCGGCGCTGCCGCTGCTGGGCGCGGCCGAACGCGACGAGTTGGTTTGGGGGCGCAACCAGGTCCAGGCGGTCGCGCTGCCGGAGGCAACCTTAAACGACGCTTTTGCCGCGCAGGTCCGGCGCACGCCTGAGCGGATAGCCCTCGGCGACCCGCACCACGGCATGACCTATCGCGAGCTGGCCGCGCGCGCGAACCAGCTGGCGCATCGCTTGCGCGCCGTCGGGGTCGGTCCTGAGACCCTGGTTGCCATCTACCTCGAACGCTCGCCGGACGTGGTCGTGGCAGTGCTCGCGGTGCTCAGCGCCGGCGGAGCCTACCTGCCGATTGATCCGGCGGATCCGGGCGAACGCGTGGCTTATCTGCTCGCCGACAGCGGCGCTCGCTGCCTGCTGAGCACGGCCGCGCTCGACGCTCGCCTCGGAAATGCGGCACCCAGCTGTGTGCGCCTCCATCTCGACGTTGCTGCACCCGCGGCGGCACTCACAGAAGGACCGCTGCCCGCCCGCGCAGACGCAGCGAATCCAGCGTATGTGATTTACACCTCGGGCTCGACCGGCCAGCCCAAGGGCGTGCTGGTCAGCCATGCCAACGTGACCCGGCTGTTGGCAGCGACGGCCGAGCTCTACGGCTTTTCTGCGGCGGACGTGTGGACGCTCTTTCACTCCCTGGCCTTTGATTTTTCGGTGTGGGAGATCTGGGGCGCGTTGCTTTATGGCGGGCGGCTGGTGGTCGTACCGTACTTGACCAGCCGCTCTCCCGAGGCTTTGCACCGCTTGCTGGTCGATCAGGCGGTCACCGTCTTGAACCAGACGCCGTCGGCTTTTCGTCAGCTGATCGCTTGGGAAGGCACGCTCGAAGTGCGGCCGCCGCTGGCTTTGCGGCAAGTGATCTTTGGCGGCGAAGCCCTCGACCCCGCGATGCTGCAGCCCTGGTTCGAACGCCACGGCGAGGCGGGTCCGGCGTTGGTCAATATGTACGGCATCACCGAAACCACGGTGCATGTGACCTACCGCGCTTTGACCCTGGCGGATGCGGTGCAGCGGCGCGGCAGCGTGATCGGCGCCCGCCTCCCCGACCTCGAACTCTACCTGGTCGACCCCGCCTTGCAGCCGGTGCCGATCGGTGTGGCCGGTGAGCTCGCGGTCGGCGGCGCGGGCCTGGCCCGAGGATACCTAAACCGTCCAGCCCTGACCGCCGAGCGTTTCGTGCCCAACCCTTTTGCCGCAGGACGGCTCTACAAGAGCGGCGACTTGGCTCGGTTTTTGGCTGACGGCGACCTTCTCTACCTCGGGCGACGCGATCTCCAGGTCAAGGTGCGCGGTTTTCGCATCGAGCTCGGCGAGATCGAAAACGCGCTGCGCGAGCATCCCGCCGTCGCCGACTGCGTGGTGCTGGCGCAGCCGCAGACTTCTGGCCAGCGCCTGGTGGCTTACGTGGTCCAGGCAGATGCGCACTTGCAAGTCGCGGCGCTCGCCGAGCATTTGCGCGCCAAGCTGCCCGCGCACATGGTGCCTGCGGCGTTCGTGGTCCGGACGGCTTTTCCTTTGACCCGAAACGGCAAAATCGATCGCAGTGCCCTGCCCGATCCCGACTGGAGCGAAGCGGTTTCCCGGCAGGCTTACAGCGCACCGCGGACCCGCAGCGAAAAGATCTTGTGCGCGATCTGGTCCGCGGTTTTGCGGGTCGAGCGGGTGGGGATCGACGATCCTTTCTTTGCTTTGGGTGGGGATTCGATCCTCACCCTCGAGGTGGTGAGCCGCGCCCGGCGCCAAGGCATCGAGCTGTCGCTCCAGGACATCTACCGCGCCCAGACGGTGCGCGCGCTCGCTGCGGCAGCGGCCAGCGAGCCCAGCGCGGACGGCGTCTTAGGGCAGGCACCTTTCTCCTTGATCACGGCAGCAGACCGCGAACGCCTGCCGCCAAGCGCGGTCGACGCTTACCCGCTGACCAGCTTGCAAGCGGGCATGCTCTACCACACCGAACACGCCCCCGGCAGCGCGATCTTCCACGATATCTTCAGCTACCACCTGCGCGCTCCCTGGGACGTCTCAGCTTGGCGCCGCGCCTTGGATGACCTGGCGGCAACCCACGAGATCTTGCGCACCGCCTTTGACTGGACGAGCTACAGCCAACCGCTGCAAATCGTCCACGCTCAGGCCACCATCCCTTTGACCGTCGAAGATCTTGCGGAGTGGCCCGCAGCCGAGCAGGAAACCGCGATCCGCGAGTGGCTTGAAAACGAGAAGCGGCAAGCCTTCGACGAGACCCAGGCCGCGTTGCTGCGCGCCCACTTGCAGCGGCGTTCGGTCGACACCTTTCAGCTGACGATCAGCTTTCACCATGCCATTCTCGACGGCTGGAGCATGGCGACCCTGGCGACCCAGCTGTTCCAGCTCTATCCGTACCACCTGGGGCAAGGTGAAAAGCCCGCAGCGCCTCCGCCAGACACCCGTTTCTGCGATTTTGTCGCGCTCGAGCGGGCCACCCTGGACGACCCGCGCGCCCGCGACTTCTGGCGGCAAGAGCTCGCTGACCTGCCCGCAACCCGGCTGCCGCGTCCCCCTGGAGCGCGCGCGACAGACGCCGCTGCCCGCGAAGTGGTGCAACAGCCAGTCAACTTCGACATTGAGCTGTCGCAGCAGTTGCTCGCCTTCGCGCGGCAAGCCGGGGTGTCGCTCAAATCCGCGCTGCTCGCCGCCCACTTCCGCATCCTCGCCTGGCTCGCGAGCAGCCGCGAGGTGGTGAGCGGCTACACCTTGCACGGCCGTCCGGAGAGCGAAGGCGCGCGCCAAGTGCTCGGCTTGTTTTTGAACACCGCGCCGCTGCGTTTTCGGTTGCCGTCCGGCTCGTGGCGCGAGCTGGCGCAGGCGACTTTTGACCAGGAGCGGCGGATCCTGCCTTTCCGGCGCTACCCCATGGCCGAAATGAAGCGTCTGAACCAAGGCCGCGAGCTTTTTCAAGCCAGTTTCGACTTTGTCCACATGCATGTCTACGAGGAGACCTTTGCGAGCTCGGTGCTTGCGGTGCAAGGCGTCGAGTTTTTCGAAGAGACGGACTTCACTTTCCTGGCGCAATTCGCGCTCAATCCCCGAACCTCTGCCCTCGAACTCACCTTGAGCTACGACGCGAGCGCTTTTGCCGCGAGCCAGATCGAACGCATCGCCGGCTACTTCAAGCGCGCGTTCACCGCCATGGTTGAGACGCCGCAAGCACCGCACTTCGCAGCGCAGCTCTTGACCGACGCAGAATTGCGCTTTTTGCGCACCGCCGGTCTTGCGGAAACCCCCAGCGCAGACCCCTGGCCAGAGGATCTCGCGTCGTGGTTTCAAGCGGTTGCAGCCCGTGAGGCAACGCGCGTTGCGCTGGTCGCCGAGGGTGAAACCTTGACTTACGGTGAACTGGCAGCACGCGTTTTGGACCTCGCTGGGGTGCTGAGCGAGCGCGGGGTCAAGGCCGAAGAGCGGGTCGCGATCGCCTTGCCGCGCTCCTCCGAACTGGTGATCGCCGTGCTCGCGGTGCTGGCTGCTGGGGGCGTGGTCGTACCCTGCGATCCGGTCCTGCCCGAGGCGCACCGCCGCGCTTTGCTGACCGTTTTTGCGTCGTCTTTCCTGCTCAGCTCCAGTGCGGTTGCCCCTCTGGCGTTCGGCGGTCCAACCTTGCTGCTCGACGCCGAGCCCCGCCCGGTTGCCGCCAGCCCGAGACCGCGGCCACCGCGGATTCATCCCACCCAGGCCGCCCTGGTGATCGATCGCACGGGTGCGCCCGGCGCCCCCCAGGGGTGCGTGCTCGACCATCGCAGCCTGCGTCAACTGCTCGTTTTGGGGCGAGACTGGCTGGGTCTCGCGCGCGAGGACGTTTCCCTCCTCTTGCATCCCTGCCTGCTGGAGCCTTTCGTGTGGGAGCTCTTTGGCGCGCTCCTCTGGGGCGGACGGTTGGTGGTGGCGCCCGCGTCAGCCAGCGCGTCAGCGGACGAACTGCTCGCGGTCTTGGCCCGCGAAGAAGTGACGGTCCTGCACCACACCGCCGCCGGCTTTCGCCGCCTGGTCCAGGCGGACGAGACCTCGCTCGAGATCTTGCGCCTGCGCCTCGTGGTGTGTGGCGGTGACGGGCTCGACGCTGCCAGCCTCGCGTCGTGGTTCGAGCGCCATGCCGTCGACGAGCCGCGCTTGCTCCACGTCCCGAGCAGCGCTACGACCACCTTTCACACCACTTCGCGGGTCCTCGACCGTGCACCGGACGCAGCTGACAGCTGGGCGCAGCCGGTGCCGCGGCTCGGCCTGCGCCTGCTCGACCGCAACTTGCAGCCGGTGCCGATCGGGGTGCCAGGAGAACTTTGGGTCCCGGCGGACGTGGTCGGCCGCGGCTTTATCGGGCGCCCCAGCCAAACCGCTGAGCAATTCGTGCCGGATCCGCTGGGTCCGGTGGGCGGTCGTCTTTACCGCGTCGGCGAGCGCGGCCGCGTCTGGGAAGACGGGCGGCTAGAACACCTTGCTCCTGGCCGCGAAGCGCTGTCCACCTGGGGCGATGGGTTCGGCGGCGACGAGACCGAGCTGGATGAACCGTATGTGGCCCCGCGCAATGCGGTGGAGGCGCGGCTCGCCGAACTCTTCAGCGAGGTCTTGAAAGTTCAGCCGGTGGGGGTGCAGCACAATTTCTTCTCCCTCGGCGGCGATTCGATCCTCGCGACCCAGCTGGTTTCGCGGATTCGCTTGGCGTTTGCCACCGACTTGCCCTTGAAGGCGCTCTTCGACCGCCCGAGCATCGCGGAGCTGGCCCCGATCCTCGCTGAACCAGCCCCAGCAATTGCGACCTCGGCCTCGCCTGGGCCGATGTTGGCGCGCTCGCGTGAGCGACGAACCCGGGTCGAAGTCTCGCGCGACGGGATCTTGCTTCAAGCCGAAGCACTTCCAGAAACCACACTGCCGGAAACCGCGATCACTTCCCGAACGACCCGCGAAGAATGAACTCACTCACGATACCCCGACCTGTCGCAGAGTTGCTGCAAGCCCTGCGCGCCCGCGACGTGACCCTGTGGGTCGCGGACGGCCGTCTGCGCTTCCGGGCGCCCCAGGGTGCGATGACCCCTGAACTGCGCCGAGAAATGGCGGAACGTCAAGACGAACTGCTGAGCGCGCTCCGCTCCAGCGCCGCGCTGCCCCCGGACCACGGCCCGGCAGCTGCGGATGAAACCGGCCGCGCCACTGGCCGGCCGCTCCTCTCCCCTGCGGAGCGCGAGCTGATCGTCCACCAGTGGAACCAGACCGCCCAGGACTTTCCCCGCACCCGCACGTTCCCCGAGCTTTTTGCGGCGCAGGCGCAACGCACCCCGGACGACCCCGCTTTCCTCTGCGCTGGGCAGACCCTGACTTACGCCCAGCTGGCGCGCACGGTGGACCATCTGGCCCAGCAGCTGGTTTTAGCCGGGGTCGGATGTGAGCAGATCGTCGCGCTTTTTGCCGAGCGCGATCAGCACTTTTGGGCCATGGTGATGGCGATCTTCGCGGCCGGGGGGGCTTATCTGCCCCTCGATCCCTTCCACCCCCAAGAGCGGCATCGGCGGGTACTGGAAGCGAGCACCCCCGCGCTGATCGTGGTCGGTGCGAGCTTGACCGCGGATTGGGCGGCGCTCCGCGCGGCGTTGCCGCCGCTGGCCCGGCCACGGGTGCTCTTCCTAGACGAGTTGTTGTCGCGCGAAGTCGCGGCAACGCCGCGCACGGAGCTCGCGCAGGCAACCCCCAAGGCACTGGCCTACGTGATCTACACCTCGGGCTCGACCGGGGTTCCCAAAGGGGCGATGATCGAGCATTTGGGCATGCTCAACCACCTCTACGCCAAGATCCGTGATTTCTCCTTGACCGCCGCAGATGGGGTTGCCCAAAGCGCTCCACAGAGCTTCGATGTTTCGCTCTGGCAGGCCCTCGCACCGCTCCTCGTGGGCGGCTGCAGCCATATCTTGAACGATGAAGTGGTGCGCGATCCGCGCGCGCTCTTCGATGAGGTCGATCGCGCAGGGGTCACGGTGGTCGAAGTGGTGCCCACCCAGCTGCAAACCATGGTCGAGGAAGCGCGGTTGCGCGGTCCGCAGCGCCCCGCGCTCTCTGCCCTGCGCTGCATGATGTCGAACGGAGAGACCCTGCAGCCCCAGCTCTGCCGCGATTGGTTGGCGTTTTATCCCCACGCTGGTCTGATCAATGCCTGGGGAATCACCGAATGCTCGGACGACGTCACCCACGAAAAAATCCCGCAGCCTCCCGGCGACGACGTCGCGGTGATCGCGATCGGCCGGGTGCTGATGAACATGCGGCTCTACATCCTCGATCCGCGGCTTGAACCCGTGCCGATCGGGGCTTCCGGGCAGATCTGGGTCGGCGGCATCTGCGTGGGCCGCGGCTACCTCAACCGTCCCGGACGGACGGCCTGGATCTACTCCCCCGACCCGCTGTCAGGCGAACCCGGCGCGCGGCTCTACCGCACGGGCGACCTCGCCCGTTTTCTGCCCGACGGCCGCGTCGAGTTCCAGAGCCGAATAGATTTTCAAGTCAAGGTGCGCGGTTTCCGCATCGAGCTGGGCGAGATCGAAGCCGCGCTCGCCATCCATCCCGCGGTCTTAAGCACGGTGGTGGTGGTGCGCGAACTCGCCGCGGGTGACAAGCGTCTGGTGGCCTACCTCCAGCCGCGAAAAGGGACCGCCCCGGCTGCGCTCACCGCGGCCAAGCTGCGCCGCTTCCTTTCGCCCAAACTACCCCACTACATGATTCCCGCGGCCTTCGTGGTCCTGGCCGCGATTCCCCTGACGGTCAACGGCAAGATCGACCGCAGCGCGCTGCCGCCGCCAGACTTCAGCTGAGCCGTGGTCTCGCCTCGCGTCCTTAGGTTTAGGGCGCGGCAGCCGAAGAGCCGTTCGCTTCTGGCACGGCTTGCTGGCGAGCAAAGGCGCGGTTCGCCCGGTAGTCGGTATAGTTTTTCTTGGCGTTGGCGTACATCTTGTAGGCGATCGGCAGCAGTCGGGAAAAGGTCTCGATCGGGTTGAAGTTCTGCGGTGAGAAGAGAAAGCGCGGCTGCGTTTGATCGGACATCAGCGGTGATTGGAGCTCGAAATGGACCTTGTGATGTCCGTAGGAGATGAGCAGCGCGTAGGGAATCCAGCACAGGTTGTGGGGATCACTGATCTTGAGCCGGGCGGGCGGGAGATCGCGCAGCCTGAGTCCGGGACGGTCGAAATCCTGGAAGTAGGCCACCACGTCGTGGGCTAGGTTGAGGGTTTTGGGATGCCAGGTCCCCCAGCGCGGCATCAAATGGCGCTGGACCCTAAGCAGGGTGTCAAGGGCGGAATCGCGCGCGATGCCCCAGCGGTCGCGGAGATAGTCGGCGATTTCGTCATAAACCTTCTTCCACGGCAGAAAAGCCGCACTGGAGCGGTAGAGCACCCGGCCTGATTTGCAGCTTTCGTTGCGCCCCAGGACGTTCAATACATGACGCACTTGCGCGAGTCCTGGGCGCTCGCTCGCCACATCGTCCATCAGCTGGGCGAGGAAGGCAACTGCCTGAATCTGATGCTCTTTCTGGAGGAACCGCAGCAGATACGCGAAAACCGAGAATTCGGTCGCGACCAGATAGACCTCGTAAAACTGCTGCATTTTCTGGATGTCGTCGGCCGATGCGGTTTTGGTCGAGATCACGAAGTTCCAGTCGTCGACGACGATGCCATGCTCTTGCATGTAGTCGCGATGCCCCATTTGCGAGTTGGGCAGCACCATGCAGGTGTATGCCTTGGCGTGGACGCGGCGATCAAAGCAAAATTGGAGATCACTTTGAAACGACTCGACCGTCGCGCCAGGAAGCCCGATCAAGAGATCGGTCGAGACGGTCATGTGTTCCTGCTGAAAGATCGCTAGCAAGTCCTCGTAGCGCTCGGTTTTGATGTTCGAGCGCCTGATCGTGTCCAAGGTGTGGGGATCGGTGGTCTGGAGCGCGATGATGCCTTCGGCGGCCAACCCCGCGCGGCTGAAAATGCGGACAATCTCGGTGAGCCGCGGAGTCGCGTTCTTGGCGTAGTTCGCCACCACTTGCCGGGGATAGCCGTAGCGGGCTTTGGCCGCGGCGATCATTTCCGCCACTTCCACGTCGCGCGCCAGGATGCCGAAATTAGCGTCCGCCAGCCACAGCACTTCCATGCGTCGGCGCGCTGTCCACTCGATTTCGGCTTGCACCCGGGCCAGGTCGAATTGCCGCACCTTCTGCATGGTCGCAGATCCCCAATCGCAGAAGGTACAGCTGTAAGGGCAACCGCGGTTGGTCTCGAGGATCGCGGCGATCCAGTCCTGGTTCTGCGCGGTGTCAAAGTAGCCGTTCAGGTAAGGCGATGGGATGGTGTCGAGGTCAAGCAGCCGTTCGCGTTCCTCGGTCCGAAGAACCTGCGTGCGGTCTTTGGGGTCAGGACAGAAGGTAATGCCGCGCACGTCTGCGATCGCGGGTCGCCAATCTGTACCGCGCGGGACGCTGGCCAGCTGGTCGAGCAGGTCGGCAAGGGTGACCTCCCCTTCACCGCGCACTGCGATGTCGACATGGGGATGCTTGGCCATGAACGCCGCGCAAGCGTAATCATACTTGGGCACACTCGGCCCGCCGTGAACCGTGATGCACTCGGGCACCAGGCGCTTGACTCCTTCCGAGACCGCCAAAAATCCCTCTGAATTCCACAAATAATGCGAAAAAAGCACGATGCCTGGTCCTGAGCGCTGGATCGCCTGGAGCAGCGACGTGGTGGTGAAATAAAACGTGGGATCGAACTCATAGCTCTCATTCAAGAGCCCGTTGCGGTACGCCTTGGCGTAGCTCACGACCATGCCCAGCGCCATCGGACTGTGATGCGGGCGTTCATAAACGCAGTAGACCGTTTTTTTATTCATCGCATCCGCGATAATATTGCAGCTGGTTCCAGCGGGTCAATCTATAATGCGCTCCGACAAGTCCGACTCGTCCGACAAGTCAGACATGTCCGACAAGTCAGACTCTTCCCCCCAAAAAGGAACCCCGTGAGCAAGCCCACTCCCCCGGAAGACACCCTGCTCTTGCCCCATGGCGGCTACCGCAAGTTGCGGAGTCACAAAGTGGCTTCCGCGGTCTACGATGCCACGGTGGTGTTCTGCCGTCGCTTCTTGGCGCACGATCGGCGCATGGCTGACCAGATGGTGCAGGCTGCGCGCAGCGGGGTGCGCAACATCAGCGAGGGCAGCGGCGCAGCCGCGACGTCACGCAAGAGTGAGATGAAGCTGACCAACGTCGGCCGCGCCAGCTTGGCGGACGAGCTGCTGCCAGATTATGAGAGCTTTCTGGTGCAAAACGGCCTGCGCGTTTGGGCCAAGGAATCGCGGGAAGCCCGCGCGATGCGCGCGCGCCTGCGCCAGGACCGGGATGAGAACCTGCCGCCAGCACCCGCGGGCACCGTGCGCCTGGAAGGGCTTTCCGGGCTGGCGGATTTTGTCGCGCGGGCTGAGCCCGAGCTGGCCGGCAATGCCATGCTGTGCGCCGTGCATCAGGCGGTTTACCTCTTGAACCGCCAGCTCCAGAGCCAGGGGCAGGATTTTTTGGAGAAGGGCGGTTTCACTGAACGGCTTTACCGCGAGCGCAGGGAAAAGAGGAGTCAGACAAGTCCGACTGGTCGGACAGGTCAGACACGTCCGACAGGTCCGACTCTCCCATCGCTGATCCACGGCTATATCAACACTCAGCTGCTTTATGTGGCGGCCAGGCTCGGCATCGCTGACCTCTTGCGCGATGGCCCCCAAAGCCGCGAGGCGCTGGCCTGCGCTACCGGGATCGCGGCGCAGGCACTGGAGCGTTTTCTCCTCGGGCTGGTCACTTGCGGCGTGCTCGAACTGACCGCTGACGAACGCTTTGCCTTGACCCCGGCAGGGATGCTGCTCGCGGCGGATCATCCACAGTCCCTGCGCGGGCAAGCGCTGCTCGCCGGAGAGCTGTTTTATCCTGCTTGGGGACAGCTGCAAGAGAGCCTTCAACAGGGTGGCACCGGGGTCGAAAAAGCGTTCGGTCGCCCGCTGTTCGAGCACCTGGCACACCAGCCCGAGGTCGGCACGCGGTTCAACGCCTTCATGGCCGACCTCACCGCGCGCACCGCGGAAGCGCTCCTCGGCGTCTATGATTTTTCGTCTGCCAAACGCCTCGTCGACGTCGGGGGGGGGCAGGGGACCCTGCTCGCCGCGATCTTGCACGCGCATCCAGGGCTGGTCGGCGAAGTCTTTGACGCGCCTGCGGTCGCCGCCGAAGCGCGAGCGCAGATTGCTGCTGCCGGACTCACTGCGCGCTGCCAGGTGCAGAGCGGCGATTTTTTCACGGCAGTTCCCCCTGGGGCTGATACGTATCTGCTCTCCCAAGTGCTCCACGACTGGGACGATGAGCGGTCGATCCTCATCCTCGAGAACTGCCGTCGGGCGGTTGCTGCGGACGGCAGGGTCTTGGTGCTCGAACGCTTGGTGCCCGAAAAAGCCGCACAGCGCCTTGAAGTGGTGATCATGGACCTGATGATGCTGACCCTGACCGGGGGACATGAACGCACGGCTGCGGATTACGCGCGGCTGCTGGCGGCAGCAGGGTTTGAACTGCAGCGCATCATCCCCCTGCCTTCGGGCAGCGCTTTGCTCGAGGCGGTGGCGCTTTGAGCGATGCCCGAGCGGTGTTGCTCCCAGACCCCCGCTCGCCTGCGGTGCGGGCGGATCCCTATCCGGTTTACGCTGCCCTGCGCGCTGCTGCGCCGCTTTACTTCGACGCAGCCGGCCGCACCTGGTATGTCACGGGCTACGAACCCTGCCGCGCGCTGTTGCGCGATCGCCGCGTGGTCAACGTCGACACCGCGACTTGGCCGGACGATCCGGCGCCGCTCGCCGGTCTCAAGAAAAAATGGCTGCTCTTTCTCAATCCCCCGGACCATACCCGGGTGCGCAAACTGGTCCAGAGTGTGTTGACTCCGCAACGGGTGGCAGACCTGCAGCCCACGGTTGAGCGTCTCACTGACCAGTTGCTCGCGCGGGTTGAACCTGCCAAGTCGATGGACGTGATGGCGGATCTCGCGTACCCGCTGCCGGTTGCGCTGATCGCCGAGATCATGGGAGTACCTGCGGCGGATCGGCAGCGCTTCCGGCAGTGGGCCGATGCGCTCGCCGGGGTCCTCGATGTGGTGGTCGATGCCGCGCGCCTGAACCGCGCGCTGGACGCGGCCGTTGCGTTCTCACAGTACCTTGAAGACCTCTTCGCGGACCGCCGGGATGAGCCCCGAGACGATCTCCTGACCCACCTGGTCCAGGCCGCAGAAAACGGTGAGTTGAGCCAGGTCGAGCTGTGCGCCACCTGCATCTTTCTCTTGATCGCGGGTTTCGAAACCACGGCCAACTTGATCGGCAATGGCCTGCTGGCCTTGCTGCGGGCGCCCGGCGAGCTGCGCAAGTTGCAGGACGATCCCGCCCTGATCGACAGCGCGGTGGATGAGCTGCTGCGCTTTGATGCGCCGGTCCAGCTCGCGCTCCGCACGGTGCGCGAGGAAATCGAGCACCCAGCAGGCACGATCCACCCTGGGGAGATGATCTATTTCTTCCTCGGTGCCGCCAACCGCGATCCCGCCTACTTCAGCGCACCCGACGTCCTGGACATCACCCGAAACGAGGCTCCCCACCTGACCTTCGGCGCTGGCATCCACTACTGCCTCGGCGCTCCCCTAGCCCGGCTCGAAGGGCAAGTCGCGATCCGCCAGCTGCTCGCCCGGACGTCCAAGCTGCGGCTTGAACTGGCAGCGCCGCGGTTTCGCGAACATTTCTTGCTGCGCGGCCTCGAAACCCTGCCCATCTCCTGGCAATGAGATTTCTAGAGGGCAGGCACGGGGGCCTGCCCCTACGGTCGCAATTTCGCGCGCTTGCGGCGCCAGGGCATGGCCCCTGCCAGCAGGTCATAAGCCATCTTGCCGGTGGGTTGCAGGCTGTAAAGCCGGCCCTGATAACTCCGCCCCAAGACCCCGAGCCAGAAGAAGTCGCGAAACAGCTGCCACCATTCCGCAAGCCCGGCGCCCATCATGGTCCTCACGTCGTGGAGGGGCGACAGGGGGAAGCCATACCAGCAGTTGAGCGAAATCGAGACCTCCTGCGCCGCGAAGTAATGCCACCACCCCTTGGGGATGAAGAGCACGTCCCCCGGCCCGACCACGGCTTCATGGAGGACCGCGTTCTTGAACCTTGGATGCTTGACGAGATCGGGATGCTCGGGTGAGACCTGGCTCTTGGTGACGTTGTCGCCAAAGGGATAGAGGCAGCGGGCTGCCGTGGGAGTGACCAGCAGGGCTCTTTTCTCGCCGTAAATCTGCGCAAAGAAATTGTCGAGGTAATCGTAGTGGAGCCCGGAGCGAGTCTTGGCGCCCAACCACACGGCAGAAACCCGGATGTCTCGCGCGCCCAGGTCGGCGAAGTCGAACTGCGCTCCGAGCCCGGTAAAAGCCGCGATGTCCGCTTGGTCGAGGTAGCACCGATCGCCGGTCTTGAGAACTTCGACGAACGCCCCGACCGTCATCTTGCGCCGATGGTCCACGTCGCGGAAAAGGTAGGGCACTTCTGAATCGGGCAGGCCGATGCTGGTCGACACCACCTGATCGCGAAACTGCTCGGCGAAATACTCGGGAGTCCAGGTCGAAAGCGCCGACCATGACCGGATCGCGCCTTTGAGAATCACGGGCCGGCGGGCCTGGTCATAGTCCCGTCTGAACCGCTCGAGATCGAACTCCGCAAGCGTTTCGATGGGGATGTGGGTGGGACCGTTGCGCGGGGAACGGCTCATCAAGTTACCTCCGATCAAAACATTTTTTCCGACCAGGATTTCGGGCAATACTGGTTGATGATTTCGAGTTCGAGATGGTAGCGGAATTTCGTGGGGCCGCGCTTGCGGATGTATGCCGCGAGATCCATCAGCCCCTGGCGAAGCGGGACTTTAGTGGCATAACCCAGGAGCCGCCGCGCTTTGTCCGCAGAGCAGGTCGCGAGCTTGACTTCCTGCGGCCGGTCGGGGATGTAGATCGGGTCAAGGTCGAAACCGAGAATGTCGGCGATCAAAGCTGCGAGCTGGTTGATCGAAACAAATTCTTCGTCAGGACCGATATTGATCACTTCGCCGACCACGTCGTCTTGACAGCCGAGGCGCTCCAGGCAGTAAATACAATCCTCAACAAAGGAAAAACAGCGTTTCTGCTCGCCGTCGCCATAGATGATCGGCTGCCGTCCCTGCAGCATCAAATTGATCATGATCGACGCCACGTTGCGAAAAGGATCGTCGTATTTTTGCCGCGGTCCAATGATGTTATGGGGCACGCAAATGGTGTATTCCATGCCGTGGACCGTACACAAA
Organism: uncultured Thermoanaerobaculia bacterium; assembly: GCA_964499975.1. Taxonomy (GTDB): domain Bacteria; phylum Acidobacteriota; class Thermoanaerobaculia; order Multivoradales; family J023; genus CAZCOV01. Next base: position 15,243 of record CAZCOV010000001.1, read on the forward strand.
TTCTTGACCAAAAGCTCGGCCGCGTATTTGGCAATGCCGTAAGGGTCCTGCGGCCGGCACACCATGTCTTCGGTGAAAGGTAAGGACTCCTGCTCGCCATAGCGTGCCATGCTGGAGCAAAAAACGAAACGTTTGACCCCGTTTTGAATCGCGGCTGAAAGCAGCGTCGACGTGATCTGGAAGGTGTTCTGGGTCACCAGATGGGGGGAGAAGACCGACAGCCCCTCGTAAGCAGTGCAAGCGGTGTGGAACACCACTTCGCACCCCCGCATGTACTTGACCATCGAGTTCAGATAGCGGCAGTCGACTTGGTAGAACTCCGCTTCCGTGGGCACGTTGTCGAGGTTGCCGCCGATCAGGGAATCGACTCCAACCACCTGATGACCGCGCGCCAGCATGGTGTCGGCGAGGTGGCTGCCGAGAAAGCCGGCAATGCCGCTGATGAAAACTTTCATCTCAAGCTACCCTCTTCCGTTAGGGCCCACGGCTGGCGCGGCCGGGGCAGAGGTTGAAGACTTGGCTGGCACCTGGCCCACGGCTTTGAGGATGATCTCGGCCGCCCGCGCGCCGCCGCCAGCCGCGCGGCAAGCATCGCCGAGACGACCGCTGGCTTGGCGGTAGGAGGGATCCTTGAGCAGCAGGTCAACGGCCGCGCGCAAACGCTTGGGCGTGGCCTTGGCTGGCCGCAGGTGGATCCCCGCACCGATTGCCGCGATCCGCTGAGCGATCAAGTCGGTCTCGAAAGTCGGCGGCACCGCGATCATCGGCACGGAAAACCAACCGCTTTCCCGGGCTCCCCCATTGCCGCCGTTCATGATGAAGACCTTGGCGCGCGGCAGGATGTCGAGCTGCGGCACCAGACCGTCACGGCGCAGGCTCCAGACCACGAAGTTGGGCGGAATCGTGCCGAGGTCCTCGGGCACGGTGCTGTTGCTCAACACCATCACGACTTGCAAGTCGAGGTCGCCCAGTGCCTGGATGCAGTTGCGGAAGAACTGCGGACCCGGGTCGCAAATGGTGCCAAAGCCGATGTAAATCAATTCGTCGGCGAGGCGGTCGAGCAGCGCGTTGCCGCTCGCCGGACGGGTATGCACGGAGCCGATAAAGTGGTAGTCGTCACCGAAAAGATGTGCGCTCGGCTGCAGCTCGCGCGGCGCGTGGCAAAAGTTGACCGGCTGGCGGTTGGTGAAGGTGTCCATGTAGCTGGTCGCGACCCCATAGGTGGCCCGCAGCTGCTTTTCCAGTTGACGAAAAAACTTCAGACTAGCGAAAGATTTGAGATACATGCGGGGAAACTGCGCCCAGACCTGCGGCGCGCGAAGCACCATGGGCAAGCTGAGGGCTGGGGTGTGGATCGAGGTGAACGCCGGAACTTCGAGCAAGTGGGCAATGATCCGCCCCCAAATGCACAGCGAGTCGTAGACGATGTAGTCGGGCTTTTCCGCGCGGATCGGCTCGAGCAATTGGGGGATCCACTCGAGGGCGCACCAGGTCATGACCGGAGCCAGGTCCAGCTCATGATGGTAAGGATACTTGGCCAAAGGCCCAGGATAGGGACGGATCGGGGGATAGGGGCGAAACTCGGCGCCCAGCCCGGTGATCCCCGCTTGGAAGCGCGGGATTTCCCAGTAGATGACCTGTTCACCGCGCTGGACCAGCTCGCCAGCCATGCCGTAAGTCGCGATGACGTGGCCACCGCCCGAAACGTTGAGAAAAACCGCTTTACCCATCTTCAGAATGCTCCAGTGCGTTGACCGTCAAGGCACGGACCCGCGGATTTTAGAGGTCAAGGAACTCGGTCAAGAAACTCCGATTTCGATCGCGTCAAGTTTCTGCCGGAGCCGCAGCTCCAGTTCACTGTCGGGAATCTCTTCTTCCGCGGGCCACGACGCGTCCGCGGTCACGGCTGGCGGTCGCTCCTCCGCAACGGGTTCGCCGCTCGTTGTGTTCGCCACAGTCGCGAGCAGGTGCCGCGTCAGGGATGCAACCGTCGGATAGTCAAAAATCAAATTCGCGGTGAGCGCGCAGCCGAGGCTGAGCTGCAGCTGATTGCGCAGCTCGAGCGCCAGCAACGAGTCCATACCGAGCTCGAAGAAGGTCTGGTTGGGAGCCAGGGTGTAAGCCGGACCGAGCGCGAGGACCCGCACGACCTGCTGCTGGATCTCGGCGGCCAGACGCTTCTCGATCTCGCGCGGCGCTGCCCCGGCCAAGGTCTCCAAGAGCCCAGATCCTGCGGCAGGGCCTGTGGCAGGGCCTGCGGGTCCAGCACCTGAAAGTCCAGGGCCAGCCGCGGCCTGGGCGCTGTCCGCGCGGTTCAGCCGGGCGAAGAGGGGCAAACGGTTGAGCGGGGTCGCGGCAGCGAGAAAACGCCGCCAGTCGACCCGGATGACGCTGGCTTGGGGAGGATCCTGCCGCAGCAGTTGCTGGAAGATCCCCAAGGCCTGCTCGATCTCAAGCCCCTCGACTCCCAGGTCAAGCCAGCGGCGGCGGTCGCTCTCGCCCAACGCTTGGACCATGGCAGAGCCCGCCCAAGGCCCCCACTGGAGGGTCTGCCCCGCCAGACCATGGGCGCGGCGGTGCAGCATCAGCGCGTCCATGAAGGCATTGGCCGCGGCATAGCTGCCCTGACCCGCCGCCCCGACCAGGGCTGCCAGCGACGAGAAAGCCACGAAGAAATCGAGCGTCAGCCCCTGGGACGCGCGGTGCAGATTCCACGTGCCGTCGACTTTGGGCGCGAGCACCGGGCGGAAGCGTTCCCCGGTCTGGTGACGCAGGATGCCGTCGTCGAGCACGCCAGCGGCATGGACGATGCCGCGGAGCGGCGGCAGGGCAGCAGCGATTTCGGCAAAGAGCGCACTGACTTCCTGCGCCTGGGTGACGTCGACCGCACGCAGGTGGACGTCGACTCGCCCGGCGCGCAGTTCCGCCAAAAACGCGGCGTTCGCCTCGTCCGCTGCGCGGCGGCCAACCAGCACGAGGTGGGCAGCACCCGCGGCCACCAGGGAACGCGCGACTGCACGGCCGAGCGACCCCAAACCGCCGGTGATGAGGTAGGTGCCAGCCGAGTCGATCGTGAGCTGGCGCTCGGTGGTCCGGGTCAGCGGTGCGAGGCGGGCCACGTAGCGATTTCCGCGGCGCAACACCACCCGATTTTCCGCGCTGGCGCCCAGCAGCTCGCTGGCCAGGGCGGGGACGGGATCGGCATCGTCGAGATCGATGAGGGTGCAGGCCAGCGCTGGATGTTCGAGTGCCACGGTCGCTCCCAGCCCCCACAGCGAGGCTTGCAGGACGCCCGCGAACGACGAACTGTCGCCCGCGGCACGCACGCCCGGGGCACGCTCGCCCGGGGCACGCTCGCCCGGGGCACGCTCGCCCGCGGCCCGTCCGAACTCGGGCCCAGCAGCACCAGCTGTCACCAGATAGAGCCGAGGTAATTTCTCTGAAGCCGCTTCCGTCAGGGCTTGAATCAGGTGGAGCGCGCCGCCGCACACCTCTTCGACCGCGGCCATGGGAGTGTCGTCGGGATTGCGGCTGACGGCGTCGAGGCCCGCGAGGTAGACCACTGCGGTCGTGCCCTGACCGGAGGAAGCTGCGGCGAGCGCTTCTCCCCCATCGCCGGGCGCAACCAGCACGGTGCGCTGTCCGCGGGCGCGGAGCGTCGCGTCCAGGCGCTCACCGATTCCCCCGCGGTCGCTAAAGATCAGCCATTGACGCGCTGGGTCGCCAGCCTCCGGGTCGCCGGCCGCCACCGGGTTGGTGGGCAAAGGCTGGTCCTGCCAGAGCAGCTCGTAGCAGTCGGCGAGCCGCTCTGCGGCCAGCGCACTCTCGACGGTCGCGCGGCTGGCGCGGCGCACCGCGAAGCCCTGGATCTCGACCACGGCGTGCCCTGCTGGGTCGAAGATCGACAGGTCCGCCCTGCGGGTCGCATCGTCTGCGTGGTCCTGGCGCAGGCGGGCATGGCACCACAGGGAGGAGGCCCCGTCAGGTCGGCGGAACAGGTGACAGCGTTCGAGGTGGAAAGGCAGGAAGGTTTCGTTGCCCTCGCCCGCGACCACGGCCGCGATCGGCTGGAAGAAACTGTCGACTAGGCCCGGATGGAGCGGATCGCGACCCCAGTCCACACCCGCTGGCGCGGCCAAACGGCACAGGGCTTCGCCCTCGCCTTGGTACAGCTCGGTCAGCCAGCGGTAGGTCGTCCCCAACTCGATGCGCCGCGCCGCCAGGCTGGCGTAGAGGGTTTCGACCGCCGCCGGACGACAGCGCGCGCGGAGGGTCGCCAGCGCGACCTGGGCCGGCGGCTCGGCCGGCGCGTTCCGCGCGATCGTCGCGCTCGCGGTCACCCCCCAAGCGTCGCCCGCGGATCCTGCTGCGGCGACGACGATCAGCTGGGCTACGGCGCGCCCGTCGTCTTGGGGGGAAATCACCAGCTGCAGCTGGGTGCCACCCTCTTCCGGCACCACCAAGGCGCGCGGAAAAACCACATCCTCGACGGCGCAGCCAGCGCCGCCGAACGTGTCGAGCACGGCTTCGAGGATCATCCCAAGGCGGGTCGGCCCTGACACCACCATGTGGCCGTACACCCGATGGTCGCGCAGGAGCGGCTGCACGTCTGCGTCAAGCTCTGACGCGAAAAGCGTCTCGCGGATGAGGGGAGAATGCACTTTGCGGCCGAGCAGGGAGTGATTGCCGCGCGAGCGTGGGTCGCGACGGGGGTCGGCGGATGCGGTCGAGCGCGGCAGCGCCGAGCGCGGCAACGCGTCGTACCAAAAGCGCTGGCGCTCAAAGGGGTAGGCGGGCAGCAACAGACGGGTGCGCGGCCGCTGACGATAAGGGCCAGCCGGGTCGACCGGGACGCCGAGGGCGAAGAGCTGGCCGAGGCTCGCGAGCACCTGCTGGCGCGCCGAACGCCCTGGCTTGAGGCTGGGAAGGAAAGCCACCGCGCTCGCGTCGTGGCGCGCTTCGAGGCAGCGTCGGGCCAGCCCAAGGAGCGCGGTCCCCGGCCCGACCTCGACCAGCGCGCGCACGCCTTGGGCCGCCAAAGTGGCGACCCCATCGCGAAAGCGGACCGGCTGGCGGGCGTGCGCCACCCAATACTCGGGGGTGGCGATTTCGCGCCCGCTCAGCTCGCCGCTCAAGTTCGCGATCAGGGGGCGCTGGGGGGGATGAAAGTCGAGGGTGCGCGCCACCGCGGCAAAGTCGTCGAGCATGGGTTCGATCAGCGGCGAGTGGAACGCGTGGGAGACCGCGAGCGGCTTGACCCGCGCGCCAGCGGCGGCGAGCTCTTGCCCCACGGCAGTCACCGCTGAGCGTTCGCCCGAGATCACCACCGCGTGCGGCGCGTTCCAGGCTGCAATCGCCACCTGGTCGGGATAGGGCGCGATGGCTGCGGCCACACGCTCCGCAGGCGCGTTTACCGCGAGCATGGCGCCATTTTGCGGCAGCTGCTGCATCAGCCGCGCGCGGGCCGCGACCAGACGCAGCCCGTCGGCGAGGGAGAACACCCCGGCAAAGCAGGCTGCAGCCAACTCCCCCACGCTGTGACCGAGCAAGACCGCAGGAGCCGCTCCCCACGAGGTCCACAGCTCGGCCAAGGCCAGTTCGAGGGCGAACAGCGCGGGCTGCGCCAGTGCGGTCTGGTCGATGAGCGCACTTTCTTCGGTCGCAGGATCGAGCACGCTGAGCAGCGGAACTGCGAGCTCGGGCTGAAGCAACTCCTGGCAGTGGTCGAGGACGCGGCGGACCACGGGCTCGCCCTGGTACAGCTCGTAGCCCATTCCGCGCAGTTGCGATCCTTGGCCCGAGAACAGAAAAGCGAGCTTGGGCGGTTCCTCCACTACCCCGGAAAAGAGGTCTGCTGCCGCGCTGTCACGGGTCCAGGCGCGGAGCTTGTCTTGCGCTTCGCTGGACGACTGCGCCACCACCCCGAGGCGATGGGCCAGCCCCCCGCGCACCCGGTTGCAGCTGCCGCAAAAGTCCGCGAGTTCGACCGCGGGATGCGCCGCGAGATGCTCGGCGGTGCGCGTCGCGAGCTCGCGCAGGGCGGTTGCAGTATGCGCCGAGAAGGTCAAGAGCTGGTGGACGGGCTGGGGCGGATCCGCCGCCACGAGCAGGGTTGGATTGGCGGGCGCGGCTTCGAGCAAGAGGTGGACGTTGGTGCCGCTCATGCCAAACGAGCTGACCCCGGCAATGCGCGGTTGCTGGGCGGGCCAGGGGGTGAGCTGGGTGGGCACGCGGAGCGGCAGCCGCGCCCAGTCGAGGTAGGGGCTGGGCTCCGCGAAATGCAAATGCGGTGGGATCTCGCCGTGTTCGAGCGCCAACACCGTCTTGATCACTCCCGCCACCCCGGCCGCGGCTTCGAGGTGCCCGAAGTTGGTCTTAACCGAGCCGATCCACAGCGGTTCGTCGGAGGGACGGTCCTGGCCGTAGACCGCGGCCGCCGCCTCAACTTCGATCGGATCGCCGAGCGGGGTTCCCGTGCCGTGGGCTTCGAGGTAGCCGACTTGCCGCGGTGCCAGCCCAGCAGTCCTCAAGGCGTGGGCGAGGAGTTTTTGTTGGGCCGGACCGTTGGGCACGGTCAAGCCGCTGCTCGGGCCGTCGTGGTTGATCGCCGAACCGCGCACCAGGGCGAGGATGGGATCGCGATCACGCTGGGCATCGCTCCAGCGCTTGAGCACCAAGAGCCCGCAGCCCTCGCCGCGACCATAACCGTCGGCAGCGGCCGAGAAGGTCTTACAGCGGCCATCCGGCGAAAGCGCCTGGGTCTTGGCCAGGGAAATGCTCGGTTCCGGGGCCAGAATCAAATGGACGCCCCCGGCCAAAGCCAGCGCGCATTCGCCGAGCCGCAAGCTCTGGCAAGCCAGGTGGATCGCCACTAACGAGGACGAGCACGCGGTGTCCACTGCCAAGTTCGGGCCTTGCAGGCCGAGGACGTAGGACAGGCGTCCCGCACCAAAGCAAAAGCCGTTGCCCGTGCCGTCGTAAGCGTCGATCTCACGGCTGGAGCAGGCCCGCATCTTGCGCAGGAAATAATCGTTCTGGCTGGTGCCAATGAACACTCCGGTGGCGCTGCCGACCAGCTGCCGCGGTGCCAAGCCGGCGTTCTCCAGCGCTTCCCACGCCACTTCGAGGAGCAGACGGTGCTGCGGGTCGAGGCTCGTGGCCTCGCGTGGCGAGATGCCGAAAAACAGCGGATCAAATGTCTCGACCTCGGGCAAGAAACCGCCGTAGCGGGTGTTCATCTTGCCCGCGGCAGCCGGGTCGGGATCCCACCAAGCCGTCGCATCCCAGCGCGCTGCCGGAACTTCCCCGATCGCATCAACGCCCGCGCGCAGAGCTGCCCAAAAACGTTCGGGATCCGCGCCGCCGCCGGGAAAGCGGCACGCCATGCCGACGAGCGCGATCGGCTCGACCTTGGCCGCTTCGAGCGCAGCGATCCGCGCCTCGAGCTGGTCGATGACCATCACCGCCTGTTGCAGCGGGCCAAGCTCGGGCTGGTCGCGCTCTACCATCAGCTAGCCTCCCCAGCCCACAGCTTGTCCTTGCTGTATTTGCTGTATGTGCTGTATTTGCTGTATTTAGCAGCAATGATCGCCGCCGCTGCGGAATCGGTCAGCGCTGCAGCCGCAAGGCGGGCCGGGGGCACGGTTTGCGCAACGGCTGGCACCAGCAGCGGCGACGGCAGGGGCAAGTGGGTCGACGGGGTCAGGGCCAGGGATGCCAGGGTCGGCGCCGCACCCGGTGGCGCAGCAGCTGGCGCTGAGGGAAAAAGCTTCTCGTCCAGGTAACGAGCCAGGGTTTCGGCGGTCGGATAGTTGAAGATGACGGTGGGCGAGAACTCCCGATCCAAGCTGCGCTGCAAGCGATTCTTGAGTTCGATCGCCATCAAGGAGTCCATGCCCAGCTCGGCGAAACCGCGGTCCTTGTCGGGCAGCCGCCCGGTCTCGTAACCGAGTGCCCGCGCCACTTCCTGCCGCACCCAGGTGACCAGCTGCGCGGGTCGGGCGGCAGGGGTCAGCGCGGCCAGCTCGCGAAAAGTTTGCCCGACGCTCGCGCCGGGGTTGGGGTCGCCCCCCAGCTGACGCAACAACTCCGCGACGATCGGCGAGTCACCGGCAATCTCACGAAAAGCCGCGGGCTCAATCGGCAGCACCCCGACCTGGGCGCGTCCGCGGTCGCCCAACAGCCGTTCGAGGACCTGCAGTCCCTGGGCCGGAGAAAGCGCGGTCAAGCCACTGGCGCGCTCGGGAGAGCGCGCGGTCAAGCCACTGGCGCGCTCGTTCCCCTGGTCATGCGCCATCCCGACCGTGCTCCACGGACCCCAATTCAGACTCAAGGCGGGCAGCCCCTGCTGGCGACGGCAATGGGCCAGGGCATCGAGGAAAGCATTGGCCGTCGCGTAATTGCTTTGGCCGCGCGAGCCGAGGAGGGACGCGGCCGACGAGAAGAGTACGAAGAAATCGAGCTCGAGATCGCGGGTCTTCTGGTCGAGGTGGAAAGCGCCTTCTACCTTGGGCGCCATCACACGGGCGAAGCGCTGCCAGTTCTGTTGCAAGAGAACCCCGTCGTCGAGCACGCCAGCGGCGTGGATCACCCCGCGCAACTGCGGCAGCGAAGCCATGGCAGCGAACAGGCGGTCGATGTCGGCAGCGTTCGCCACATCGGCTTTTTCGACCAAGACCCGCACTCCCTGCGTTTCGAGCTGACGCACCGCGGCCTGGGCGGCTGGGCTTGCCGCACCGCTGCGGCCGGTCAAGACCAGATGGCGCGCGCCGCGCGCTGCCAGCCATCTGGCCAGTTCGAGCCCCAAGCCGCCGAGTCCACCGGTGATCAGATAACTCGCCGTTTGGGACAGGACGAACTCACGGCGCGGTGGCGCTGCGGCGAGGGTCAGCCGCGCCACGTGGTTCCGGCCGCCGCGCACCGCCAGATGCGGTTCGCTCTGCGGGTCGAGGATCACTTGCAGGATCTGCTCGGCCGCCGGATGACCCGCAGGCTCGAGGTCGAGCAGACCGCCCCACAACTCAGGATGCTCGAGCGCGATCGAGCGGCCAAGCCCCCACAGGGGCGCTTGCGCCAGCGCGAGGCGCTCCGGCTGGTCGCTCACCGCCACCCCCTGCCGGGTGACCAGCCACAGCTTCGCGCTTTCCTGTTGCTGGCTCGCGACCAGGGCTTGCAGCAAATGGAGCACCCCACCGCAGAGCCGCGCGTGCTCCGCGCGGAGCTGGGCCAGGGCGGTCGGCGCGTCCACCGCAGCCGGCTCCTGGGCGTCGAGGCTCCAGAGGAAGACCGCACCGGCGAGCGTTTCCGGGTTTGCGGCGAAGATTGCGCGGAGCTGCTCCCCCGCGTCCGCAGCGCCGGGGTCGATGGCGCCGTCGACCGCGAGGGGTTCCCCGCCCGAACGGGAGGCGTCTTGGATCAGGACGCTGTGACGTTGCCTCGCGGCGAGCTGGCGTGCGAGTTCCTTGCCCGTCCCGCCGTGGTCGGCAAAGATCAGCCACCAGCCCGGACGCTCCCCGCCGTGGTCATGGCGGGCAGCCGCGACCGCCGGCTGCCAGCGCAGCTCATACAGCCACTCGTCGAGGGCTCTTGCCGTGTGCTCGTGCTCGAGCTGCCGCACCAGCTCGCTGACCACCCGTGACAACGACGCCGCTTCTTGGTCCGCGAATTCGCCGGCCCGGCGCAGGCGTTCGACCACGGCAGGCGTGTCGCCCTGGGCCAAGAGCTGCTGCAGCTCACCTCCCGCGCGAAACCGACGACCCTGGCCTTGGTCTGTCGCCGTCACCCAATGACGCCGCCGCTCAAAGGGATAGGTCGGCAGCTCCACGTTGCGCCGCCCATCGCCGTCGAGCTGCCGCCACTCCGGGGTGCCACCCAAGGCGTAAAACCGACCGAGGCCGAGCAACATCTGCTCCTCCTCAGCCCGCTGCTCGGTCAAAGACGGGATCAGCTCGCGGCTCAGCTCGCTCTGCGGCAAGAGGCCGCCGACCAAGCCGAGAAGGACCGGGCGCGGCCCCACTTCGAGCAGGGCGTCGCAACCCGCCGCGGCCAGGGCTCGGACCCCGTCGACAAAACGAACCGTCTGCCGCACGTGGTCCACCCAGTACTGCGGCGTCGCGATCTCGTCGCCCGCCAGCCGGCCACTCAGGTTGGAAATCAAGGGGAGTGTCGGCTTGGCGAAGCGGACCTGGGCAGCGCAACGGGCAAAAGCGTCTAGCATGGGCTCCATCAAGGGCGAGTGAAAGGCATGGGAAACCACCAGACGCCGACGGCGGATTTGGGGGTCCAAGCGCGCGATCACCTCTTGGGCGGCGACGCTATCCCCCGAAATCACGACGCTGTGCGGACCGTTCACTGCCGCAATCGCCAACTGGTCGCGCCTTGCCGCGAGCAACTCGGCCGCCGCGGGCTCGGCGATTTCGAGGGCCCACATCTCGCCCGGAGAAGTCAGCTCGGCCATCAAACGCCCGCGCTCGGCAGCGAGCAGCAGACCGTCCGCGAGGGAGAAGACCCCGGCGAGGTGAGCCGCGACCAGTTCGCCGATGCTGTGCCCGAGCAGCAAGGAGGGGCGGACACCCCAAGACTGCCACAGCTCAGCCAGGGCGACGGCAAAAGCGAACAGCGCCGGCTGGGTGTTGGCGGTGTGGTGCAGGCGGTCCGCAGCTGCGCCGGCAGGGGGAAAGAGCAGGCTCAAAAGCGGCCGTTCGAGGCGGTCGCCGAGGATCTCCGCGCAGCGCTCGAGGGCAGCGCGAAACCGCGGCTCTGCGGCGTAGAGCTGCTGTCCGACGCCCGGCGCCTGGGCGCCCTGTCCGGAGCAAAGAAAAGCCACCTTGAGACCGCGGCGCGCCCGACCGCGAACCACCGTGACGGGATCCTGGCCAGCCAAGTAGGCTTTGAGCGAACCTGCCACCTCCGCGGCAGAAGTTCCCACCACGGCCAGCCGCTCCTCGAGCTGCGCACGACCGCTGTGGGAAGTCGCGCAGAGGTCAGCGAGCGCGGGCAAGTCGGGCTGAGAGCCATGGCGTTCGTAGCGTTCGGCCAGCCGGCGCAAGGCTGACTCGGTCTTGGCCGCCAGGGTCAGAAGGTGGTGCTGGCGAACCGCCGCGGGCGCAGGAGGACTGGCTTTGCCCTCGTCCGCGACTGCGTCCGGGGGCAGAGCGACGACCACATGGGCGTTGGTGCCGCTGAAGCCAAACGAGCTGACCCCAGCGATGCGCGGGCGATCCGCAGGCCAGGGCTGACCCGCGGTCGGGACCTTGAACGCCAGGTCGTCCCACGGAATCTTGGGGTTGGGGTCTTGGAAGTGCAAGTTCGGCGGGATCACGCCGTACTGCAGCGCGAGCACGGTCTTGATCAGCCCGGCGATCCCCGCGGCCGACTCGAGATGTCCGAGGTTGGATTTGACCGCTCCGACCCACAGCGGATGGCGACGCCCGAAAACATTGGCCAGGCTTTCGATCTCGATCGGATCGCCCAGGGCGGTGCCGCTGCCATGGGCTTCGATGAAAGCGACCGCAGCAGGCTCAACCCCACCGTCCGCGAGCGCGCGGCGGATCACGTCTTCTTGCGAGGGTCCATACGGCACGGTCAACCCGGCGCTCGGGCCATCTTGGTTGACGGCCGAGCCGCGGATCACGGCGAGCACACGGTCGTTGGCCGCGAGCGCGGTTGACAGACGTTTCAACACCACCACGCCACAGCCCTCCCCGCGCACGTAACCATCCGCGCGGCGGTCGAACACCTTGCAGCGGCCGTCCTGGGAGAGCATCTTGGCGCGGCAGATCACCACCGTCCGCAGCGGCGACAGCACCAGGTTGACCCCGCCGGCGAGCGCCATGTCGCTTTCCTTACAGCGCAAGCTCTGGCAGGCCAGGTGGACCGCCACCAGCGACGAGGAACAAGCGGTGTCGACCACCAAGGCCGGTCCGCGCAGGCCGAGCAAGTACGACAAGCGCCCGGCGATCACGCTTTGCGCGTTGCCCGTGCTGGTGTGGGCATCGAACAGCTCGGGGCTTCCCACTTGCTCCAGATAGTCGAGATTCATCAAGCCCATGAACACGCCGACCCGGTCACCGCGCAGACCGATCGGGGAAATGGCGGCATTCTCCAGGGCCTCCCACACCACCTCGAGCAAAATCCGCTGCTGCGGATCCATCATGTCGGCTTCCCGCGGGGCAATGCCGAAAAGCTCCGAATCGAAGCTATCGACCGCACGCAAAAAGCTCCCCCAGCGGGTGTAGATCTTGCCCGGAGCATCATGGTTGGGATCGTAGTAAGCCGCAAGATCCCAACGCTCCCGCGGGACCTCTTCGATGGCGTCGACGCCGGCGCAGAGCATCCGCCAAAACGACTCGGGGTTGTCGCCACCGCCGGGGAAGCGACAGCCCAGACCGACAATCGCGATCGGTTCGGCGAACGAACTCTCCAAAGCGCGCTGGCGGCTTTGCAGCTTCTCGATTTCGAGCAGAGCCCGCTTCATGAGCGCTTCATAATCGGGGCTGGCTGCGGGGATCGACATCTTGCGGCTCGGTGTGGGGCTCGCTTGGGGGCTCGCTTCTCGGTCGCGTCAAAACGCGGTGCTCGCTGGGATTGATAGTTCGAACTTCGCCCCGTGGTTGTGGCGCTTAGCGTTCATCATAGGAAATCCCCTGCGCGGATTCAAGGGGATCCTCGCCCATAACCTCTTTGTCCGTCTTTTGTTTTGTCCGTCTTTTGTTTTGTCCGCTTTTTGTTTTGTCCGCTTTTTGTGTCTACTCTTTTGCTTTTCAATCAAAAATCTCGCAAATTGCAAACTGCCGGGCGCGGCGCGCAAACCGCCGCCTTGGATTCTTCCGATTCTTCCGCATCCGCTCGCACCGCTGCTCTTCCTGTGATAGAATCTTTTCTTGATCCGCTCCTAGTTGATCGGGCGAGAGCTGAGAAAAGAGCTGAGAAGAATGCTGAAGAACGCCCCAACTTCAGTCTAGAATGGATCCGGGTCTGGGTGCTGTCGGAAACGACTACGCCAACGCCTTCGCGAGGCCAACCCACTAGGGTGGGAGTCTCGCTTCAAGCAGCAGTGGATAACCAGCAGTTTCGCAGAATCCTTAGAGGAGTAGCAGAATGGCAAGCACAGCCGAAGCCGAAAAGATCGTCAGGCAACACACCAGGTGGGCCTTCGCCGGGGGATTGATCCCCGTTTCGGGCATCGACCTGGTCGCAGTGAGTCTCTCCCAGCTCAGAATGATCGCCAAGCTGGCCGAACATTACGGCGTCGAATTCGCCGAGAACCGGGCCAAGTCCCTGATCACTGCCCTGATCGCTCCCCTGGCGTCGAAAGAAGTGGTCCGCGGGACCGTGGGCTCGGCGCTCAAGTCGGTCCCGATCATCGGCCTTCCGTTCGGGGTCACCGGGGTCGCCCTCTTTGCTGGCGCTACCACCCATGCCGTCGGCAAAGTGTTTACCCAACACTTCGAGGGTGGCGGCAACTTCATGAACTTCAGCACGGACGCGACCAAGGAATACTTCGCGACCCAGTACCAGGAAGCCAAGGAGTTCTTCTCGCGGAAGAAGGACGCGGAAGAGAAGCCTGCGGCAGACGACGCAGCTCCGGCGAAGACCTCGGCCAAGGCGAAAGAGCCGAAGGCCAACTGAGCGCCCGTCGGCTGTTGGTTGCACCCGGAAAAATCCGGAGTAGCGCTGGTCCTGAAGTCGGCCACGTCGTCGTGTTCGCGTCGCCGACTTCAGCGGTCCTTGCGTGGGCGCTCTGGTCCAAGAACCCATCCAACCGCAGCGCGCAACTTCCTGTTCCTTTCCCCTGCTGATTGCGCGCGGTTGGCCCTCTTCCGATGAAACTGTTTCAGCGCCTCAAAGAAGAGTCGAGCGTTTCCGTCAGAAATCTGATCGTTCTGGCGGGGATCTCGGGCTTGAGCAATGCTTTGGTTCTGGCGATCATCAACGCCGCAACCGAAAAAATCGCCGACGGCGAGGAGAGCTTTCGCTACCTCCTGCTCTTCATCGTGGTCTTGGCGATTTTCATCGTCACCCAGAAGCGGATCATGCTGATCGCGATCGCCGAGATCGAAGCGATCTTGCACCGAATTCGGATCCGCCTCGCCGACAAGATCCGCCAGTCGGACTTAGAACCCCTCGAAGCCATCGGGCGGTCCAAGATCTATGCCAGCGTGCAAAAAGAGACGCAGATCATCTCCCAAGGTGCGATGACGCTGGTTTTGGTCAGTCAGATGCTCATCCTCGGGATTTTCACGATGATCTACATCGTGATCCTTTCCCCGATCGCTTTGATCCTAATCCTCGCCTTGGGGGCGTTCTCGATCGGCTCCTATTTCAGGAAGCAGAAGCAGATCAACCAGCAACTGCACGAGGCGCTCGATCGCGAGGACCAGCTCTTCGATGCGCTGACCGACATTCTCGACGGTTTCAAAGAAGTCAAGATGAACCGGGCGCGCAGCGACGAACTCTTCGATTTCACCCAGCAGATTTCCCAATCCGCGGTCGAACTCAAAGTCCGCACGCAGAGCCAGTTCGCCATGCTCGGCTTGATGACCCAAAGCAACTGGTATCTGGGACTCGGAGCCATCGTCTTCGTGTTGCCCCGGCTGAGCGACACCTACACCGACGTCATCGCCCAGGTCACGACCGCGATCTTGTTCGTCATCGGCCCGATCAACGCCATCGTCGGCGCCTTTCCCAATGTAGTTTCCGCCCAGGTGGCGATCGAAAACGTCTACAAGCTAGAAAGCGCCCTCGATCGTTCGCTCGCGACGCCCAAAAGACGGCGCAAAGCTTTTCTCTCCTTTGCGCAGATCCAGCTCGAGGGCGTGGTCTTCACGTTCCAGGATCCCAACGGCGATTCCCCTTTCACGGTAGGGCCGATCGATTGGACGATCCGGCGCGGTGAGCTGATCCTGATCGTCGGCGGCAATGGCTCGGGCAAATCGACCCTGCTCAAGGTCTTGACCGCCCTCTACTATCCGCAACAAGGCACCCTGCGGCTCGACAACGCCACGCTCAACCGTTCGAGCTACGACGCCTATCGCGATCTATTTTCCGTGGTCTTCGCCGACTATCACCTCTTCAGCCGCCTCTATGGCTTCGCGGATCGCGACAGCACGCGCTTCGACGCGCGCTTCGAGGAGCTTCTCGCCAAAATGGGACTCGTCGGCAAGACCAGCCTCGACGGCAAGGAATTTGAAACCCTTGACCTTTCGACCGGCCAGCGGAAGCGCTTAGCGCTGGTGATCAGCCTCCTCGAAGACAAGCAGATCTATGTTTTCGACGAGTGGGCCGCGGATCAGGATCCCGAGTTCAAAAAGAAGTTTTATTATGAGATTCTCCCCGAACTCAAAGCGCAGGGGAAGACTGTGATCGCCGTCACCCATGACGATCGCTACTTCGAGGTCGCCGATCGCCTGGTCCGCATGGAAGAAGGGCGTATCGTCAAAGTAGAACCAGCAGATAATGGTCGAGCAGCGGTCACCGGAGAGCGAGGATGAAAATGAGCTGGCGAGAACGACTGCGAGAACGACTGCGGGAATGGCGAAGGCGCTACGGGTTTTACCTGCTCTTGATCTTCCTCGCGTTTTTGCTCTTCGTCGCTTATTTCTGCGACCGCATGTTCATTTCCATCTATCCCGGCGAAGCCGGCGTGCTGTGGCGACGGTTCACTGGAACGGTCACCGAAACCTTCTATGACGAAGGGTTCCACATGATCTCGCCGTGGAACGTGATGTATGTTTACGACGTCCGTTTCCAACAAGCGCACGACTCTTACGATATCTTGACTTCCGACGGCTTGCGCACCACGGTCGATATCGCCGTCCGTTTCCGCCCGATCAAAGAGGCGCTGCCCGGGCTGCACCAGAACATCGGTCCCGAGTACGTGGAAACCTACATTTTGCCCGAAATCAGGACCTATTTTCGCGAGCTGGCAGCGCAGTACGATCTCCAACAGCTTTACGGCGACAAGCGAAGAGAGATCATGGATGAGGTTTTGCGGAGGGTGGAAGCGTCGCTGCGGCTGAGCTATCAACCGCAAAGCGCGCTCGCAACGCCGATTTATTTTCAGGAGGCGTTCGTCCAGAACATCGCTTTACCCGAGACGGTGGCCAAAGCGATCGAGAGCAAGCTGACCCAAGAGCAGCTGATGCTCGAGTATGACTATCGCTTGCAAACAGAAAGCAAAGAGAAGGAACGGAAGCGGATCGAGGCCGAAGGCATTCGGCTGTTTCAAGACATCGTGAGTGAGGGCATTTCCGAGCGCTACCTCAAATGGAAGGGCATCGATGCCACGCTCGATCTCGCGAAATCGGACAACAGCAAGATCGTGATCATCGGCGGCGGCAAAGACGGTTTGCCGATCATTCTCGGCCCGCTCGACGCCGCGGCGAACCCGACAGCCACGCCGCGGGCGGGAAACGCGGGGGCACAGAATGCGTCGCCGGGCGCGACCGCCAACCCCGCAACCTCGGCGACGAGCAGTCCGCCAGCGTCCTCCGCGGGCAACCCATCCTCCTCGGGGGGGAGCTCGAATCAGGAGCCGAACCCATGACCCCAGAACCCATGACCTCAGAACCCATGGCCCAAGGCGTCAGCCCGGATCTGGTCGCAACCAGCTTCCTCAACGCAAACCAACTGCCTCTTGTCGTCACGCCGCGCCAGGACGGAGTGGACCTCTTCGCCTGGAGTGAAGGGCATCGCGCCTGGATCGCCGAGCAGCTCGGTGTGTACGGCGGGATCCTCTTCCGCGGCTTTGAGATCACCACTCCGGACGCGTTCGAGACTTGGATCCGCGCGGCGGTTGGCTCCCCTTTGAACTACACCGAGCGTTCCTCGCCGCGCAGTCAGGTTAAAGGCAAGATCTACACTTCGACGGACTACCCGCCTGACCAAAGCATTTTTCTTCACAACGAACAGTCTTACAACCTGATCTTTCCCACCAAGATCGCTTTCTGTTGCTTACAACCCGCGGTTGCAGGCGGCGAAACCCCGATCGCTGACTCGCGCCGCATCTTGCAGCAACTGCACCCCGACGTCCGCGCGCGTTTCGCCCGCGAAGGCTATCTCTACGTGCGCAATATCGACGGTGACTTCGGCCTCTCGTGGCAGCAAGTCTTCCAAACCGAAGAGCGCTCCGCGGTCGAAGCTTATTGCCAGGAAAACCACATCGCGTTCGAGTGGTTGGGCGAGTCCCACCTCAGGACCCGCCAGCTGCGGCGCGCCCTCGCCAAGCATCCGACCTACGGCACCGAGACTTGGTTCAACCACCTCACCTTCTTCCATGTCACGTCGCTCGAACCGCTGATCAGCGAGATGCTGCTCTTGGAACTCGCCGAGGAAGATCTGCCCAACAACACCTATTACGCCGACGGTTCGGCCATCGAGCCAGAGGTGATGGAGCACCTCCAGGGCCTCTACGAAAAAGAGAAGATCCTCTTCCCCTGGCAAAAAGGCGACGTCCTGCTCCTCGACAACATGCTGGTCGCCCATGGACGGAGCCCTTTTAAGGGTCCGCGGAAAGTGGTCGTCGGCATGGCGGATCCCGTCCCCTGGGAAGCTTGCCAAGCTTAAAATTGCTGAGGCTCAATTTGCTGATGGCTGTCCCATGGCGACTTCCAAAGTTCCAGCCACTTTCCCAACTCCGGCGATGTTCCTGACGAAGCTCAAAACCAAACTCACCGCCCGGTGGACCCAACGACGACGCCCCATCGCGCGACCGCCAGGGACCAAGGGACTGCCGTGGATCGGCACCGCGCTCGAGTTTCGCCGCGGCGGCCTGGATTACTTGCGGCGCATGGCCCAAGCCCATGGCGACGTGATCTGGACGCGTTTCATGGGCGACGACGCTTATCTGATCAGCCATCCTGACTTCATCCAACGCGTCTTGGTCGACAACCGCGCGGCCTACGCCAAGAGCACCGGCAGCGGACGTTCCGAGCGCCTCCTCGGCAATGCCCTGCAGAGCCGCAACGGTGAAGCTTGGCTGCGCCAGCGGCGGCGCATGGGGCCTGCCTTTGCCCGACGTCGCATGGTGGTTTACGCGGACACGATCACCGCCGCCGCGCGCGAGGCCATGGCCGATTGGACCCCCGGACACCGGCTCAACCTCGCGGCGTGGGCCCTCAACCTCACCCTCGAAATCGGCCTCAGGACCCATTTCGGGCTGTCAGCGGGCGAACTCAAAGAGACCATTCGCCGCACCTTCGCCGACGCAAGTGGCCTGCTATTCGGTGGCCAGCAGAAAGTCTTGAGCCCTCCCCTGTGGGTGCCCTCACCGCGCAATCGCCGTTTCCTCAAAGCCATGGCCGAACTCGACGACGCGATCTATCAGCTGGTCCGCAAGCGGCGGGCAGCCATGGACGAGCATGGGATCGACCTCCTATCGCAGTTTCTGCTGACCAGCGATGTCGACGGCGACGGCGGCATGAGCGACCAGAACATCCGCGACGAACTGGTCAGCACCATGCTCGCCACCCAGCAGTCCATGGCCCTCGGCTTGATGCAAAGCCTGCGCTTTGTCGCCACCCACCCTGCGGTCGACCGGACCCTCAGCGAAGAACTGCAAGTACTTGGGGACCGCCCGCCGCAAGCTAGTGACCTCGAAGCGCTCCCCTGGACCGAGCGCATCATCAAGGAAACCTTGCGCCTGGCCCCGCCGGCCGGGGTTTTGAACCGCAAAGTGGTGGCGGACGACACCATCGACGGCTGGTTGATCCCGCAAGGCGCGATGGTCTTTGTCTCGCAGTGGGTGGTGCATCGCGATCCCCGCTTTTTCCCGGATCCCGAGGCGTTCAAGCCCGAACGTTGGACCGCCGATTTTGAACGCGAACTCCCTGAATTCGCCTACTTCCCGTTTGGCGGGGGTCCTCGCACCTGCATCGCAGCGGCCTATTCGCTGCTCGAGCTGCGCCTCCTTCTGGCCAGCGTCCGGCAACGTTTTCGTCTCGAAGTCACCCCGTTCGACCCTACCCTACCGAAAAAAGAACGCCAGCGCCGCGGTCTCGAAATCGTGCTTCACCCCCGCTGATCGACCACGATCCGGATGAGGCTCCGCGCCTCTTCTGCCTCCGCGAGCACTTGCGCGCGATCGGCGCCAGCGGTGATCACAAAGCCCAGCCGATCGAGGGCATGCTCCGCTGGCCGCACGGTTGCTCCGACTGCAGGCTTGACCTGAATCTCCTGCACCGTGGCGAGCTCACGCGCGGCTTCGATCCCGGTCAGTTGGACCACCCGGCCGGGACGATCCACGGTGAGAAAACGGATCGCGGCAAAATGCGCGCGCTCAGCCGCGAGCCGCACCGTTTTCCCCAAAGCCAAGTCGAGTTGAGCGCTCAACAAATCCATGCCCGTGGCCCAGCGCACCAGCTCGGGGATCATGCCCCCAGCCAAGCGCGGGTTGATCTCGACCACAACCGGTCCCGCGGGGCTTAAACGCACCTCGGTGTGCGCCGGGCCAAAGTCGTAGCACACGGCTTTCAGGGCTGAAAGCACCGCGCCTTCCAGGGCTGTTTGCGTCGCTGGATCCAAAGCGGCGGGGAAATCATGGCCCAGCTCGACGAAGTGCGGCGGTGGCGAAAGCTGTTTGACCGAGATCCCCACCACCTGGGTGCCGGCTTCGGTGGTCATGGTTTCGACGCTGAATTCGCGCCCGCTGAGCAGGCTCTCGACGAGCACTGCCCCGCTCAAAACCTGCCCCCGGCCATTGACCCGCCGCTGGTGCAAGGTACCTGCGTGGGCCACCAGTTCGGCGGCATTCTCGACCCGGCGGACCCCGAAGCTCGAGCTGTCCGCCGGGGGTTTGACCACACACGGGTAGGTGACCTCCTGGGCGAGGCGCTCGGCGTCGGCCAGGCTTTCGAGCAACCAAAAATCGGGGGTGGGCAGCCCAGCCGCGCGCAAAGCCTGGCGGGTACGAAACTTGTTGCGGCAAATGCGCGCGGGAGCCAGCCCGAGATGTCGTAACCCGAGGCCCTGCGCCACGGCAGCCACCACCTCGACATAAAATTCAGAAAACGTGAACAAGCCGTCGATCTTGGGTCGTGCGGCGAGGTCGGCGAGGAGCCGTTCGGGATCGTTGGTTTCGCCCTCGACCACGGTCAGGTTGGGATGCGTCTGCGTAAGAAAAGGGTAGATCCCAAGCTGCCGCGCCAAGAAAGTCACCCGAGTTCCCCGCGCGAGCAGGTGTGCAAGCGCTAGCTCGCCCGTTCCCGTGGTGTTGCTTTCGATGAAAACGATGTGCTCCATGCGCTCAGCTCTCCTGCTGGCTCAGTGGCCATTGACCGCACCAAAAATTGACCGCGCAGAAAAGCCCGCTCTCGCGCGTGAGCGGGCTGATCTCCGGGTGCCGTTCGCTGACAGGAACCGCGGTTATCGGAGCCGGGAACCTAGCGCGCTTCGGGGTGACTGTCAAGCCAGCAAGGCGCCCATGTGTAACCCAAGCAATTATGTCCGCACTAATCTAACTAACAGCCAACCAGTTGCTCACTCGCAGGTGTCAAACGAGCGCAAGTCCTGGATCGGCGCAAACGGCATGCCTTGCGGGTTGGTGTAGATCTCGACTTGACCCGAGGCGGTGTCGGTCACCTGGAAGGTGACTTCGACGTTGGTGAGGCCAGCGGCAAACACCCAGAAGCGGTGGAAAGGTTCGAGGTCGCAGGCGTTCAAGACCTTGGCCACCACTTCGACGTTGCGCCGGTTGAAGAACCAGAAATAGCCGGTGTCGCTGGTCAGGGCTGCAGCTGCGAGGTGCCAGCCGATGTGGACGCTCGCGAAGTGCCAGCTGATCGGTCAGCCGACCCGGACGCTGAGGTGCCAGCCCTGATCGCACACCTGAGCGGCGCTGAAGAGCGGCTGGTGGTGCAGGCCTGACACGACTCCACGGCACTGTACATGCCAGCTGCTGACCGGGGCTGCTTCCGAGGCAGGCGAGTGGGTCCACCGCATCTGAGCCCGTGTTACACTGGCTGAGAAGTGGAGACGATGACCATGGCCAACCTGACAATCGCAATCGACGATGACTTGCTCAAGCGTGCACGCCTCCGAGCCCTGGAGCAACGCACCTCGGTCAATGCTTTGCTGCGCGAGTACCTGACAGCCTACGCTGATTCGGACCAGGCACGGGAACGGGCGATTCAGACACTCCACCACTTGGCGGACCAGGCTACGAGCGGCAGCGGGGGGCGGGCGTGGAGTCGGGACGAGCTTTATGAGCGATAAGGCGTTTCTCGCCACCAATGTCCTGGCTTGAAGGATGAGTGAGCCCAAGACCATGCCCGACTGGTGGGCCGAGCACGAAGCCCAGACGATGGCCGAGCGGGAAGCCAATCAGGCGGCTTTTCAGGCCGGCCAACCTGTACCGTTTCCTAACCCCTGGGACGTCTGGGACCCGAGCAAGCTCCCCCGTGACGCACCCCCCGAGGCTTACCCGGAGAGTTACCGGGCCTTTACTCGCCTATGTCGGCCCAAACCGCGAAAACGGCACGTACTCTAGAAGACTTCGCCGATTTCTTCACCCGGCTCCGCTTAGACGACGTCTTTAGACCTCAAAAGGAGATTGGCATGCGCCGGACAACCTTGACCCTGATCTGCTTCTTCCTCACCGCACCGCTCATGGCGGACCACCCGGCCGATCTGGTGCTCTACAACGGTAAGGTCTTCACCGTGAACCACGACCAGCCGTGGGCGGAAGCGGTGGCGATTCGCGGTTCGCGGATTGTCGCGGTGGGTAGCAATGCTCAGGTGCTGCCCCACGTCGGCCCCGATACGCAATCGCTGGACCTCGGCGGACGGGTGGTGGTGCCGGGTTTCAACGATGCACATTCCCACCTTGGGGTCGGTCTTCCCCGTCTGACATTGCCCCCGATCGACATTCCCGGCCCCGGACCCACCCTCGCAGTCGCCCTTGACCAGGTGGCGCAAGCCGTGACCGTGGCCGCTCCGGGAGAGTGGATCCTAGTCTTCATCGGCGAGGCAGCTTTTTTTGATCCTGCGGCCGACCGTCTGGCCCTTGACCCAGTGGCCCCGGACAACCCGGTGATGCTCTTGACTTGGTCGAGCCACAGCGCCGTGATCAACACTGCGGCCATGACCGCAGCCGGCATTGCCGAGGACGAGCCCAATCCTTTTGGTGGTTCTTATGGTCGGTTTCCCAGCAGCAGCACCCTGAACGGTGTGGTCAACGAGTACGCGCTTTTTCGTCTGTTCCGGGTTGTCCGCGCAACCGCACCCGAGGAGGTCTTGCGCGCACAGTTCGAAGCGCTCACGGCGCTGGTCGCCCAGGTGGGGGTGACCTCGGTGCAAGAGATGACCATCGGGTTGACGCGCGAGCAAAGCGAACGGGTGCTCCTTGGGGCTGAGCTGGCAATCCGGCTGCGCTCGATGTGCGCGCCCTTGACGCTCGACGAACCCTGTCGTGCGCGCTTTTCGCAGCCGACGGACCTTCTGACCTGGTCGGGCATCAAGTGGCTGCTCGATGGCACCCCGGTCGAACGCAGCGCCGCCCTGCTTGCGCCTTACGCCGACTTCCCCGGCAGCGGCAACTTCAACGTCAGCAGCTCCGAGCTGACCCAGCTGGTACGGCGTAGTCTGCTCGGACCACCGATCAAAAACCAGCTGCTCACCCACGCGGTGGGCGACCGAGCGCTCGACAACATCTTGAGCAACCTGGAGCATCAGGCGCCGCCTTGGGCGTGGCGCCTACTGCGTCCGCGGATCGAGCACGGCGACCTGCTCCACCCCGAACAAATCGAGCGGGTGCAGCAGCTGGGGGTGATCGTGGTGCAGAACCCCACCCATCTGGCCCTGAATCTGGAACCGGCGCTGGGGCCAGCGCGGGCAGCTGCAGCTCAGCCGCTCAAGTCCCTGCTCGAAGCCGGCGTTCACCTCGCTTTTGGCTCGGACAGCGCCCAGCCCAACCCCTTCGTCGACCTTTTCTTCGCCGTCTTCCACCCCTTCCACCCGCTCGAAGCCCTGACCGTAGAAGAAGCGGTCACCGCCTACACCCATGGCTCAGCCCGCGCCGAGTTCCAGGAGTGGCAGAAAGGCTCGCTCAAACCCGGCTACCTTGCAGATCTCGCAGTCCTCTCGCAAGACATCTTCACCATTCCGCCACCGGCCATCCCGGCCACGGTAAGCGTGCTCACGCTGGTCGGCGGCGAAATCGTGTGGGACGCCGGGGTCCTGGCGCTGCCGTGAGCGAGTTGGCCGTTGCGACTCGCGCAAGTAGAATGACCCAGTGTCTCTTGCATCACCACCCAACTACTCATGAGGTCAACCATGAAACGACGGCCCAAGAAACTCGCTCTCACCAAAGAGACCCTGCGCCAGCTGGCTGGCGGCTACGTCAAGCCCATTGGCGCGGGGGACTGCGTCTCGATTCAAAGCGGCGAGACCAACTGCTGGTGCTCGGATAGTTGCAACGGCTGCAGTGGTGCGCTGGAAGTCGGCGGGATCTGGCAGCGGTAAACCGCGGACCGGGTTGCGGGGCCATCTGGCCAACTGGCCACGCCCGCGCAACCCGGCTGGTGCGCTTCAGGCGCTTGCTGCGCGGGTGGGCTACCCAGTTTTGGACGCTTCTGCCAGCTCCCACAGCCGGCACGGGTTGAGCGGGATCTCCAGGATCTCGAAGCGGTGGCCGAGCGCATTCTCGACGGCCTGGGCAAAAAGCGCACCTACGGGAATGGCGCCAGCTTCACCCGCACCTTTGATCCCCAGCGGATTGAGCGGTGACGGCGTGGTCACGTGGCCGATCACAATCAGCGGGACGTCGTGCGCCGTGGGCAACAGGTAATCCATGAGCGAGGCGTTCTTGAGCTGGCCGTTTTCGTCGAACACCAGCTGCTCATAAAACGCATTGCCGATCCCCTGGGCCACGCCGCCTTGGATTTGACCGTCCAGGATCAGCGGGTTGATCACTTCGCCGCAGTCGTGGACCACCACGTATTTCTGGATCTGCACCTGGAACGTCTCGGGATCGACCTCGAGAATCATGGCGTGGACCCCGCTCGCCGTGGCCCCGCGTTCCGGACCGAAATAGCGGGTGGCTTCGAGCCCGGGTTCGGTCCCCGGACGCACCGCTCCGCGCATGGGATTGGCGCGCACCGCCAGCTGACTGAGCGGGATCGCCCGCTGCGGCACCCCGCGCACCTGCACCACGCCCGCTGCGATTTCGAGGTCCTCGGGCGCCACCTCGAGCTCGTCGCTCGCCAGCTGCAAGATCTTGCGCCGCACTTCGACCGCTGCCGCGTGGATCGCATTGCCCGCGACCACGGCCCCGCGGCTGGCGAAAGTACCCGCACCCCAGTGGAACTGATCGGTATCCCCGGTCACCACCTCGATGTCGCTCACCGCTACCCCGACTTGATCGGCCACGATTTGGGCAAATGAGGTCATGTGTCCTTGACCTTGGGTGCCCACTCCGGTCACCACGCTGACCTTGCCGCTCGCTTGCACCTGGACCCGCGCGCCTTCATACGGCCCGATGCCCGTGCCTTCGACGTAAGCCGCCACCCCGATCCCGACCTGCCGTCCTGCGGCGCGGCAGCTCGGTTGGGTCTGCGCGATGAACTCGCGGTAGCCGATCAGTTCGAGGGCTTGATCGAGCACTGGCTCGTAGTTGCCGCTGTCATAAACCAGCGGCGCAAAGTCCTGGAAAATGATCTCGTGGTTGTGGGGAAAAGCTTGCGGTGACAAGAAGTTGCGCCGACGGATCTCGGCGGGGTCGAGGCCCAGCTCGCGCGCGCCGAAATCGAGCAAGCGTTCGATCACGAACACGCCGTGTTGACGCCCGGCCCCGCGGTAGGGCGTGACGATCGGCTTGGTGGTGAACACCGCAGTGAACTCGCTCGTGTAGTTGGGCACGTCGTAGGGCCCGAGCAACGTACACTGGCTGTTGATCGGCACGGTCAAGCCATAAGGGTTGTAGGCCCCGGTGTCGTGCAGAAAAAGGTCCTTGACCCCCAAGATCTTGCCGTCACTGCGCAAGGCGATTTCAGCCTGGTGGATTTGTCCGCGCTCCTGGGTGGTGGCGAAGAAGTTCTCCTCGCGGTCTTCGATCCACTTGATCGGTCGTCCCAGCTTCAGGGCCAACCAAGGGACCAACACCTCCTCGGGGTAAAACATCATGATTTTGGGACCAAACCCGCCGCCGATGAACGGCGCGATCACCCGCACCTGGCTTTCCGACAACCCCAACATGGCCGCAAGCCCGTTGCGGATCGGGATCGGCGCTTGGGTGGTGTCCCACACCGTGAGCCGGGCGCTGCGCTCGTCCCAGTCCGCGACCACTCCACGGTTTTCGAGGGCGGCGGCGGTCCCGCGGTCGTAGGTTAAGCGCCGTTCGAGCACCAAGTCGGCAGCGGCGCGCGCGGCCGCATAATCGCCTTTGCGTTGGACCACGTGCGCGGCCAGATTGGACGGCAAGTCGTCATGGATGAGCGCGGCCGTGGGCGCGAGCGCAGCCGCGAGATCGACCACCGCAGGCAGGGGCTCGAAGTCGACGAAAATCTCGGCGACCGCGTCTTCGGCGGCGTACCGGCTGGTCGCGACCACCACGACAATGGGCTCACCCTGGTGGCGAACTTTGTCGCGCGCCAGCGGAACTTGGGTGCGGGCATGGAAGACCGCATCCTGAATCGGCGGCGGCGGCACTAGGAGGGGTCCGGGCTGCCACAGCGGGCCGAGGTCGGTGGCGGTAAACACCGCGTGGACGTCGGGCCGCTCCCGCACCCCGCCGAGGTCGACCCCGCGGATCCGGGCGTGGGCATGCGGGCTGCGCAAAAACGCCACATGCCCCATCCGCGGCAAGTTGACATCGTCGACGAAAAGCGCTTTCCCGGTGAGCAGCCGGGGGTCCTCGTTACGCCGAATCCGCTGACCGAAAGCCCGGGTCGACATGGCGGCTTCTCCTCATAACGATCATGAAGACTTCTCTTCGACAAACGCCACGATCCGCGAAAAAGCTGCTTCGCCGCCTTTGAAGCGGAAGGGGAAACAGCCCAGCCACACCCGCTGGTCGAGCACTTCGTCGACCTGGCCACCGACGTTTTCCGCGTGAAAAACCCCATGCGGGAAGAGCTTGATGTGCATGCACTGGTAATCCTCGGGCCACGGGAAAGCTTCGGCGAGCGACATCCCGATCGCGGCTTCGACTTCGGGGATCAAGTCGGGCCGGGCCTTGCGCACGTTGGTGTTCCAGGGATGGTCGGCGGCGATCGCATCGACCGCCAGCCAGCGGATGCCGCGATCGAGGATCCATTCACAAAACTCGCTCTGCGGTCCGGGATGGCGCAGGAAGCAACGCGGCAGGTCGGGTTCCGTCTGGTGGTGGACCTTGTACCAGTCTTCGTTGTAGTAGTGGTGATAGCCGGTGTGGATCACCAGGATATCGCCGCGTTCGATTTTGATCCCGGTTTTCTGCTCCCAGGCCTCGAAGTGGTGGGAACCATAGATCTGATAGTCGCCGATCCCGAACTGGGTCAAATCGACGATACACGCGGGACCGAACAGGGTTTCGATGGGAATCCCGGCGATATCCGCGCCAGGATCGTGAAAATGGCAAGGCGAGTCGAGGTGGGTCGAGATGTGGTTGGTCGACGAGATCAGCTGAGCATTGACCCCCTCGAAGGCCAACCGCTTCACCCACTTGACCGTGGGTCCCTCGTAAAACGCAAACGAGGGCGAATTCATACTGAAATTTTGTGAAAGGTCGAGGATCTTGACCTTGCTCATGTCATAAGGCACGTACATCGTGAATCTCCTTGAGAAGCGTCCAAGCGCAAACCCAAACCGTCCGCTGATTCTATGCTAGTCGACAGCACCGTCATGCAACCTCACTGCCTGTGGCTGCCGCGACCCAGGGCTTGGCGGGCAGCTACGGTGCGGGGATCTTGGTCGCCGAAAGCGTTTTGATAAATCGCGAGGGCGCGTTCGAACTCGCTCGCGGCTGCAGCGGACTGGCCGAGAACCGCAAGCGAGGAGCCCAGACCGAGCAGGGCGTCGGCGATTTCGGGGTGGCGCGGGGAGAGCTTGGCGGACAAGGCGTCAAGCGCCTGACGAAAAGCCACTGCGGCTTCTGCGGGGTTGCCGCGGGCAGCAAGGAGGGACGCGAGGTGGGTGCGGGTGACCGCAGTGCTGCGGTGTTCGGAACCGAGCAGGCGCTCGAACAAGGCGAGCGCCTCGCGCAACATGGGCTCGGCAGCGACAAGGTCGCCCTGGGCGAACAGGGCTTGCCCCAACGCGTCGAGATCCTGAGCGACATCGCGGTGAGCATTGCCATGGGCACGGCGGTGGAGCTCGAGCGCTTGGCGAGCATAAAGCTCAGCGCCAGCTGGATTGCCGCGCAGGCGTTCGAGCTCGGAGAACTGGCGCAAGCCGACCCCAACCGAGGGATGGCGGGCGCCGAGCAGCTGACGCCGGATCTCCTGGGCTTGCTGCAACACGGTGGCAGCGGCGTCGAGCTGACCGCGCTCTAAGAGCAGGTCGCCCAGGGTGCCCAAACCGACCGCGATGTCGCGGTGCTGCTCGCTCGGGTGGATCTGGCGGTCGATGTCCAGGGCTTGCCGGAGCAGAGCTTCGGCTTCGTCATAATCCCCCTGGACCTCGAGCACCTTGGCCAGGTTGTGCAGGCTCCCCGTGACTTTGGAGTGGGCAGTACCGAACAGCCGCTGGCGCATGGCCAAGGCTTGCCGGTAGAGCTGTTCCGCGCCGATATAGTTGCCGCGATCGCGCAAGGTTCCGGCCAGATCGTTCATCGTCTGGGCGACCTCGCCGTGGTCGCCCGGCCAGAGCTTTTGGTGCAGCTTGAGGGAGGCTTCGAGCAACGGCTGAGCCCGATCCAAAGCGCCCAGCCGCCAGTAGATCTTGCCGATCACGTGGAGCATTTCCGCGCGGACTTCGGGCTGCTCGCTCAGCTGGTCGTCGATCCGCCGCGCGCCGCGTTCGAGGAGCTCGCGCGCAGTGATCTCGCCGCCCATGGCCTGGTCGGGATCCGCGGATTCGAAAAGGTCGAGCAAAAAGCCCTTGACCTGTTCGGCCTTGGCCGCTTCGGCACGAGCCAGGTCGCGCTGGGCGCGGATCTCCTGGCTCTGGAGCGTCACCGTGGCAGCGTAGCCGACGAGCAAGAGGGTAAACCCGACTGCCGACGCCACTCCCAGCCGATGGCGTTCGACAAACTTGCGGACGCGGTAACCCAGACTGTCGGCTCGCGCCAGCACTGGCCGACCCGACAAGAAGCGCTCGACGTCCTCGGCCAGTTGCTCGACTGAGGGATAACGGCTCTCCGGCTCTTTGCGCAGGGCCTTGAGGATGATCGCGTCGAGATCGCCGCGCAGCTGGCGGCGCAACCGCTTGGGCGTGGTGCGACGGGCGGCACTCCAGGCTGCGAGGGCTTCCGCGGGTGATCCTTCAGCCGGTCGGAACACCACCGTGCTGGGACGTTGCGGTTCCTGTTCGCAAATCGCGCGCGCCACTTCGATCAGGCTCCGCTCTTTCACCGAGTAGGGCCGCTGTCCGGTCACCAGTTCAAAGAGCAGGAGGCCGAGCTGGTACTGGTCGCTGGCAGTGGTCAGCGGCCGGTCCAGGACCTGCTCCGGGCTGGCATATTCCGGGGTCATCCACGAAGACCCGGTCCGGGTCAACGGCGCGGAGAAGCGCGATTCCGCTTGGAGCAACTTGGCGATCCCGAAATCCAGCAATTTGACCTGGCCGTCCCCGGTGACGAAGATGTTGGCCGGCTTCAAGTCGCGATGCACCAGCAAGTTGCGGTGGGCGTAGTGGACCGCTTGGCCGACTACCACGAACAAGCGCAGGCGTGCCTCGACGCTCAGCTGGTGCTGGTCGCAGTAGGAGTCGATCGGCAGGCCGTCGACATATTCCATGGCGAAGTAGGGTTGATCGCCTGCGGTGAGCCCGCCGTCGAACAGGCGGGCGATATGCGGATGGTTGAGCGAGGCCACGATCTGCCGTTCCTGGTGGAAGCGGCGGATCACTTCCTCCGTGGCCTTGCCCGGACGGAGCAGTTTGAGCGCGACCTGCTGCTCGAAGTGCTCGTCAGCGCGTTCGGCCAGATAGACCTCTGCCATGCCGCCAGCGCCGAGCGGACGGACGATGCGGTAGGGTCCGATCCGTTCGCCCGGCTGCGCCGCTTCGTTGTCCAGCCACTCGGCCGCCATCGCCGCAAACAGGGGTCCTTGGAATGCCCCACCCGGCTGGAGAAAGGGGTCGCTGGGATCCATCTCCGACCAGTTCTGCGTGGTCTCAAGTTCGAGATCGTGGGGAGCGCGCGCTGACTTGCTGGCCCGGGAGAGCGGGACCCGGGCGTCAGATTCCTGAGAGCGCTCTTCCGCTGGCGGCATGGTCTCTCTAACGCTAAAAGCCAGCCAAGCCGCCCACTAATCGATCAGATAGAGCGGTGCGCGGTCGGAGGTGTCGCGCGAGTTGAATTGGGGGTCGAGCAGAAAGTCGCCAGTGATCCCTTCCGAACGCTCGAAACCTTCTTCCCCTTCCCTGGTCTCGGCCGGGATGATCCGGTAGCGCAGCTCATCGGCTTCGTAGGCCAGACGTTGGCCGGTGGGATCGCGCAGGTCCGCCGGGGAAAGCAGGCCCTTGGTCACCAGCTCTTCGAGCCGGTCAGGGTAGTGGGCTTGGATCAAGAAGAGGCTTTTGGCTACCCGGTCGAGGCGTCCGAAAAGCGATTCACGCAAACTCCGTTCGACGCCCTCGCGCTGAGCTGCTTGCCAGGGAAAGGGCAACAGCAACTGCTGCGGCCGCAGCAACACGCTGCCGAGCAGGGCCACCGCGAGGATGGCGGCCAGCGACGGTGCCAGCCAGCGCATCGACGGCGGCAGGACCGGAACTGTCACTTTGGCTTCGAGGTCGTCGCGACTGCCGCGCCCTGGTTCGGGCGGCAGGAAGATTTCAGCCTTGAGTTCGGCCGCCTCCAGGCGCGAGGTGGTCCGCTCGGTGGCGCGCTCAGGGCCACGCTCGACCACCCGGGTCGGCTCGATCAGCCCTTCTTGCAGCAGACGGTAGAGGAAGAACTGTGTTTGGTAGCGGTTGAGGTTCTTGCTTTCGGCGACCTTGCTCGCGCTCTTTTCACCGTCCAGCTTTTCGAGGAAGCTCAGCTGGGCTTCGGTCAACCAGATGCCCGTGCCGCTGCCGTCGCCGTCGCGCCCGAGGATGCGGACCGAACCGCGGGGCAAGAGACGCCGATAAGCCGAATCCAAGTTGGGTAAAGTGCGCCGTGCCTTGTCCGGGCCGCTTTGCTCTTCGAGCGAGCGGATCAGCAGTTCTTCCACCGCAATCGGCTGGAAGCCTTGCTCGTAGGAGACTTCGTCACCGCTATAAAACTTGAATTCTCCGCTTTTCCACCCCAGGATCTGCAGCATCAAGCGGTGGGTTTGCCAGCGCAGTCCGCGCAGCAGCTGGTCACGGCTGATCAGATTGCGGGCGATCAGCAGGTCCCCAAAGCTGCCGCTGCTGCCGCCTTGATAGTCGCGGACCGCAGCTGAGAAGTCTTCGGGGGTGATTGCACGCTGGCTCTTGAGCGCCTCGCCAAGCCCTTCTTCCACCGTCTGGTTGAGGGCATCTGCGGCCACGACGTCGCCACGGAGCAAGGAAATCGCGACAATGTCTTCCTGCCCTTGCACGGTCAAGATGCCAGTGCTCTGACTGGCAGCCACGCGCTGCAAGACTTGCCACAGAGGTATCTGTTGCAGATCACCCTCGAAATTCATGTTTTTCCTTTGCGCAGGTTCGCCGTTAGCATGGTTTTTCCTGGGTCAACCAACATGGTTTTCCTGGGTCAACGCTTGGCCAAAGCGCGGCTGAAACGCCAGCCGATCAACCCCAGCAAGACGAGGATGCTGAAACCGCCGACCAGCCCGTTGAAGCTGCCACTGTAACCGAGTGGCACGCGATAGCCGCGGCTCAAAAGAATCGGAACAAGGAGTAAGCCCACCGGCAAAAAAATCGCGGCAAACGCCCGTAGACCACGGCCTTGCCGGAGCGAAACAAGGCCGGGGACGAGGGCGGAGAAACGGCTGGTCACTGCGCTGCCAGGAGGCGCTGGAAACGTCTCCCGCCCGCGGTTCCGCAGCTGGTGCCATAAGACCGCCAGGACCAGCGCGAAGACTGCAGCGCCCGGCGTCAAGTAAAACCGCCAGTCCCTGAGCGCGGAACGGTCGCTGCCACTCCACCCTGCGGCGAGTTGCTCGCTGATCTGGTTCCGCCGCGCGAGGCCGCCTTCGATCGCAATCACGCTGCTCGCTGGATCCTCTTGCCCCTTGCTCTTGAGCCAGCCGTCGACTTGACGGCTGCCCAGTTCTTTGGCGCGCGCCAGGGCGTTGTTGGAGTTGGGGAAGTCGTAGGACTGCGAGAAGGCTTGACTGAGGTTGAAGAAAGCTTCGGGGAGCCGCGGGTCCGCTTCGGTCGCGGAGCGAAAGTAGGTGATCGCCGTGGCGTAGTCGCCATTGCGGTGATGGTAAACCCCGATGTTGTTGAGCGCTGCGGCTGCCCGCTCCCGCTGCTGATCCGTGGCCAGATCGTTGTAGATCAGCCGCGCGTGGTCCCACTGGTTGAACTTGCGGTGGAGGTCCGCTGTCAGTTCCAAGACCGCTGGGTTATTGGGCAGCAGGGATCCGAGGACCGAGAGATCAGTGAACAAGGCGCCGTAGAGCCGTCCGTTCACGATGCCGGCAATGCCGCGCGTCGGCGGCGCCAGGTCGAGCTGGAGCTGCCGTTGCTGCTGGGCGAGCACCAACGGCATGGCGCCCAAAAGCAACCACCAGCTGATCAAGACTCCCCGTTCGCTTTTCGTGCCGTATCCCCAGATCAGGATCGACCCATACAAGATGAGCCACAACAGGCCGCCCGGCAGGACGATCGGCCACACCAGCACCAGCGCCAGGGCCAGGGTCCGCGTGCTGCCCCTGAGCCCGGTCGGCAGCCGGCGGTTCAGGTCTTCGAGCAACCGCGTCCCTTGGGCCCAAAGCGACAGGGCCACGAACAGCCCACCGCTCACGACCAGGGTGCAAAGCGCCCAATAAACCAAGTTGTGGGCCGCGAAATTGCGTTCGAACGGGAGGTTCAAGAGACGCCAGGTCCCCTTGCAGCTGCTGAGCAAGGCGCCGAAATAATTGCCGCTCGCGCGCAGCACCGTGGCGCGCGCAAACTCGGTCTCGGGACGTCCGGGGTCGAGCTGCTCGGCAGCGGCCAGCGCCCACAGTGCACGGTTTTTGTCGCCGCCGGCATCAGCGCCGCCCTCGGTGGCCGCGAGCACCGCAGAGGAAGCCGCGGCAATGCTCAGATCCGGCAGCCGCGGCAGGCCGAGAAACTCGGCGATCTCCACCAGTTCTTCGACCGCGGCTTCGGCTTTTTTCTGATCTCCGCGGAAGTAAGCATTGACCCACACCTGCCAGGTTTGCTGCAGCAACTGGAGTTGTTGCCGCACTGCCGGGGTCAGTTCAAGCCCCAGAGCATCACCGGGGGCCGTCGTTTGGGCAGCTCCGCCTGTAGCCAAGATCAGGGCCAGCAACAGTCCGCTTCTGAGCCCGCGCCTGACGCTGGCTCTGGACTGCTGCGGTGGCGGATCGCACTGGCTGGATCGCTGCCCGATCATACGCATGTTCAGTCTACCTCCGCATCTCGACGTAGTGGAACCGTAGCTGGTACAAAGCATCATCTAAAACTGCCTGCTCTTCGGGCGTCAAGTTGCCGGCGGTCTTGATTTTGAGCAAGGCCAGTAAATCAATGTGGAGGCGCGCCAGTTCGAGATGTTGGGCGGCTTGGCCGTCGGGGATCTGGGCCTGCTGCAAGTAGATGGAAGCGGGCTCGGCGAGCAAGGCGACCAGCTCGAACATGGTCGGCGCGTTCGGTCCCAGAGCTTCTGCGGCAGCGCCTTGGGGTGCTGCGGGAGGCGGCGCAGCCGGGGACGGGGCAGGGGAAGATGGCGGGGTAGCGATCGTTGCGGGTGAGGAACTCCCGCGTTCGGCAGTAGCACCCCCCGAGCCAGCTGCGGCATCGATGTGAACAAATTCCTCGCGCAAACGTCCGTCCGCAGTGAACATGCGGCGGTCGCTGACTTTGATCGTCTTCTCGCTCAATTCAGACCTCGTTTTCAGCACGAATTCGTGCACTCATCTCAGATCGGGTTCGATAGGATCCGGGGGCCGGAGAACCTCGTTCATGATTTCCCTACCGCACAAGGCTCAAATCTTCAAGGGGCGGGCCAAGACCGACCAGCCATTTCGCGGCTCAGGGCGTCGGTTGCATTCTAACTCGGAATCTCCAAACCATGAATCGCAAGACCGTGAATCTCCATCCCATGAATGTCCAGAGCCTGGAGCCCAAGACCATGAGCCGTGAAGCGCCAAATCCCCCGACCTCGTCCAACCCAGAGCAGATTAGCCCGTCGTCTCCAAGCCCTGGGCCAGACCTCGAGCGCGAAGCCCCTGGCCATTTAAACCCGGATTTAGGCAAGTTGGCGCGGCTCATGGAACGCTTGCGCGCTCCCGACGGCTGTCCCTGGGACCACGCACAAACCGCCCAGAGCTTGCGCGCCTATGTGCTAGAAGAAGCGCACGAAGTGGCTGCAGCCATTGACGCTGGCGATCTCGAACAGCTGGCCGGAGAGCTGGGGGACCTCTTGTTCCAGGTCGTCTTCCTGGCGCAAATCGGCCGTGAGCAAGGCGTTTTTGACCTGCAAACCGTGATTGATCGTATCCATACCAAGATGGTCGAGCGGCATCCGCATGTTTTTGGTGATCGCGCGGCAGCGGATGCGCGCGCGGTCCATCAAGCGTGGGAACGGCGCAAGCTGGAACAGGCGGGGGCGGATCGCCGCTCCCTGCTCGCGGGAGTGCCGACCTCCCTACCCGCCCTGGTGGCCGCCTACCGCATGACCCAAAAAGCTGCTGGCGTCGGCTTTGACTGGCCCGATGCCGCGCCGGTCTTGGCCAAAGTGCGCGAAGAGCTGGGCGAGCTCGAAGCTGCTGGCGTTGGCCCTGAACCCCCGCTAGACCCTGCAGCCGTGGTCGAGGAATTGGGCGACCTCTTGTTCACCGTGACCAATCTCGCGCGGCATCTCGCGGTCGACCCGGAAGCCGCCCTGGCTCAAAGCAATCGCAAGTTCCGTCGCCGATTTGCCGCGCTCGAAACCGAGTTTGCCGCCCGCGGGCGCTCGCTCGCCGACGCCACCCTGGCTGAACTCGATGCTGGCTGGGAGGTGGTCAAGGCTGCCGAACGAGCCCAACAGTAGCGCTCGTTGGGTCCCTGAACCCCTTAGCCGTTTGCCTCGGGGCAAGACCCTTTCAGCGAGGTGTGGCGCTCACCTGAGCGAGGACTTGGCGGAAAGTGGGCAGCAGGTGCTTGGCGACCCGCCGCTGACCCTCGGCATTGGGATGGATCCCGTCTGCCAGGTTGAGGTCAGGGACCGCGGCCACTCCGGTGAGCAAGAACTCGACAAAAGTCACCGGGAATTGCCGGGCTAAACGCGGGTAGATGGCAGCGAACTGAGCAGCATATTCGGGACCGTAATTGGGTGGCACCTGCATTCCGGCAAGGATCACCTGGACCCCGGCGCTTTGCGCACGGCGGAGGATCTGCTGCAAGTTGGCTTCCGATGTTGCGAGCGGCAAGCCGCGCAGCCCGTCGTTTGCCCCCAAGCACACGAACAGCACGTCGGGCGCTTGCCGTAAGAGCCAGTCGAGGCGCTCCAGGCCCCCTGCGGTGGTGTCGCCGCTGACCCCGGCATTGACTACCCGGACCGGCTGCCCTTCCTGGCGCAAAAGCTCATCGAGCAAAGCAGGAAAAGCTTCGTCCTCATCGAGTCCGTAGCCGGCGGTCAAGCTATCCCCGAGAAAAACGATGACCGGCAGGTCCGCAGCTGGCGGCTGGGGAACCGGGGCGAGCGACGCTGGGGGGACCGCTGCCGAGCTGGCCGGAGTCGGACTGGGTTCCGGGTGCTCGCACCCCCCCAAGAGCAGGGTCAAGAGAGCTGTGCTGGCAGTTAGCCAGGCGGCTTGTCGAGGGGTTTGCCCAGGGGTTCGCCTCAGGGTTCTCATGGCCTTATTGTAGTTGGAGTTGGTGGCAACCCAGCTGACCCTGAGGACCCTGAGGCGTCCCATCAGCGCGCACGTCCCGCCCATTTTCCATATTTGCCGCGTTTGCCGCCCAGCGGGCGACCCCTGCGGACGAGACTTGTGGGGGAGTGCTTGCGCGGTTACCGGAGGTACTTTAGCAGATACTTTTAGTTGCGGCCGAGGACCTTGACCCGGGCTTTCTTTCCCGCAAAGGACTGCGCGTCGTAAGTGAACTCGATCGTGCGGATCACCCGATCTCCGCCCTGGATGCGGATGATCCGAGATTCCCCGCCAGCTGGGATGACCCGCCGCAACTCGACTTTCTGGTCACCTCCGTTGGCGAAGTGAATGATCACCTCGCGAAACTCGACTCCGTGGTCGAAAACCTGGAACTTGACCGCTCTAAACGAGCCCTGGGCTGCGGTCACTGCCAGGGTGTCATGGTCTTTGCTGTCGTTCACGGTCAACTCACCCAGGGATTCCCAGCCCCGCTGCTTGCCTAACTTGGCGTCCGCTGGCAGCACGGCCAGCAAGAAAAACAACACGGCAAAACACGTCACAATCGCACGTCCACGCATGGAGGATCTCCTTGATCGTTGGGTTGCACGCTCGAGCGCCAGAGGTCTTTGGCGCAAGAAACGCTGGAATTCTAATCCGCTGGCCAGCTGTGGACAACTGGCTCTCAGGGACGTTGAAACCACAAGATGTGGGTTTCTTGCGGTGGCGTCCCCTGGTAAGATCTCGCCGGAGAGAGCCATGGACGTCGATCCCCAACCCGCGCTCCAAGATCCCACCCTGGAAGTGATGAACTTCCTCAACGAGGCGGTGTCGCGTTACCCTCAGGCCATCTCTTTTGCCCCCGGTCGACCCCTCGAATCCTTGCTCGACGTGCCCGGCAGCATTGCCCGCATCGGCCCGTGGGTGGAAGCGCAGGCGCGCGCGCGGCAGGTCCCGACGCAGAGGATTTATGGCATGCTCGGGCAGTACGGTAAGACCAACGGCTTGATCCAGGAGCAGCTCGTCGCGCATCTGGCTCAGGATGAAGGTATTAAGGTGCCTCCTGCTGCGGTGATGGTCACCACCGGGTGTCAAGAAGCCATGTTGATCGTGTTGCTCGGGCTGTTTACCCCGGGCCACGACGTCCTCCTGGTCAGTGATCCCACCTACATCGGCATCACCGGGTTGGCGCGTATCCTCGGCATCGAGGTGGTACCGATCCCGAGCGGCGAAGCCGGCCTGCCGCCCACGGCGGTCGAGGCCGCGATTCGCGCAGTGCAGCGTCAAGGCAAGCGGCCGCGGGCGGTCTATGACATTCCAGGCTTCAACAATCCGCTTGGCACCAACATGCCGCTGAGCGCCCGGCAAGCGCTCTTGACGATCGCCCAAGAGCACCAGGTGTTGATCTTCGAAGACAATCCGTATGGTCTCTTCGCTTATGATGGTGAACCACCGCCCACCCTCAAGTCCCTCGACCCAAACCAAGTGGTGGTCTACCTCGGCAGCTTCGCCAAGACCATCTTCCCGGGTTTGCGCCTTGGCTACTTGGTTGCGGACCAGCAAGTCAGCGGGAAAAACCAGTACCTCGCCGAAGCCCTGGCCTGCGTCAAGAGCTTGACCACGGTCAATACCACCCCCCTGGCGCAAGCGATTGCCGCTTCTGTCCTCGAAGAGCATCACGGCTCACTGCGCGGGCTGATCGAACCCCGACGCGCGCATTACCAAGCCAATCGGGACCACTTGCTGGCCGCGCTCGAACGCGCTTTTGGCACTGCTGGCGAAGTGCGCTGGAACCGACCGCAAGGTGGTTTTTTCCTCACCATGACCTTGCCCTTTGCTTTTGACCAGGCATGCCTAGAAAGCTGCGCGCGCGACTATGGGGTGATCTGTTGCCCGATGTCGTTTTTTGCGCTCCAGGCTGGGTATGAACAGCAGATCCGCCTCTCCTTCAGCTACGTGTCTCCCGCCCAGATCGACGAAGGCATTGCCCGCCTGGCTCGTTTCGTCACCGACCGCATGGCCGCGGTTTTGGCCGGAGCTCAATGACACCGTCCGAGGTCTCTGCGGCAGGCCCATCCCAGGCAGGAGGACCCAGGGCTCCTGCGGCCTTGCTCGCACGCCTGATGCAGACCGCACTCACGGCTCGCGGACTGTCCACCGCGCACGTCGAGCAGGTGGTTTCGGGTTTGCTCACTGCCTCGCTCCGCGGGATTGACACCCATGGAGTGGTGCTTTTTCCCACCTACCTCGCCGAACTCGACGGTGGACGCAGTCAGGCTCAGCCGGCCCTGCGCTGGCAACGCGCAGCCCCGGCTGTGGCAGTGCTCGACGCCGGCAACGCGCTGGGCCTGGTGGCCGGTTTTGCCGCAGCCGCAGAAGCCGTGCAGCTCGCGACAACCCACGGGGTGGGAGTGGTCGCGGTGCGCAATTCCAACCACTTTGGCGCGGCGTCCACCTTCACCCTCGAGATGGTCCGCAGCGCCGAAGTGATCGGCGTCTGCTGCACCAACAGCGATGCGCTGGTCGCGGCGCACGGGGGGCTGACCCCGCTTTTTGGCACCAACCCTTTGAGCTTTGCGGTGCGCGGGCCAGACGATGAGCTCTTTTGCGTGGACATGGCAACCAGTCAGGTCGCCTACTCACGGATCCGCCAATATCAAGCGGCGCACCGTCCGCTCGAGCCCGGTTGGGCTTTGGGTCCAGACGGTGCGGATGTCGGCGAGACCGCGGCTACGCCCAGCGAAATCGTGGCCTTGCAGCCGCTCGGTGGCTACAAGGGCCAGTGCCTGGCGATGTTGATCGAGATCCTCTGTGCGCTGCTCGTCGATTTGCCCTGCGATCACCAGCTCAGCCATCTCTTTGCCCCACCTTTTGACACGCCCCGCCAGGTAGGACACTGCTTTCTCGCCTTGCAGCTCGCTGCTTTGGGTGATCCGGCGGCTTTCCGTACGCGCCTGGGCCATTACTTTTCCTGGGTCCGCGCGCAGCCGGCGCAACAGGGCTCCCGCGTGCTCGTGCCCGGCGATCTCGAACGCGCTGCCACCGCAGAGCGCACCACGGCCGGGATTCCCCTCGGGCCCAGCGAGTTCGCGGCCTTTCGTGACCTGGCGACCCGCCACAACGACCTTGAAGCGCTGAGCCTCTTGTCTTCACTCGGGTCTTGACCGGGGTGCTGGTTACCAGCTGCTCGCGGCACCGCCACCGCCTTTAAAGCGGGATGTTGCCGTGCTTCTTTGGCGGCATGGTGGCCCGCTTGCTGCTCAGCTGGCGCAAGGCGCGGATCAAGTGCGTCCGGGTGGTTTTGGGCTCGATGATGGCGTCGATATACCCGCGTTCGGCAGCGATGTAGGGGTTCGAGAACTTGGCCCGGTAGTCGGCGATCCGCGCTTGACGCAAGCGGGCACCGTCATCGCCCGCGGCTTGGAGTTCGCGGCGGTAGAGAATATTGACCGCCCCCTCGGGTCCCATCACCGCGATCTCCGCGGTCGGGAAAGCGAAGTTGGCGTCGGTGCGCAGGTGCTTGCTCGCCATCACACAATAAGCACCGCCATAAGCCTTGCGGGTGATCACGGTCAGCTTGGGCACGGTGGCCTCGGCATACGCGAAGAGCAACTTCGCCCCGTGCTTGATGATGCCGCCAAATTCCTGCTGGGTGCCGGGCAAGAACCCAGGGACGTCTTCCAACGTGATCAGCGGAATGTTGAAAGCATCGCAGAAACGGACGAAACGCGCGCCTTTGAGCGAGGCGTTGATGTCAAGGACGCCGGCGAGGTAGGCCGGCTGATTGGCCACAATGCCCACCGGATGGTTGGCCAACCGGGCAAAGCCGACCACGATGTTGCGGGCATAATCGGCCTGAACTTCCAGGAACTGGCCATCGTCGACCACCCCGTGGATCAGCTTCTTGATGTCGTAAGGCTTGTTGGGATCGCTCGGGATCAGCTGGTTCAAGCTCTCGTCTTCGCGGCCGGGATCGTCCTGGCTGTGACCGAGCGGCGGATCTTCCAGGTTGTTGCTCGGGAGGTACGACATCAACTCGCGGATCGCGAGCAAACAAGCTGCGTCGTTGGGGCGGACGAAGTGCGCTACCCCGCTCTTGGCGTGGTGGGTCATGGCTCCGCCGAGCTCTTCCTTGGTCACTTCCTCGTGGGTCACGGTCTTGATCACGTCCGGGCCGGTCACGAACATGTAGCTGGTGTTCTCAACCATGAAAATGAAATCGGTGATCGCTGGCGAATAGACCGCACCTCCAGCACAAGGACCCATGATCGCGCTGATCTGCGGGACCACCCCGGACGCGAGGGTGTTGCGCAGAAAAATGTCCGCGTACCCGCCGAGCGAAGCCACCCCTTCCTGGATGCGCGCACCGCCCGAATCATTGACCCCGATCACTGGCGCACCGTTCTCGACCGCAAGGTCCATGATCTTGCAGATCTTGCGCGCATTGGTCTCAGACAAGGAGCCGCCGAACACGGTGAAGTCCTGAGCAAAGACGTAGACCAAGCGCCCTTCGATCGTGCCATAGCCGCAGACCACCCCATCTCCGGGAATACGCTGCTGGTCCATGCCGAAGTCCTGGCAGCGGTGAGTCACCAGCGCATCGATCTCGACAAACGACTCGCCGTCGAGCAAGAGTTCGATCCGCTCGCGCGCGGTGAGCTTGCCTTCCTGATGCTGGCGTTCGATCCGCTCGGCTCCCCCACCCTGCCTGGCCTCGGCCAGACGGCGTCCCAGCTCGCTCAAAACTTCCTCTGCGCTGGTACTCGCGGTTGCAGTCTCTGGTTGACCCATACTACCCCCTGATCTGGTTAGCGACTCCTGACGACCGTAAAAACGCAACGGCTGTTGCCTATCACAGTCGAGGTTCAAGACTCAATCCTGACAACTTGCGGAGGCAAATGCGCTACTCTAAGGGAGGCCGATGGCGGCGATAGCCTGCAGGTATGATCCTCCTTGGGTTTTCCCAGGAGACGGACCTGCAGGCGATGGTCATAAGATGGTATGCAGATGGTCATGCGATGTTTTGCTGGCGCCCAGGCCGTTCGAGCATCGCTGCTCCAAGGTCGCCGCTCCGAGAAGCTGCTCCAAGAATCTCAAGAATCTATGGTCAAGGATGCTTTGAAACGGGTCCATCTGTTCCACGATTTGCCCGAGCCCGAGCTCGAGCGCCTGGCGGCGCTGTGTCGGTCTCAGGAAGTGGTCGAGAGCGAGATGGTCTTTCGCGAAGGCGAGCCTGCCACCGCGCTTTACATCACGGTTTCGGGCAAGGTGGCCTTGTTCAAAGACATGGTGGGCAAGCCGTTGCAGCTCCTCGACCGGCTGCAGCCTGGTGAGTTTTTTGGGGAGATGGGCTTGTTTGATGGCGCCCTGCGCACAGCTTCGGCTCAAGCGTCCGAACCTGGCCGCTTGCTCCGGATCGAACGGCAAGCGCTGCTCGACTTCCTTGAGGACCGGCCGGTCCTGGCGCTCAAGCTGCAGATGGCCGCCGCCCGTCGGCATAGCGCCAACGTGGCTGCAGCACTCGAACTCGGACAGCGGCGAGTCGTCCGCATCAAGATCAACCAACAAGTCCTCCTGGTGCTGGAAAACTCCGACGTGCGCCTGGCCGTGCTCGAGAATCTTTCCCCCGTGGGGCTGTGCCTGAGCCGTGCACCGAGCGACTGGCAGCCTGAGCGTTTGGTCAATTTTCGCTTGCGCAAGGGTGGCAGCGAGTTAGAAATTGCCGGTCGGGTGGCCTGGCGGCGCGGCGACGCCGTGGGAATCGCCTTCACCGACCGATCGCCGCACCAAGACGCCAAAGTGCAAGCTGCCCTCCGCCGCATGCTCCACGGCGACCCGCTCTAGGTTGGCGATGCGGGTCAGGCTCGGATCTGCCCGCGACGGCGTCGCGGGCATGGGCGAGAAAACCGCTCTCAGCACTCATTCCAGCACGACGATCACCACCCGGCGATTCTGAGCCCGACCTTCGCGCGTCGTGTTGTCAGCGATCGGCAGGCTCTCGCCGTAAGACATGGTCGCGATGCGATGGAGCGGAATCTCATGTTCGCGCCGCAAGTAGTCGCGCACTGCCAGCGCCCGATGCTCCCCCAGGTGTTGATTCCAAACGCTGTTGCCCGTGGCGTCGGTGTGACCTTGAACTTCGACGAAAACGCTGCGGTTTTCTTGTTTGAGGCGTTCACCCAAAGCATCGAGCGCGCTTCGCGCCCCGTCGCTGAGCGCTGCCTGGCCCACCCCAAAGTGAACCTGGTCGTCGGTCAGGACGGTTTCAAAGAGCAGCTTACCTTGTGCCAGCTTGCCGGCCTGACGCGCGCGTTCGAGCGCTTCGCGGGCGGTTTGCGACAAGGAGTTGATCTCACGGTCATGCTGGGCCACCTGCTCTTCGCTCCGCTCGAGGCGCGTTTGGGTCAGCTCAAGACTGGTGGCGATGGCGTCGGTCCGCTGCTCCACCGTGGACAGCTCCTGCGCCATCTCTTGGCGCACGAAGTTGCGGGTCGCGCAGCCGATTAAGAGCGCGGTGATCAAGCCTCCAACCAGCAGGAAAGACCCGGCGAGGCGCTTGCGATTGGGTTTGTAGGGGATGGTGTTCATGGTGTTCCTTCCTTTCTCTCCTAAACCGCACCAAACCGCGGTTCAGGTCAAAGCGGCCAAGAGCAACCTGGGTGCCAGCGCGAACCGCCACCCCAGGTCCATGGCCAGAAACCGCGAGCAGCCCGTGTTTTTAGGCTCTGGTGGTGCGGCCAGCCCTCGCTTGGGGATCGTGATCGCCCACGCCGATCGGGGAAATTTTCCCCGCTTTACCGCGGACTGCCGTCGCTCGCTACCTTGAAACCTCTCGCCACCTTGGGCCGCCCCTGACAGGACGAGGAAGAAGACCATTCTGCCGCTGCGGGGCGAGAATCTCTGATATCTTTTCTGCACTCAGGAGACGGAACGGGATGCATCTCTTACCCGAAGAACCGCTGGACTTAGAGGAGCCGCCGGCCCCACGCGAGCTCGACCCGCAGGTTTTTGCCGCGCTCTTGCACTGGCTTGACCCCGACCGCGAAGTCGCAGCCCGCAGCTACGAGGGTTTGCGCACTCGCCTGATCCGCCTCTTTGCTTGGCGCGGCGCTGACGCCCCCGAAGAGCTGGCGGACTTGACCCTTGACCGCGTCGCGCTCAAAGTCAGCGCCGGGCTCGAACTAGCTGTCGGTGATCCTGTCCGCTATGTTTGCGGCGTGGCTTTTCTGGTGTTCAAGGAAGTGCTGCGGAAAAGCGAGCGGCAGCGCGAAAAACAGCAGCAGTACGCGTTCGAGCGCAACCGGCTCGCACCCGCAGACGAGACCGCGAGCGACGACCGACCCCTGCTTTGCCTCAACCACTGCCTCGCCACGCTCACGCCGCAAGACAAGGCCCTGATTTTGCGCTACCATGAAGGCAGCGATGGCCGCCGGATCCCTCGCCGCAAGGCATTGGCGGAGGAACTCGGGCTGCCGCTCAACGCCCTGCGGATCCGTGCCCACCGCCTGCGTCAACGCCTCGAACAGTGTACCCGGCAGTGTTTGGCGCGAAATCTGGACGGAGGTCCCAGGCGAGGAGGAAACTCATGACCCAACTGGCTGCGTCCACTCTCCTCCCCCACCGCTTCTTGCGCGGCGAACTCAAGAGCGCGGAACGCGAGGAGTTCGAAGCCCAGCTGCTCGCGGATCCTGACTTGTTCCAAGAGACCCTGCTCGCCGAAGACGATTTGCTCGATGACGTCGCCCAGGGCAACCTGCCAGCCTCCGCGCTGAGGTCGCTCGCGACCTTGCCCGACTTGAAACAGCGCCTAGCTTTCGCGCAGGCACTCGCCACCATAACGCGCACGCCCGTCGCACCACCGGAAGCGCAGGCAGAGCAGCCAGCGTGGCCGGCTCAACCGCCCCAGCGGCTTGCCCGCACGCGCTGGCTGGCCCTCGCTGCTTTGCTCACCCTCGCCTTGGGACTCGGCTTGTTGTGGCCCCGCGGACCCGCGCCGACCTCGCCTCCCCTGCAGTTCGTGCTCTCGGCCGACGTGGTGCGCAGCAACAACGCCGCGACCCCGACGCTCACTATCCCCCAGGCAGCCGTCAGCGCAGCCAAACCGGTCGAACTCTGGCTCGAAGTCGCGCCTGGGGATGCCGCCGCCCGCTTTGACGCCCAGCTGCTCGCCGCTGATGGCCGCTTGCTGC
Source organism: uncultured Thermoanaerobaculia bacterium (assembly GCA_964499975.1). GTDB lineage: Bacteria > Acidobacteriota > Thermoanaerobaculia > Multivoradales > J023 > CAZCOV01. Next base: position 58,498 of record CAZCOV010000001.1, read on the forward strand.
GCGCCTGGGATGGGCTCAGCCCGCGCAGCCTGGACGCCAGCCTTGCCGTAGTGTTGACCTTGCCCGCAGCAGACCTCTTGCCCGGTCCGCAGGCGCTCGTCTTAAACCTGGATTCGACTCCCGCTTACACGTTTGCTTTCACGGTGGTTCACCGCTGATTCAGCGCAGCGCCGTTGCCACCCGCTAGCCAGCGCGCTCGGGTGGCTGTGGGTTTTCGGCTGGCTGTGGGTTTGCGGACTGGGAGCGCCAGCTGCTGCGAGCACGCCCCTGCTCAGCCCTGACACCACGCTCCGCGGCGAGCTGCGCGCACCGCAGGTCGCGCTTTTCGCGGTGACCGTCCCGGCCAACTCCTACCTCGAAATCGCAGCTGAGCAGTCGGGCGTCGACTTCGAAGTCCGCTTGCGCGCAGCCGTAGGCGAGGTGGTCAGCAGCGTCGACCGCATCGCGGACGCAAGCGAAACCGAATGGCTTTTTTGCGAAGTGAGCGCAGCAGGGACTTACCAGGTCGAGCTGCGCGCCAAGTCTGGCGCGGGTCACTACCGGGTCAAACTCGCCGATCTGCGGCCAGCCACCGCCGCAGACCGGCAGGCCATGCCGCAATGGGACGCTTATTACGTTGCTCGCGAACTGCAGCGCACCCGCCGCACCCGCCCCGACTTGCTCCGGGCAATCGAACTCTTCACGTCCACGTTGGCGACTTGGCAAGCGCTCGATCAGCCGTTGGTCGAAGCTTCAACTTTGGACAACATCGGCTTCGTTCATCGTCTGCTCGAACAAGTGAGCACTGCGGTCACGTTCTATGAGCTCGCCTTGCCCCTCTGGCGAAAAGCTGGCGACCGCATCAACGAAGCCAACACCTGGATCAACCTCGGGGCCGCACAGTATTATCTCGACGACTTGCGCGCCGCCCGCACCAGTTACGAACACGCCCTGGCGCTGCTGCGCAGCCCGAGCCCAGGATCGCTCAGGTTCGTGGCGAGCGCCCAAGACAACTTGGCGCAAGTCGATCAAGAAGAAGGCAAGCTCGCCTCCGCGCACAGCTGGCTGCGTTCGGCTTTGACCCTGCGCCAGCAAACCCAGGACGTGGTCGGGCAGGCCCGCACCTTGAACAACCTCGGCTCGGTGGCCACCGACCTCGACAAGTTGGGCGATGCCCAGGGTTACCTCGAACAAGCCCTCGCCTTGGCTGCCCACATGGGCGAAGAGGGCGACCAGGCCGCCATCGAGGCCGCCATCTTCTCCAACCTCGGGATCGTGGCCCACCGCCGCGGCGAGCCGCAAGATGCGCTCGACTTCCTGCGTCAGTCGCTCGCCTTGAACCGCAAGCGCCAGGACCGCAAAGCCGAGGCGGATGTGCTGCGCAACCTCGGCAATGTTTACCTCGAACTCGGCGAACTGGACGGGGCGTTGCAGAATTTCAACGAAGCCCACGAGCTCAACCACCAACTGGGGCGCCGAGCGGACATGGCGCAAACCCTGCTCAGCGCCGGCTGGGTCCACGCCCAAGCCGGCCGTCCGGTCGCGCGCCCCGTGATCGAAAAAGCCATTGCGATCTTGCGCGAACTCGGTCCGCCGTTTTTTCTCGCTGCTGCGTGGGAAAAGTTGGGCAAGTCGCTGAA
>CAZCOV010000002.1:0-803 GCA_964499975.1 uncultured Thermoanaerobaculia bacterium
GCCAAAAGGTCGAGAAAAGAAAGTGCGCTCGGCGGTTCTGCTGCGACCCCGGTCAACGCGGCATACCAAGCTGCCACCCGCTGGCCAAAGAGTGCAATGCCGACGCCGTCGATGATCAAGTGGTGGAAAACCCCCAGCAGATGATGCTGCTCCGGCCTCACCCGCAGGATCACAAAACGGCACAGTGCCCCACCCGAAATGACGAAACACCGCCCAAGCTCCTGCCTCATCAGCTGCTGAGCCCGCTCCTCCGCGCGGGCTACCGCCGTCAAATCGACGATCAGGGGCGCTTGCACCCCAGCGTCCGCTTGCTGCACCACTCCGTCATCGGATGGGATCAACCGCAGACGCAAGGCGTCATTCGCGGCAATCACCCGCGCGACGGCCTGGCGCAACGCGGCCACGCTCAGCGGACCACGGAGGGTCCAGCGACCACCGATGTTGTAGAGGGGAACGTCAGGTGCCAGCTGTTGATCGAACCAAATCTCTTGCTGAGAGGGGACGAGTTGACGCACCTGTCCGACCATGTGTCCAAGCCTCCAACCGGATGAATTAATCAATTGTGAGAACCTGCTACCGCCTGGACGAGGAGGCCATGGCGGGCTCGACGCCACAAACTCTACAGAAACCGTGAACGGCTGCCAAGGCTAAAGGGCGCGGGCAAGACCGTTTCGCCCGTGCTGGTAGCTGTCGCAAGGGCAGTGCCATCATGCCCTCACGATGGACTCTGCGCAGGCTGTCCGCAGGGGCGGACCCACCGCTGGACGCGCTACAGGGGCTACCAGGGCTACGGGGCGGCTGAC
>CAZCOV010000002.1:815-3918 GCA_964499975.1 uncultured Thermoanaerobaculia bacterium
TACTGCAAACTTATGGACGGCCAAAGATCGGGATCGACTATGGAAGCCCATACCGCAGCTGAAGCTGGTGCCGAAGCCAGGGCGAACCCGGACCTGGAACTCGCAGAGCGGCATCGCTATGGGGATGTGACTGCGTTCGAAGAGTTGTATCAGCGTCACGTCACCATGGTTTACAACCTGTGCGGTCGGCTCGCCCGCGACCTGGACGAAGCCGAAGACTTGACGCAGGAGATCTTCCTCCGCATCTATCGTCACCTCGGGCGTTTCGATGGCCGCTCCTCGCTCAAGACTTGGATCTACCAGGTGAGCCTCAATTATTGCCGCAGCCGGCTGAGCCGACGGCGCTTCTGGCCAGTGTCTTTGACCGAGCACGAAGGCGAGGGAACCCAAGAACTGGTGGAAGAGCGCCGCGGACCCGAACAGCTAGCACTGGCCGAAGATGCCGGCCGGCGGGTCCGCGCAGCCTTGCGCGAACTCAAGCCGGTGTTTCGCGATGCGGTTGTGCTGCGCGATCTCGAAGGGCTGAGCTACGAAGAAATCGCCGCAGTGCTGCGGTTGCCGGTGGGCACCGTCCGCTCGCGGATCGCTCGCGGTCGCGAGAACTTGCGCTTGGCTTTGGAGAAATCATCATGAAGGGCATAGGCCAATCTCTGGCGGAACATGCGACGGTCGAGGTGCTCTCGTCTTATCTCGATGACGACCTGCCGCAAGAGCAGCTCCGGCAAGTTCAAGCGCACCTTGAAACTTGCGCGGAGTGCCATCACCGCCTCACCGGACTACGTCGGGTGAGCACCAGCTTACAGCGCTTGGAACGGCTGTCTCCGCCCTTGGGACTCGAACAAGCGGTCGCCCGGCGGATCGCGCTGGAAGGCACGAGGACCGACCCGCTCGACCGCTTGGAGTCATGGCTTTCGCGACCGCATCGGCAGCCGTCACTGCTCATGTCGTTTGCGGTGGTGATCGCGCTCATGACGATCTTGATGTTCTTCGCCCAGGGCCTCAACCGCTCGCGGACGGCTACCATCCCAGTGATTTTCGCGGGGGAGACCCAAAGAGTGGGAGCCCACCTGCTGCAACGGGTCGACGGCGGCTGGGTCGAGCGCGGGGTCGACCCGGCTAGCGTCGAGAAACACTGGCAGAAGTCGTCCCCTGAAGCCGCGCGCTGGCTGGCCGCCCACCCTGAGCTGGCCGCGCTGAGCCAGCTCGAGGGTTTCGTGATCCTGAAGTTCGAGGGTCAGGTTTTGCAGCTGGAGTAGCCTGGAAGCTGGACCCCAGCCGGAATCGTCGGGTTAACTCTGAAGAAGGATGGGGAAAAAAGAGCGGATGAACCTTTTTTAACTCTCCCTGTAGACTCTTTTTCCCCCTCCTGATGGATTGTCTTGACGATTTCCAATTAGTACAACTACCCGCCAGGACGTTGTCATCACGACCTTTTCACCTCTGAACATCGTGCTGTCAAGTGAACGCCGTGAGCTGACGTGACAGGCCCGCCAACTCGATGACCCGCGAAAACCAAAAATCGCTGCCGTACCGGCGGCCCGACCCCCGGGCTGGCGTGCCCCGGGCTGGCGTGCCCCGGCTGAACGCGGAAGAGACGGATCCGATTCGCATCTTTCTGCTCCTGGGATATCGCTTGCTCGCCGATGTGATCAAGACCTCCCTCGAATCTTGCCACGCCGTCACCCTGATCGGCATCGCCGACGATCCCAAGGAAGCGCTGCTCAGCCAGGAGATGATCACCGCGGATATTCTGCTGATCGACTCGAGTATGGGCCGTGAGCGAGCCCTACAGACGGTTCGCAGCTTTTCGCAACGCTTGCCGCAGCTTAAGATCCTGTCGCTCGGGCTTGAGCGGAAAGAGGATATCGTCGACTTCATCGAGGCGGGAACCGTCGGCTACGTCGCGCCGGATTCATCTTTCGACGATCTGCTGCGGCTGATCGAGGCAACCCACCGCGGGGAGGCCCTGGTTTCCCCCCGGGTGGTCGCCGCGGTTTTTGCGCGGGTTGCCGAACTCGCCCAGAAACGCTCTGAACGACCGCCCAGGCCCTGGTTTCCGGAAGCGCGCCTGACCTTGCGCGAACAGCAGGTACTCCGGCTCGTCGCGTTCGGGCATCCCAACAAAGCGATCGCCCAGCAACTCGAAATCTCCGTCCTGACGGTCAAGAACCATGTCCACAAGATCCTCGAGAAGCTCAAAGTCGCGAAGCGGAGGGAAGCTATTCGCATGGTCCGAGAACATGCTCTGATGCTAGAGGTTCCGGCTTGCCAGCTGGGATAGACCTTCCCTAGATCTTTTTTGCATCGCGGGATCCATTGTTTTGGGGGGGTGGGGACGGTACCCTTGGAACGGTCCCTTCGAGGCCGGTCGTTGCGCGTTGGTACGGTCGAGGTAGAACACTTCAGTAGGACACTTCACAGGCGCGCCCACGTGTTGGGTTTCGCCCCAGATGGGTGCGAGTGTGTTGGCAGTATGTCCACATGTGACGTCAGCATGTTCGGTCGAGCAGATTCAGCCGATGAGCCTGATCGGCTATAGGTCCTACGTGACATCTGGGAATGACAGGAAGAAGCCATGGAAGTAGAGGCAATTCGGACCAAAATCAAGCAGATCATTTCGAATGTTACCAATATCGATCCGGCAGAAATCGGTGACGACGCCTCCTTTGCCGAGGACCTCCAGCTCGATTCGCTGTCGCTGCTCGAAATCGGCGTCGACGTCGACTATGAGTTCAAGCTCGGAGTGCCCGAAGAGCGGCTCCAACAGCTGCGGACGGTGCAAGACTCGGTCAATATGGTGGTCCAGCGTTTGAACGAGCTGGCTGGCTCGAACTGATCCCAGAACCCTGCCGAGTCAATACCTTGGCGGTTCCTGAGCGCGAAGCCCGTAAAAGGAGTCAGAGGAGTCGTCAGGCGACACTCTGGATTCGCCCTCAGAGTGAGCAGCCTGTAAGATCACTGCCGAGGAGTTAGCGTGAGAGTTTGGCGTGCCGGCTTGAGCCGGCTTTTTCATCTTGCCCGCGTCCTTTTCCGGCATGGCCTGGCCCACTTTATGCTCCGCCGTGGTTGGGTTCACTCGCGGCACGCCAGCCCGGGGCACGCC
>CAZCOV010000002.1:4018-21640 GCA_964499975.1 uncultured Thermoanaerobaculia bacterium
CTTTATGCTCCGCCGTGGTTGGGTTCACTCGCGGCACGCCAGCCCGGGGCACGCCGGCCCGGGGCACGCCAGCCCGGGGCACGCCGGCCCGGGGCACGCGAGCCCGGGATACGCCAGCCCGGGGTATGCTAGCTCGGGACAAGGAAAGGGATTGCTGGAACTGTCAGCCCCGGTCAGACTGCGCACCTTTTTCGAGGAACTCGGCGGAACTTTCATCAAATTCGGGCAGATGCTGGCCTTACAGCCAGATTTGATCCAGCCGGAGTACTGCACCGAACTCTACAAACTGCTCGACCAGGTCGCCCCCTTCCCCTTTGCCGAAGTCGAGCGGATCCTGACCGAGTCGTTGGGGCAAGACCCGCACCAGATCTTCGCGCGGCTCGACTCCCAACCCATCGCCTCAGCCTCGGTCGGTCAAGTCCACGTCGCTTACCTGCACAGCGGGGAAAAAGTCGCGGTCAAAGTGCAGCGCCCCACGGTCGAAGCGGATTTCTCGAGCGACATCCGCTTGATGCTGTGGACCATCGGGCTGATCCGCTGGCTCAAGATCCGGTCGATCGACTGGTTGATCGAGCCGATGAGCGAGTTCGTCGAGTGGACCGCAGAAGAGCTCGATTATCGCAACGAAGCCCGCTACGCCGTGGCCCTCCACCGCCAGGCCAAGACCAATCCCCGACAGTACGTCCCCAAGATTTGGCGCGAGTTCACCACCCGCCGCACCCTGGTCATGGAGTTTCTCGAAGGTTACACCCTGCTCGATTTCCTGCGAGCGCGCGAGCAGGGCAACGAGATCTTGCTGCGTCACCTCGACACGTTGGGTTTCGATTGTGAGCGCTTCGGCGGCAACGTGATCGACAACTTCTTGGGCGACGTCTTCACCCACGGCATCTACCATGCTGACTTGCACCCGGCCAATTTGATGATTCTGCGCGACAATGTCGTGGGCTATGTTGACTTCGGAATCATCGGGGTGATGAGCACATATTCTCGGCGTCATCTGGTGACCATGACCTTGGCGCTGGCGCGGGGAGACATGGATACTTTGGGGCGCGAGTACCTCAAGGTGTCGGAATACGGACCGGACTCCGACGTCCTGGGTTTTCGCCGCGGATTGCATCAGATCGCACCTCCCTGGTATGAAGGTTCAGGTCACCCCAAGTGGCTGCAAGAGAAATTTACCGTGGTGATGGCTGACATGCTGAATCTGTCGCGCCAAACTCGAGTGATGCCGGAGCGCGACATCATCAAGTACATCCGCTCCTCGGTCGCGATCGATGGCCTGGTCTCGCGGCTGGAGCCAAGCTTTGACGTGGGGCGGCGGCTGGCGGAAACTTGTTCGCGGCTGATCTTGCGCCATGCGCTGACCCACCAGTTCAGTGCCACCCAACTGCTCGATTGGTCGAGCGCGAGCGCCCACTTGCTGCGCGGCGGTGCGCGGCGGACTTCCGAACTGCTCGATCGCCTGGTCGCTGGGCAGATCCCTTTCCAAGTCGCGCTCGGCCAAGGCGAAGGGCAGGAAGCCAAACTGCGCGTGCGCGCGTTGCAGCTCGCTGGCACGACCTTGGTGGTCGCCGCGCTCATCGCACTGGCGCGCGAGCCTTTCGAGCTGGGGCTCAACCTCTTGACTGCAGAATTGGCTTTCGTGGGAATCACCAGTGCGCTGTTGCTCAAAACCTTGCGCCGGCTGGTCCGGTGACGGGAAGCCGAAACGGGAAGCGAAGATGGAGGCGGAGAATGTCGAAGGGGGCTTTTTATGAGTAAACTTTCGCACTCACTGTTGCGCTTTGCCTGGACGCTGTCGCGCTTGAACACCAAGGCGGTTGTTGCCGAAGTGCAGGAGAGGCGGTCGCCGCAAACTCGGCAGTATGGTCACCAGCGAACTCGGGTCACCGCCAGCCCGCCGCTCGAAGCGGTGATCGCCCAGACCGTCTCGGAGCTCAGCCCCTGGTTAGAACGCGCCTTTCGTTTCGGCAACCGCATCCAAAGTGGGCTGGTGGACACCGCGCAGTTGTTGTTGACCTGCGTTCCGGATCCTGATGCTCGCTTGGTCGAGACCTGGGAAACGATCGATCGCTCGGGGTCGACAGCACTGGATGTGCCCGAGCCCAAACCGACCCGGACCGGTAGCAGCCACGGGCGGAGCTGAAGGAGTCGCTGGATGCGCGATCTGGCAAAATCGATGTTCAGGCTGTCTTGGGCGATGGCGCTGCAAGGCGCCGACCGGGTGCTGCACGGAGCCAAGCCAGGCGGGGGACCCGCGGCGCAGCTCACGTCAGCCTTGCAAGCCGGGTTCGGTCCCCTGTTCAAAGCGGCTTTTCAGGCCGGGGATGCGCTCCAGAGCGAGTGGATCGATCAGGTCGCCGAGGCTTTCACCCAAGACAGCTGGGATGGTGCGCTCACGGCCGCCACCGAGCTGCCGAGCGAGGCCCTGCGCTTTGCCAGCCCGACCTCCGAGGGCGCAGTGGCACGCCAGGAGTTTCGCAACCGGTTCGAGACCTACCGCCTGGTTGCCAACGTCCGCACTTGGCTCGAACTGCCACCGCCAGGAACACCCTTCAACCTACGCGCTGCCGTCGAGCAGGCCCTGCGTCTCGATCGGCACCGCGCCTTGTGGGCGATGGAAGGGCTGGGACATGCTTACGGCGAAACGGCGCTGGAATACGACGCCCACCCCCAAGGACTGCTCACCGATCCCTGCTTGAGTGACTTGCCGCTGTTCAGCCTGGCGATGCTCCACGCAGGGATCGGGTTGGCCTTTGCCGAGCACCTGCTGCGCGACCTCGGCCCGCAAGCACCGGCCCAGCAAGTACGGCGTCGGGTCGCCCAGTTCGCGGGACTGTGCGCGGCCAACGGTCGAGCCGGGCATGAGTTTGGCTCTCATGAAGCGCTCGGCTTGCTGGCGCGAGGTTTCTTCCCCGAGCTCGTGCCCGCGCTCGAACGCGCTTTGAGTGAGCTGGGAGACCTTGACCTGCAGGCGCATTTCTGGCACGGATTGGGCCGCTCGCTCTACTTCGTGCCGATCAATTTCATTCCCGGCTGCGGCTCGATCCGCCAAGCGATCGCGCGCGTCCACCGCGAAGCGCCCCACGACCTCGCGCGCGACAATGCTCTGGTCGGACTCGGCATGGCCTTTACCTTGGTCAACATGGCGCATCCCAGCGTCTTCGAAAACCTGCTCGCAACCGCCCTCGACCAGGTCGACTCGCGGTTTTGTGAGGGTCTGGTTTCCGCGGTGGTGTTGCGCCATGACCACGCGCCCGACCCGCGCGCGCTCGAGGTTTTCCTCCGCCATCGGCCGCCGGAGTCCGCGCCTGAGCTGGCGGCCGCCTGGCAGCGCAAAATCGCCGAGCCCTGCGCCCAGGCCCTGGCCGCAGACGACCCCGAACTGCGCGCCCTGCCGCCCTGCTTGCGTCTCTACCCGGAAGATCAGGCAGTCCCCTTCACCCGCGGCAATGCTTTGATGAAGTGGATGTTCGACCAAAAACCGCCAGCCAGCCCGGATCCGACCGCGTGATGGGGGCGCCGACTGTACCCCGCGCGCGCCGGCTCGAGGTCGAGCAAGTTCTGCGTCAGCAGATGCTGCTGCCGGCAGCTCGCCCTTTCGGCACTTCGCCCGCGGCCCTGCGCGAAACGCTGTGTTCCCGTTTGGTGCAAGCCGCGCGCGAACTCGGGCCAGTGTTCATCGCCTGGGGACACTATCTCGGATCGCGGGCGGATTTGTTCCCTGCGGTGGATTGCCAGGAGCTGCAAACCCTCCCCACAACCGGCACGGCAGTTCCCTTCGCCGACATCGTCGCCCGGCTGGAAGCCGACCTCGGCGCAGGCGCCCGCGAACTGATGCCGCACCTCTTGCCTGAGCCTTATGAAGTCGGGTTGTTCCAGCAAACCCACCGGGCGCCCCTGGCCGTGGGCAAGGAAGTCCTGGTACGGGTGGTGCCTTTTGCGCGGGAGCTCGAAATTGCGCGTGACCTCGCACTTCTGCCGCTCCTCCAGGGGATACTCGCACTGTGCGGAGTGCTGCACTCCAAGGCGGCTTTTGCCGACGCGTTCAGCGATTTCCGTCGGACCTTGACCGGTCAACTCGATGCTCCGTCCCAAGCGGAAGCGCTCGCTGCGCTCGCGCGCGATGGTCGAGAATCGCAGCTGCTGGTGGTGCCTGCAGTGCATCCTCACTGGACTTCTTCGCGGGTCTTAACCGTCGAATGCTTGCCCGGCACTGCGCTCGCAGCCTGGGCCAGACAGCCTGGGCGTGAGGCGGTCGAGATCCAGCAAATGGCCCAGCGAATCAGTCTGGTGTGGCTGCGGCAAGCGCTGACTTCGGCTCACTTTCCCGTGACGGCCGAATTCGTGGTCCAGAGCGGTGGTCAGCTGGCGCTGGTGAACGGAACCTTCGCCACCTTGCCGGCGAGTTCGCGCGCCAATTTGTGGGGCTATGTGCGCGCCACCGCCAGTCACGACCCGGACCGCGCGTGCAGCTGCATTCTGCGCGAGCTCGAACCCCCTTTACCCGCGGAAGCCCAGCGCGTGGAGTTACGCCAGAAAATGCGTCAAGGCATCCCCTTCCGCGATGGTTCTTGGACCTTAGAGGGTGAGAGCCTGGCAGAAAGTGTGATCCTCCACTGGCGTTTTCTCCACTTCTTCAGTATCCAACCTTCTTTGCATTTGCTCGCTTTTTACCGCGGCATATTCTGGCTAGCCAGCTACACCTTGCGACTCCAGCCGCAGAGCGGCGACCCGCGCATCGGCGACCCGCGCATCGGCGACCCGCGCAACGGCGATCCCCAGAACGGCGATCCCAAGAGCGGCGGCCCCAAGAGCGGCGACCCGCTCCAGAACGCACTCGAAGACCTCGAATGGCAAGCGGGTTGGGCCCAGTTGCGCCAGCTCGTCCACCCAGTGCAGCTCGGCGAGAGCTTGAACGCGACCCTCAACACCCTGCTCGAACTGCCGCAACGCCTCGATCATGTGCTGGATCTCTTCGCTGGTGACCAGGCTCCGCGCGTCCAGCTGCAGGAACCTGCGCTCAGGCAGGGCCTCAAAAACCGCACCATCGCGGTGGTCTCACTCCTGGTCCTGCTCGCGTCCTTCGTCTTGCTGGCGACGCATCCGAGCTTCAGCACCCAGTTCGGAAACCTCGGTGAAGGGGTCAAGACTACTGGCTTCGTGCTTCTCGGCACCCTGCTCTTGTTCCTGCTCTGGGGGCGAGAAAGGTAGAATCGAGAAAGGTAATTTATGGTCAAGTCGCTTCTCCGCTTTTCCTGGGCGACGTCACTCTACGGGATGCAGCAAGCCGGCAACCTGCTGCGGGCCCTGCGCCAAGATCGTCTGCCCTATGAGGTGATAGCGTCCTTGAGCGCGCTCACTGCAGCAGCCGAGGCGCGGCTTGCTTGGGGAGGGTTTTCCGTGCGCTCCGCCGGGCAGGAGGGACAACCCTGGGACGGTCTGGTCCTCGACCTGCCGCTCGCGATCGGCACTGCCAGTACCTCACCGCTCAAAAAAGGTGGGCGCCAGCTTTTGCGCGGAACCCTCGCCTTGCTGCAGGAGTCGACCGAAACCCTGCGCCTGATGACGCATGAGCCAGAACTCCAAATCGCCTGCCAGGAGCTCAAAAGCAAGCTCGAAGCCTTCGAGTACTTTCAGTATGCCTACGCGATTCTCGACCTCGAAGCCGATGCTTTGACCTTGACCGAACGGGTGGCACGGGTTCCACGCCTCGACCCTTACCACGGCAATTGGGTACTCGAAGGCCTGGGCTACGGCCATGCCGAAGCTGCTTTTGAAAACTCAGAACACCCCTCCGGGCTGCTTACCGACCGCGAGCTCGACGCTTTGCCGCGGCCCTGCTGGTTGCCCCTCCACACCGGCATGGGCTTGCTGCTGGCCCGCCGCACGCTGACCGCTGGGGATCCGCATGCGTTGGCCCAAGATAGCGGTCCCGCACTCACCCGCTTTGCCGAGCTGTGTGCTTTGAACTGTCGCCCCGGTTATGAGCTCGCGGCGTTTGAAGCTTTGGGGCTGGTCGCCCGCAACTTGCACCCCCATGCCGTGCCCGAGATCGCCCGCCGGCTCACGGAGTTTCCCTTCCCCCAGCGCGCCACCTTCCTCCACGGCGTCGGACGCGGGCTCTACTTCAACTTGACCCAGTCGCTCCCCGGCGCAAGCGCCATGTGGCAAGGCATCTTGAAGATCCGCCGCGAAATTCCCGACCAAGTCGGCCAGCTCAACGCGCTTTCGGGTTTGGCCTGGGCGCTGACCTTGATCAACATCCGCCACCCCCAAGTGCTCGCCGTGTTTTTGCGCCACCATGCCGAGCAGCTCCATCCCGCGGAGCGGGACGCCTTTGCCAACGGCATTGGCTCGTCCCTGGCGATCTGGTACAACGCCGTGGGCCGGGACCTCTTGCTGCAAGACCTGCTCACCCATCCAGTGGCGGCCGATCCTGGGCTGGAACGTGCCTGGCACGAGTTCGTCACGGACCCAGCCGAAGCTGCGTTGTCCCGCTACCCCCAACTGCTCGCTGGCGATGGCCTTGGCCAGCTGTTCCACTTCCAGGCGAACTAGCGCTGGTGCCGTTCCCCCACTCCTCGTCTGCGGCCTTGGCTTGCGCTCAGCTCAAGCTAAGGCGGCTTATGCGACACCGAGAGCTTGGATCGTCAGTGCACCACGTGGAGCGCTAGGCGGTATACTGGAGCAGCCATGCCAAAGGAGTTAGCCATGCGCGGTGTTCAGTTCTTGGTCGATAATGACGGGGAGAAGACGGCCGTCCTGATCGACCTCAAAAAGAACGCTCAGCTCTGGGAAGATTTCTACGACGGCCATTGCCGCACCGCCTCTGAACCTGGCGGCTTATGCGACGTCCCAACAACCCATTGACACACCAGAGGATTTGCTTTAGAGTCGGCAAGTCGTTCGATAGCAGGGATTAGGGGCGACCGGGGGCAAGACTCAAGAGTGCTTATGCGTCGGCAGGTTGTCGGGTTGCATGTTTGTCGAGAGATTTGTCTGACGCAGAATCATAGGTTAGGCGGCTGATTTATTTTAAGGAGGACGTCGATGACCGCAAATGAAGTCGTAACCGCGCTCATAAGAGTGCTGGAAATTGTAACCGCTTGGCCGATGTTGCTATTCCTCGGAATCTACTTGCTTAGAACCCAGATAGCCGCTCTGGTGCCCGATCTCGCAAAGCGCCTCAGCAAGGCGCCTGGCGGAAGTGGCGTCGTTGGTAAACCAATCTGAAATCTCCCAAGATCTTGCGAAAGCCAACCTGAAAGTCGACCCAAAGGCTATTCGTTTGCGCCACTCGAGCGTTCCGTACAGCGAGAAATATTGGAAGGTGAAGGTGTGGCTAGACGCCCCTTCAGATTTTGTCTCCGAAATCGAAAAAGTCACATACGAACGGCATCCGACGTTCAAGAATCGATACAAAGAAGTAGCGACTCCGCCTTTTATTGATTCCTTTAGGTGTTGGGGCGAGTTCACAATGAAAGCAGTAATACGCCTGAGGGATGGCCAAGTCATCAAGCGCCAGCGGTACCTAACCCTTCAAGTCGACGAAGAGGCCGCGGATGCCTAATCGGGTAGCCAGGGGTGTCTGGTCCCAGCCCCCGCACCACCTAGCATGCGGGTCCGCACTAGGCGGTTCACGAAAGCGGAGCACACGGGGAGATCCGAGAGGCCTATGATCTCTCGCAAGCCGAGGCGGTATGGGATGTCGTGAGGACAAGACAAACCGCATGAACCGTGGCAAGGAGCGCCGTCCAACCATCCGGCTGCACCGGGCACGCTGCGCATGCCGGTGAGCCGTAAAGCCGTTGGGCCGCGAGCGGCCTTTGAAAGGCTGAGCCGTGTGCGGTGAAAGTCGCAAGCCGGAGTCGCCGGAAATGCTGCTCGTCGTCGTGACGGCATACCCCGTGCAGTAGTAGGATAGAGACGATGCGGGGACCTTACCTAGAAGTCAGCTTCCGCCACGGTCGCCCTCTGGCAGCGTACTATTACCTGCCTCGCGAGCCAGGGGACAGGGCTGCGCGCTCCGAGCGAGCAGATCATGGTTTGCTTGTCGACTACTCGCACGATGGAAGACCGATCGGTATCGAACTAACGGCACCTACGATCGTCACGATCGAAGACTTGAATGCTCTTCTTCGACAGCTCGGCCAGCCACCCGCGACCGGAGAGGATCTTGCCCCACTCGCGGCCGCCTGAGGAATATCGCAATGGGCTAATCGGGTAGCCGGGGATGTCTAGCCCCCAGCCCCCACACCACCTAGCATGCGGGTCCGCACCAGACGGTTCACGAAAGCGGAGCACACGGTACCTTCAGGAATACCCATGAGCACGCAGCCACAGCGCACGCACGCAGATCAAGCCCTGGCGGGTCAGCCAGGCGTTCGTCATCCCGGTTTCCGTCGCCAGGGTTCTCGCAAGGTGCCAGTAGCTCTTGCTACCGAGCGCTGTCAGAATCGCCTGACGCTTGCTCGTCCCCAGTGCCAGAAGGTGGCGCACTTTGGTGCGCACCCAGCGCCACTGCTTCCAGTAGCACATCCGGGGCAACGCCGCAGCCACGCGTCGATTTCTGGTGTGGTCGTCGTACACCCGGGGCATCAAGCGGGCGCTTATGCCCAAAACCGTTAGGTCCGGTGAGGTTTTCCTATGCAAAAGCAGTTTAAGGTTGTAATCGAAAAACATACCGACGGTTATGTTTCTTATCCGCTTGGACTGAAAGGCATTGTCGTTGGCGAAGGTGATACATATGAAGAAGCTCTTGCCGATGTCAAATCTGCTATATGCTTTCATATAGAAACTTTTGGCCAAGATGCATTTCAAAATGATGATTCTGTTTTGGAAGCTTTTGTTGCAGAAACAAAAGTGGCGATCTAATGCCGAAATTTCCTGCTGATGCCCCCAAGGTGCGGGTCATAAAAGCATTTGAGTTTTTGGGGTTCCAATTGATACGAGAGCGTGAGCATATTGCTATGGTACGGCAAAATCATGATGGAACCAAAACACCTCTTACATTACCCAATCATCCTCGCATCAAAGGTTCAACATTAAGAACAATATGTACGCAAGCCGTCATTTCGAGAGATGAATTTCTGAAGGTTTATGAACAAACATGAAAGGCCAATTGCCTAACAACAGCTTCGACTCGGACCAGCCTTTCCGCTGCACTCCAAGGCCGGCCGGTTAAGCCCGCCGTTCTACGGCGGCTGTTGAAATAATCCCTTCGGCATGCCGTGATTGCTCGCAATGAGAAGCACGGGGCGTGGGTGGTTGGCCGGAGTCAGCATTCGATGGCGTTGACCGCGAGTCCGCCGCGAGAGGTTTCCTTGTACTTGGTGTGCATGTCGGCCCCGGTGTCGCGCATGGTGTTGATCACCCTGTCGAGGGAGACGCGGTGTTTGCCGTCGCCGCGCATGGCTATGTGCTGGGCGTTGATCGCCTTGACCGCGCCCATGGCGTTGCGCTCGATGCAGGGGATCTGAACCAGGCCGCCGATCGGGTCGCAAGTCAGGCCCAGGTTGTGCTCCTGTCGAGGCCGGCCGAGGTCTTTTGAGCAACGAAGGGGCACCCCGGAGAAGGAGGACTGGCTAACGCCTTCCACGGGCGCGTGATTGGGATCCGCGACGTCGTCGATTTCTTCGGTGACGCTGCGCGTGGATGAGGAACTCCGGCGGTCGCCGTAGCGGCAGCCGCTCACGGTGAGAGCCTCAATGCCTGGATCACGTCCGTGCTGGACCGCGAGTTCGACGTGTACTCGCGGAGCATTGTTAGCCGCCCCCATTGGCCAAGGCAAGCTTGGGCTGCAACCTACCTCGGCTGCCCAACACCTTGACGCGAAAGCAACAGCAGCTGCGCAGGGCTTGGGGATGTGAGTCGGATTAAGGCGACTGCCTGTGATGGCGAGATTGACAGTGCCAGTTGAATGGACTAAGATGGAATGCGTTGTCCGTTGTCTGATCCACATAGAGGTGTCTGTGACGGAAGTGGGTCCGGGGTCTTAGACAGAAAGCCGCTTATATCGCTGTTAGGCACCGAGAGGAAGCGGTTCGCTGATGGATAGTCTGAAGCTGATTCCAAGCGTGTTCTTTGACGGGATCGCTCGGGTAGTACCCGGCGCAACCGCGATCGTCGCTTACCTTCTCCTTTCTGGCAGCACCTGGTCCCGTATTCTGGAAAAGACGCTCGGAACGCCGTTTGCCGAAAAGGACTCGCTGTTGACGGCCACCGGGCTGCTCTTCGTCACGGCGTACGTCGTTGGGCAATTGATCGCGCCTCTCGCGAAGCTTGCGCAGAGGATTGGTGAATGTAAGTACATGTATCTGAAACGGGAGGGTTGGAAGGTTACTACGAAACCAAGCCGAAAGCGGATTCGCGTGCTTACGATTTCCTGCGTCTC
Organism: uncultured Thermoanaerobaculia bacterium; assembly: GCA_964499975.1. Lineage (GTDB taxonomy): Bacteria > Acidobacteriota > Thermoanaerobaculia > Multivoradales > J023 > CAZCOV01. The sequence continues at coordinate 14,415 of CAZCOV010000002.1, forward strand.
CACCACAAGGAGGCCGGCGCACAGTGCGCGAAGATCAGAGCAGAGTTCACGATGTACAACGGACTATCGGTGGTCTTCCTTGCAAGTTCCATTTACTATCCATTGTCCGCGCCTATGTGGAATTGGTCAGTCCTGGCGAGCCTGGTAGGCGCCACCTTGGCCATTGCGATCCGGGGTCGGACAACTCGGGACACGTTCAACGAAACGGTTACGAAGTTTGCAAGTGCGACGACCTTCCCCGATCCGCCTGTGCCTAATCGGGTAGCCAGGGGTGTCTAGCCCCCAGCCCCCACACCACCTAGCCTAGCATGCGGGTCCGCACTAGGCGGTTCACGAAAGCGGAGCACACGGTCACTTCAGGAATATCCCTCAGCACGCATCCACACACAGCTGCTGGCTGAACGGCACCAGCTTGAAGAAGAGGAGAAGCTGGGTCACCAGCCGCCACCAGCGGGCACGCCGTGTCGCCCGGCGTTCCGGTCATGTTAACCTAGGGCCAGGAGGCCGCCATGCAACACCGCTTGACCATCGATTACGGCGACGATGTCCTCTTCAGTAGCGGCCTGACGCGCGGAGCCCTCGACGAACAGGCCCGCTTCCTCCTTGCCGCAAAGCTCTTTTGAATCAATAGAGTTGCTAGCTAGCGCTGATGCCTGTCGCCCACTCCTCGTCCGCGGCTCGCGCTCGGCTCAAGCAGTCGTCACCGTCGAAATTTGCTCTCAGGAGTCCCCAGACATGACCCCAAAACAAGCGCTGGTTTGCGGCGGTGGCGGGGCCTACGGTGCCTTTCAAGCAGGGGTAACGCAGGCGCTTTTCCACGGCGAATCGCCGACCACCCACGGACGACCCTTGGCCCCGGAGGTGTTCACGGGAACTTCGATCGGCGCGTTCAATGCCGCCTTTCTGGTGTCGCGCTGGGAGCGTCCCTGGGCTGCAGCTGCGAACGAACTCGCTGCCACCTGGAGCGAGCAGCTGAGCGCGAACGGCTGCAGCACGGGCGCGTTCCGCGTGCGCTTCAACCCGCTCGACCTGCTGATCCCGCGCTACTTCCCGAAAAATCCTCTGACTGCCTTGACCCGTGCGGTCGACGACGTTGGGGCCTTCGCGCGCCAGGGCCTAAAACGCTTACGCCGCGTTCTTGGCAAGCGCCAGCTGCCGGTCGAGCACCTGCTCGACTTGTTCCTCTATGGCAACTGGATTTTTTCCTTCAAAGAGTGGGAGCGGGTGTTGGCGACCACGATCGACTTTGCGCAGATCCAGCACGCGCCCCAATCGCTGCAAATCACCGCAACCCGCTGGCGCGACGGCGCCCTGCAGCTCTTCTCCAACCGCGACTTGACCCCGGAAAACGGACCCGCGGCGATCAAGGCGTCGGCTGCAGTGCCAGGTTTTCCCCCCTGCCGAGTGGGCGACGAGCACTACATCGATGGGGCGGTGCGCATGTACGCGCCGGTCCGTCCGGCGATTGCAGCTGGAGCCCAGGAGATCCACTTGCTCGAAATGAACCTCGCCGTCGCCACCGCACCGGTTGACGGCGAAGAGAACGCGGTCGAAGCGCTCTACCGCGGTCTCGCCATTTTCTGGGGCGCCGCAGTGACGCGAGAAATCGCGCGCGTCCGCGCTTACAACCAGGCGATCGCGTTGATCCAGCAGCCCACTGCAGCCAGCGCTGCTGGCGGGGACTTGCCCGCGGACGCCATCCATCGCTTGCTGGCGGCTGCTGGCGCCATCGGCACGGGCTGCTCCGCCCCCACCCTCACGCCGATCACCCTCCATCGCTACTTCCCGCACACCCCCTACGACCGCACTCTGAGCCTCACCAACTTCGATCCCGCGCGAATCCGCGCGCTGATCGCCCAGGGGCGCGAGGAAACCCGGCAGCACGACTGCACCACCTGCGGCTGCGTCTTGCCCTGAATTCTCGGTGATAAAATCCAGAAAGATCAGCGACATAAAAACCGAACGTTCGTGCTAAAGTTGTTTTATGGGCAAAGGTGACATCACCCGCAGCACGATCCTCGACAAGGCGCTCGCCATGGCGTCCCAGATCGGGCTCGAGGGTTTGAGCATCGGGACGCTGGCAAAAGAGACGCAGCTGTCGAAGAGCGGCCTGTTTGCCCACTTCAATTCGAAAGAAGAGCTGCAGCTGCAGGTCATCCAAGAGGCTGCCGAACGATTCATCGCTGACGTGGTCCAGCCAGCTTTGCGCCAACCGCGCGGCGAGCCGCGGGTCAAGGCGCTGTTCGAGCGCTGGTTGGAGTGGGCCCGCGCGCCTTACCTGCCTGGCGGTTGCCTGTTCCTCAACACTGCGCAGGAGTTCGACGATCGTCCAGGGGCGGTGCGCGACCTGCTGGTCACCTACCAGAAAGGCTGGCTCAACGTCCTGGCGACCGCAGCGCAAATCGCCATTGCCGAGGGTCACTTTCGCGCCGATCTTGAACCTGTCCAGTTTGCCCACGACTTGCAGAGCATCTACCTCGGTTACCACTACTTCAGCCGCCTGCTGCAGGACGCCGCCGCCGAAACCCGCACCCGAGCGGCTTTTGCCTCCCTGCTCGACCACTCCCGGACTGGCGTGCCCCGGCCCTTGCCGGGACGGCCTGCCGCCGGATCCAACTTGATCTCAACCTAAAGACTTGAAAGGAGCTTGCGATGTCGGCAATTTCTTGGTTCATAAAAAGCACGATCGTTCGGTCTTTAAATAACCATCGGCTGCGGATCGCCGTGATCGCTGCTGGGCTCGCCTGGGTCACCGCGGCCAGTGCCCGCGGGGTCACTCCCGATCAGCTACCCGAGTTGACGCAGGCTCTCTTCCAAGCCCAACCCGCTCCAGCGTCCTCCCCGCTCGATTTGACCGCAGAAATGAAAGCCTGGGTGAAGCGGGTCGCACCGCGTAGCATGCCCAGCCGGATGCGCTTGCAACTGCTGTTGCGCGCCGTCCTCGAAGTCCCCGGCCTGCAGCTCCAAGAAGTGAGCGGACACACCGCGACCGCGGTCGAAGCCTTCAGGTCCCGGCGCGCCAACTGCGTTGCGCTCGCCTTCCTGCTGGTGGCCCTGGCCCGCGAAGTGGACCTGCCGGTCTACTTTGTGATGACCACCCAGCCCGAAGGCGTCGCGCAGGAGGGACGGTTGCGGGTTGTGACCCGCCACCTAGCCGTCGGCTACGGACCACCTGAGCAGGGTCTCATCCTCGACTTTGGCGGCATGGTGGCGCTCCGATCCACGCCAGCGCCGGTCCAGGCGATCGCCGACCGCACTGCCACCGCGATCTTTTTTTCCAACCGGGGCGCCGAGCTGCTCCTCGCTGGCCACCCCAAGAACGCAATCCCTTGGTTACTGCTGGCGCTCGCCCTGGACCCCACGCTACCAGCCGCGCAAGACAACCTGCGAGTTGCCCGCGGCACCTGATGCACCTGCACCTGCTACAGCCTGCTTGCTCGCGTGCTATGATCACAGAGTTTTCTTGCGAGTTGAAGCCAGGGCCGAGCAGCGATGCATGCAACGACATCTCCGCAACCGTCCAAGCCCGAGTCCGCAGCGCTTGCTTGGGTCGACGAATTTCTGACCGGGACTGCCGTCGAAGAGAGCAGCCGCCGACTCTTTGAGCATTTCTACCCGAAAATCCATCGCTTCTTCAGTCGCCGCGGCTTTTCCCACCACGATGCCGAGGATCTAGCCCAAAGCGTTTTTCTCCAGCTCTTTTCCCAGCTCCGCTCATTTCAGGGTGACGGATCCTTCGAATCGTGGCTGTTTGCCATCGCCGCCAACCTGCTGCGCAACGAAGAACGGCACTGGCAGCGGGACAAGCGGGCAGGGCAGGAAGTTCCGCTGGACGCACCCCGAGCTGCGCCCGACCTTGCGCTGGTGGCGGATCAAGCCCGGTCACCCGAGCAGGAGGCGCTGGCTAAGCAGCAGCAACTAGCACTGCAGCAAGCGCTGGAAGGGCTACCGCCTCAGATGCAAGCCTGCTTCCGCCTGCGCTTCGAACAGGGGTTGAAGTACCGCGAGATCGCGACCTTGCTCAAGATTTCCATCGATACGGTCAAAGCGCACCTCCATCAAGCGCGCCACCGTCTGCAGCAACAGCTGGGGACCACCGGGCAGGGAGCAGAACCCCCATGAGCTGGCAGACCCCACCACGTCTAACACGTCTAAACAAAAACCAGACTTTGGTTTCACCCGCATTTAGGGGTCGGGGGGCTCAGGGTCAGTCCGGGGTCACCGTGGCCGACCTTTGAGGATCACAACGTGACCGACGCAGAAAACGACTTCGCCCAAAGCTTGAGGCTGAGCCCCAAGACCGGGCGGCTTGAACCCGACTTTCATCCGACGCCCGAAGAACTGGCTGCTTACCATGAGGATCGACTGCCACCGACACGAGAAAACGCGGTTCGCGAGCATCTCATCCGCTGCTCCGAATGCGCTGCGCTGGTCTTGGACCTGGCCGAACTCAAGGATCCCGAGCCCCTCCCGGCTCCCGCGGCTGAGCTCGGTACCGCGTGGCAAAAACAACGGGCCCAGTTGCAGGAGCGCGGCCTGCTCCCCAACCCCGCTGACTCCACTCCGGCGGCAGCTCCTCGGAAGACTAGCCTTTGGGGTCTCCGCCGGGTTTGGACCCTGGCCGCGGTCCTGAGTCTAACCTCTCTGTTCCTTTCGGTTTGGGTCGTGACGTTGGAGCAGTCTTTGCGCAAAGTGCGAGAACCCCAGGTCAATCCCCCGGTCATCAACCTCGAACCCATCGGCGATGTGCGGTCGGCGACCGTGCCCCCGGTTCCCCGGTTGCACCTGGAGCCTGGCCAGCGCGCGTGGTTGATTTTCAACCTGGCAGGAAGGCCGCCAGAGCTCACTTTTCGCGCAGAGTTCCGCGATGCTGCTGACCAGGTGCGCTGGATTCGCACGGGATTGCGCCCGAGCGAAGCGGGTAATTTCCGCTGCGAGTTGGCGGATGACACACTTCCTCCAGGCAGGTACCGGGTCTTGCTGTGGGACGGGCAAGGCGAGCCGCCGGAGAGAATTGCCGAGTATGCCTTTGAGGTGGTCCCCGGGGCACGCTAGCCTGGGCTGGCGCATCCCGGAAGCTGACCGGACTACCAGTCTTCGACCATGGATCACTGAACGCTGAACTCTTGAGGACGGTTCTGGGAAGTGCTGATTCTGTGCAACATTTTCGATCGGGCCCTTTGAGGCGTCTGTGGGCTGCCGGGATCGGCTGGCTGCTGCTGCTGCTCGCCTGCCCCGAACAGTTCCCGCACCAAGACCAACCCGAATCTGATGCGGGTGTTGCGCGGCCCACCGCGGGGACGGACCGAGCGCTACCTCAGGCGTTGCCTGCGCCGGGGGGATTTGCCGAAGGCACAACCGTCACCGAAAAGTTGGCGGCTGGCACCCCCACGCGCTACGCGTGCGAACTCGCGAGCGGTGAGTATCTCCAGCTGAAGATCACCCAGCTGGGCGCTGACGTGGCCGTCCACTTCAAAGCCCTCACCCCCACGGGAAGTGAGGTCGTGCTCGCCGTCGACAGCCCGAATGGCAGCACGGGCGACGAGCAGGTGTTTGTGGTCGCGAGCCACCCGGGGGTGTATGAGTTGCAGCTCTTAAGCCACGAGCCTGGCGAGTTCCGCTTGCAGGTCATGGCCCGGCGTCCAGCCCGCCCGGACGATGAGCAGCGAGCGCAGGCTGCGCTGGCGGTTTTTGCGGGCAAGCAGCAGGAAAGCGCATGGCGAGAAGGGGCTGCTGTCGCGGATGTGATCGGGCCTTACCGCCAAGCAGCAGCGCAGTGGGCCGAGTTGGGGGAAGCCCAAGAGCGCGGGTGGACGCTGTTTCGGCTCGGCCGCTTCTGCGCGCGCAGTCAGGGCTGTGCTGCTGAAGGGAAACAGGCCCTCCTCACCGCAGTAGACCTCTTCCGCAAGGCCGATCTCAAGGCTCAAGAAGCCCGCAGCTTGCACCTTCTCGGTGACTTGCTGGAACACCGTGAACCGCCGGAAGCTCTGAAGTTTTATCGCGCGTCACTGCAGCGTTGGCAGGATCTGGGCAACCAGCTGGAAGCCGCCACGGTACTCAACGACATGGGTTTGGTCCAGCAACGCCGGGGCAATCCGCAAGCTGCCCTGGCGCTTTATTTCGACGCGCTGACGCTGTGGCAAACGCTCGCTCGCCCCCACCATCAGGCAACGACCTGGACCAACCTCGGCTATGCCTACATGTCCTTGGGTGAAACCCGGCGCGCGCTCAACGTCTACACCCACGCCCTAGAACTGCTCCAGCCGCAGGACGTCGAGCAGCGCGCCCACACCCTCACCCAGCAGGGCAACGCGCTGCTCCAGGTTGACGGCCCTGCGGCCGCACGTCCGGTCTTGCTCGAAGCGCTGGCCTTGCGGCGGACCCGCGGCGATCGGCGCGGCGAAGGCGTGACTCTGAACAGTCTGGGGCTGGTCGACCTCGCCGCGAAACGGTACGAGCAGGCGCGGTCCGCTTTCACCACCGCGCTCGAGATCTTCCGCCAGCGGCCGCCAGACGAAGACCGCGACCGTGCGGTTGCCGTGATCCTGGGCAATCTCGCGCTAGTCTACGAACAGCTCGATCAGCTGCCAGCCGCGCAAAACGCGTATCAAGAGTCCTTGCGGCACTCGCGTCAGGCCAAGTACGCGCACGCCGAGGCAGATGCCTTGTTGGGGCTGGCGCGCCTGGCTTTTCGCACCGACCAGCTGGAACGGGCCCAAAGCCTCGGCCAACAAGCGGTGGACACCATCGAAACGATCCGCTCGTGGACGGCTTCGCGCCACGATCTGCGCTCGTCCTACCTGGCCACCCAGCAAGATTTCTATGATTTTCTCCTGACCGTCCTGGCCGCTCTCCACGCCCGCAATCCGCGCGCGGGTCACGACGCCCATGCCTTCGCGGTCTCCGAGCGCGCCCGCGCCCGCAGTCTGCTCGAGCAGATCACGGCCGTCCGTCCCGAAGTTGAGCAGCACATCCCGCGGCAAGACCTGGTCGAGTACCAGGAACTGCGTCAAGCGATCAATTCCCGCCACCTCGCGCTCCTCGAGGTTGCCAATGCAGATCCCCGCCGAGGGGCTACGGGCAACGATCCCGATCTCGACCTGCTGTTCGAGCGCTTGAGTCAAGTTGCAGCGCGGATCGAGCGGCGCAGTCCGCGCTTCGCTGCCTTGACTCAGCCGAAAATCCCCTCGCCCACACAAGTCCAAAAAGAACTCCTCGACCCCGAC
>CAZCOV010000002.1:21650-29111 GCA_964499975.1 uncultured Thermoanaerobaculia bacterium
GCAGCCCCTGTCGTTGCCGAGGATCCAATCGGAGGTGCTGGACGCCGACACCTTGCTGCTCGAGTATCACCTCGGCGAAGAGCGTAGCTGGCTGTGGGCGATTGCCGCTGACCAGACCCACTGGTACGAGTTGCCCCGCCGCCAGGAAATCGAAAGTGCGGCTCTTGAAACCCACCGCCGGATGCTGCAGAGCCACCATCAGACCAGCGAACTGGCTGCGGCCTTGGCCGCGGAAAAGCTCGCGCTCCTGCTGTTTGCCCCGGTGCGCGACCTGCTCGCGGACCACCGTCGACTGGCGATCGTGGCCGCTGGTGCGCTGCAGACCGTCCCTTTTGCGGCCCTGCCCAACCCCCTGGCTTTGCCGGACGAACGCCGGCCTTTGGTGGCCGACCACGAAATCGTGCTGCTCCCTTCGGCTGCCGTGCTCCTGGCCCAACGGCAAAGCCTCGAGCCGCGCCGCACGCCAGCGCCCAGCAGGTTGCTCGCAGTCGTTGCTGATGCCGTGTTCGACCAAAAGGACGCACGCCTTGCGGCAAGGGTGCCCGCTTCCCCAGCCGCCGCAGCAGCACCTTTTGAGCTGCGTAGCGACACCGCGTCGACACTCGACCTGCCCGAGCTCAGCCGGCTCGAACACTCTGCCCGTGAAGCTCAAGCCATCCTCGAACTCGCGCCGCCGGACCAGACTTTCGTCGCCACCGGTTTCGCCGCTAGCCGCCAGCTCCTGGATGCGGGCCGCCTGCGCGGGTACCAGATCGTCCATTTCGCCACCCACGGTGTGCTCGACACTGTCCACCCCGAACTTTCGGCCATTGTTTTGTCCCGCTTTGCCCCCAATGGACAGCCGATCGATGGCTACCTTCGTACCTACGAGGTCTACAACCTCGACCTGCCCGCTGATTTGGTGGTCCTGAGCGCTTGCAAGACCGCGCTCGGCGAGGAAGTCCGGGGCGAAGGCATGACCGGCCTCACCCGGGCTTTCATGTATGCGGGTGCCGCGCGGCTGCTGGTCTCGCTGTGGAATATCGGCGACCAGGCCACTGCCGAGCTGATGCAGCGCTTTTATGACGGCCTGCTGCGCCAAGGTCTGGGGCCAGCTGCTGCCTTGCAACAAGCCCAAAGGGAACTGGCCCAGGTATCCGCCTGGCGGGCACCCTATTACTGGGCGGGTTTCGTCCTCCAGGGCGACTGGGAAATGAAAAGTGCTCCTTGACCCTCACCCGGCTGCCCAGCACCGTCAGCTGCCCTCACCACCAGAACGGTGCGGTTCGAAACGGTGCCAGCCGTCCGCAAGAAAGACGTGTTCGGATTGGGATTCCAGAGACTGTCTCGTGCAGTTCTCCTCTGGCCCCAAGCCCGCGGACGAGCCCATGGCCATGCCAAAGCGTTACGGCCTGGGACCGTCCGGTAACGCTCGATTTGAAGGGAAAAGCCGGATGTGAGGCGAAAAATCAAAACATTAGGAAGAAGGGTCGCTGAAGGGCGTTGATGGTTGAGAGATTCGGAAGCATCCTCAATTTAAAAACGCCTCACATCCCCAGGTACGCTTCCGCATCTGGTTGTTGTTGTCAGGGATTGGCAGCCTGGGATGCCCAAAGCAGCCGGCTTTGGGCCGTCAGTTCCGGAGCAACTCAGGTCGAGCCATCTCCCTGTCTACTGGTATTAGGCGCTACCGACGGCAAAACGTTACACGTGGGGCTCACGAGTGCCCGCTGCTCAAGGCTTCGTAATCCTCTTCGCTCATGAACTGGTCAGTGTCGTCATTGCCGCAGACCGTGCAGAACACTTCGGTGATCCTGCCGTCTTCCCACTCAAAGACATAACTCGGTGTTTCGCAGTTGAGGCAAATCAAGTACTCGGGGGCATCCATGAGAATCCTCCTTGGGTGCCCCTACCCTACCCCAAAACCCGAACGCGCCCAACCCAGGCATCCTGCCGGCATCTCTGATAAGCTGCACTCCCGCAGACCGGCTCGGCCGTCGGGACGGTAGCGTTCGTCCCCGCGGCATGCAGCTCACCTCACGACCAAGAGAAAATTGCAATGCTCAATGCTGTTTTGACCAAGATTTTTGGCACCAAGCACGACCGGGACATCCGACGGATGCAACCCACGGTCGCCGCGATCAACGCACTCGAACCCGCGTTCTTGAACCTCAACGCAGACCAGTTGCGCGGCAAGACCGCCGAGTTTCGCCAGCAACTCGCTGCGGGCATGCCTTTCGAGGACCTGCTCATCCCCGCTTTTGCCGCAGTTCGTGAAGCCGCGCGCCGCAGCTTGGGAATGCGCCACTACGATGTCCAGCTGATCGGCGGCATGGTGCTCCACCAAGGCAAGATCGCGGAGATGAAGACCGGCGAAGGCAAGACCCTGGTCGCCACCCTGGCTGCCTACTTGAACGCCCTGCCCAGCAAGGGAGTTCACGTGGTCACGGTCAATGACTACCTGGCGCGCCGCGACTCGGAATGGATGGGACCGGTATACCAGGCCCTCGGCATGACCGTGGGGGTGATCCAAACCGACATGCCCGAAACCGAACGCAAGATCGCCTACAACTCCGACGTCACCTATGGCACCAACAACGAGTTCGGTTTCGACTACTTGCGCGACAACATGAAGTTCGACTTTGCGGCCATGGTGCAGCGCGGCCATCATTACGCGATCGTCGACGAAGTCGATTCTATCTTGGTCGACGAAGCGCGTACCCCGCTGATCATTTCCGGTCCCGCCGAAGAGTCGACCGAGAAGTACTACCGCATTGACCGCATCATCCCCAAGCTCGAACGCGGCGACGAGCACGAGCACGAAGACGGCAGCAAGTACACCACCGGCGACTTTCTGGTCGATGAGAAAGCGCACACCGTCACCTTGACCGACGAAGGGGTGGGCAAAGTCGAAAAGCTGCTCAACATCGAAAATCTCTACGAAATGGAAAACATGGACCTGCTGCACGGCGTTCAGCAGGGCTTGCGCGCCCACCACCTCTACAAGCGGGATGTCGAGTACCTGATCAAGGACGGCCAAGTGGTGATCGTCGATGAGTTCACCGGCCGCATGATGCCGGGACGCCGCTGGTCCGATGGCCTGCACCAGGCGGTCGAAGCCAAAGAAGGCGTGCGCATCGAACGCGAAAACCAGACCCTCGCCACCATCACCTTCCAGAACTACTTCCGCATGTACGCCAAGCTGGCGGGCATGACCGGCACTGCCGAGACCGAAGAAGCCGAATTCGGCGAAATCTACAAGCTGGACGTCTCGGTCATCCCGACCAACCGGCCGATGATCCGGCAGGATCACCCCGACGTGGTCTATCGCAGCGGGCGCGAGAAATGGAACGCCGTGGTCGAAGAAATCCGCGACTGCCAAGAGCGCGGCCAGCCGGTTTTGGTCGGCACGATTTCGATCGAAAACAGCGAGATGTTGTCCAAAATGCTCACCCGCTCGGGGGTGCGGCACGTGGTCTTGAATGCCAAATACCACGCCCGTGAAGCCGCGATCGTGGCCCAGGCCGGCCGCAAGGGCGCGGTCACAATCGCCACCAACATGGCCGGACGCGGCACCGACATCGTGCTCGGCGGCAATCCTGAAGGCTTGGCCCGCGGTGAAGTCGATCCGGCCACGGATCCTGAGGCTTACGCTGCTGCGCTCGCCCGCTACCGCGAACTGTGGGAACAAGAGCGCGAAGACGTCGTGGCCGCAGGCGGCCTCCACATCCTCGGCACCGAACGTCATGAGTCGCGGCGTATCGACAACCAGCTGCGCGGGCGTTCAGGTCGGCAAGGCGATCCCGGATCCTCCCGCTTTTTCCTCTCGCTCGAAGACGACTTGATGCGGATTTTCGGTTCCGACCGCATCCAGGGTTTGATGGGTCGGCTGGGCATGGAAGAAGGCGAAGCGATCGAACATCGCATGGTCACCAAAGCCATCGAGCGCGCGCAAAAGCAAGTCGAAGCGCGCAACTTCGAGGTCCGCAAGCACCTGCTCAAGTACGACGACGTGATGAACAAGCAGCGCGAGGCCATCTACCAGCTGCGCAACGAGTTTCTGGTGGGCGAGGAAACCCGCGACTACGTCCTGCGCCTGGCAGAAGAGATCTTGGACGACGCGCTCAGTGCTCACTGTTCAGCCGACCACGATCCAGCCGACTGGAACTTGAGCGAGCTGGCCACCGATTTCCGCGCGGCCTTCGATCTCGATGCGCATGCGCTCGGGATTCCGCTCAACGAACTCGGCAGCGATGGGCTGCGCGATGCCCTGTGGCAAGCCGCCGAGAACAAGTATCAGCAAAAGGAAGCGCAGTACGGTCCGCAGGTGGTGCGCGCGCTCGAACGCAGCATCATGCTGCAAGTCATGGACCACGCCTGGAAGGACCACCTGCTCGCCCTCGATCACCTCAAAGAAGGCATCAACTTGCGCGGCTACGCGCAAAAAGACCCGGTCATGGAGTACAAGCGGGAGAGCTTCGAGTTGTTCGCTGAGATGAAGACGCACATGGAGGATGCGATCGTCCGCAACCTTTTCCGCGTCGAGCCGCTCAGCGAAGAGGAACTCGCCGAACGGCGGCGGCGGATGGTCGAGGCGATGCGCTCGCGCTTCCAGTTTTCTGCCCCGGCCAAGACTTCGGCCCCGCAAAAGCCCGTCCCGGTCCAGCACAAGCAAGACAAGATCGGACGCAATGACCCTTGCCCTTGTGGCTCGGGCAAGAAGTACAAAAAATGCCATGGCGCTCCTGGCCAGGCGCAATCCGCCTGAGCGCTGATGTCGATCCCGCTCGCCGCCCCCTCCAGCTTAGCCGGGCCGCCGCCAGCCGCAGCGCGCGCTTTCACCTGGATCAAGACCGCGTCCGAACTCGCTTCTTGGTGTGGCGGCTGGCACCGCTCCGGAGTCTTGGGACTCGACACCGAATTCGTGCGCGAGCGCACCTTCTATCCTGGTTTGGGGTTGATCCAAATCAGCGATGGCCAGCAGCAATTCCTCATCGACCCGCTAGCGATCGCGGACCTGAGCGCGCTCGCTGCGGTCCTGCTCGACCCGGGGGTGATCAAAGTTTTCCACTCCGCGAGCGAAGACCTCGAGGTCTTGTTCCATCGCTTGGGGCGATTTCCCCAACCCCTGTTTGACACGCAAATCGCCGCAGCTTTTGCCGGTCTTGGCTACTCGCTCAGCTATGGGCGGCTGGTGCAGCAGCTTTTTGACTGGGAGGTACCCAAGGTGGAAACCCGCACCGACTGGCTGCAGCGTCCGCTGAGCCCGGCCCAGCTGGAATACGCCGCGCTCGACGTAGCCTTCCTGGTGCCCGCCTTCAAGCGGCTCTACGCCAGCCTGGAGCAGTCCGGGCGCACCCAATGGGTCGCGGAAGAATGCGCCACCTTGAGCGACCGAGAGCGCTTTCTCCCCGACCCGCAGACCCTCTACTTGCGCTTCCCGCGGCTGCAATCGCTCAAACCGCGCGAGCTGGCGACCCTGCAAGCCTTGGCCAACTGGCGCGAAACCACCGCACGGCAGACCGATCAGCCGCGCAATTTCCTGGTCCGCGAAGGCGCCTTGCTGCAAATCGCCAAGCGGCGCCCTCAGACCCTCAAGGAGTTGAGTGGGATTCCCGACTTGCGCCCTGGCGACGTCCGCCGCTACGGTCAAGACCTGCTGCAAATCGTGCGCACCGCAGCGGCGATCCCGCCGTCAGCCTTGCCCTCGCCCATCCCCACGACTGACCTCACACCTTACCGCGACTTGTTGCAGCAAATGCGCCGTTTGGTCCAGGACAAAGCCGCGGAATTGGGTCTTCCTCCCGAGCTTTTGGCCACCAGCAAGATGCTCAAAGCCCTGCTAGAGCGAGTTGCCCAAGGTCAAACCCCAATCCTTCCACCCGAACTCGCGGGCTGGCGCTATCCCGTGCTGGGCGCTGAGCTTAGAGCCCTCGTCCAACCTCTCGGTCGAGCTGGGTAGACCGCACCCGTGCTGGCCCGGACAAGGCCCTGGCCACTCAGATCATGGCTGCTGGACCAGGACGAAATCCTGGGTCAAGGTGCCCTCACCAGCGACGTTCACGACCGCTTCGCTGGGCGCGTAGCCGGTCTTCTCGACTTCGAGCTGAAAGCGCCCTAGCGGCACCGGATCCAGCACAAAAACTCCTTCTGGATCCGTCATCGCGGTTTGGCTCCGCGGGGCGTCTGCACTGCCCAATACCACGACCGCACCGGCGATCGGGTCACCGGAGTTTTGCGCCTGCACCCGGCCGGTGATGGTCCCGGTCTCGACCTCGACGACCAGCTCTTGGTCGGCGTCGAGGGTCAGGGCTTGGCGGTGGACGAGGCGCGGTGGCTGCCCAAGCATTGCGGGGAGGGACACCTCGAGCACCTGGGTGCCAGCCGAAAGACCGCGCAGCGCAAAGCGACCTTGCAGGTCGGGAAAGACCGGGCTACCGCTGGGCATGCTGCTGGGATTCTCCGCACGCAGCAAGACCTGACACGCGGTCAAGGGTTGCCCATGACGGAGCACCTGCCCGCGCAGGACAAAACCTCGAGCAAAATCCAAGTCGACTTGGGTTTGGGCGTCGCCCTCGGCAAGTTCGACGGTGGCGCTGGCACGAAACCCGGTGGAGGTGGTCTCCGCCACGATCCGCCAAACTCCGGGCGCGAGATTCGTGAGGGTGTAGGTGCCGTCCGCCGGAGCCACCTGGCCGAGCGCCACAGCTCCCTGGGTCGAGGCAACGATGCTGACCCGCTCGCAGGTTTCGTCCTCCGGAAGACCGACCAGTCGGCCGAAGACGTTCAGTCCTGGGCGCACCAGCACGTCTTGCTGCAAAAGCACGCCTTGCCCGCGGACTTGGAGCTCTCCCTGCGGCTCCACCAACCGGTAACGATCGCCGATGCGCCACCGATACTCCCCGGCAGGCACCTTGCGGAAGGCAAACGAGCCGTCGGCTGCACTGGTCTCGCGCCGCAACACCCCACCGCCCAAAGGCAGCAGCTGAACTTCGAGGTTGGCCACGGGGTCACCTGCCAGAGTCAAGACCCTGCCCGCAATCTCGTCCGTGGTCAGGGGCAAGAGCTGGAAGTCCAGCACCTGGTGACCGGAGCGCAGCTCGAGCTGCCGGGTGACCGGGCTGAACTCGGGATGGCTCGCCTCCAAGGTCAAAGCTCCCGCGTTCAGATCTTCGATCCTGTAACGACCCTCGCCATCCGCGGTGGCGAAAAGCAGCAGGGAGCGCACGGACGGACCCTCGCCAGCTGGGGGCAAAACGCGAACCGTAGCACCCATCGCCGGTTGGCCGTCAGGATCTTGGACCTGACCGCTAAGAATCGCGGCTGGCAGCAGTTCGATCCGCAGCTCCTCGGAGCTGTTGTCCGTCGCGCTCTGGGTTGGCGTAAGCATGACGCGGAGCCCAGAGAGTTCCACGGCTTGATAGCCCGTCGCCTGAACGCCGAGCCGGTAGACTCCGGGCTCAAGCTGAGCAAAAGCAAACT
>CAZCOV010000002.1:29121-53912 GCA_964499975.1 uncultured Thermoanaerobaculia bacterium
GTCGAGGTGGGGCCCGCAAGCTCCAACCCGCCAACATCGCGTTCGTGGACGAGCGACACCTCCGCCCAAGTCAGAGGCTTGCCGTCAGCGGGCAACAGGCGGCCGGACAGCCGAGCTGCAGGATCGAGGGTAAGGATCAGCGACTGGGACTCGACCTCCTTCACCGGCACCACCCGAGGCAGAAAGTGCTCAGCCCAAACTTCGAGCTGAAAAGCCTCGCGGGGATGCAAATCGGGCAAGCAAAAGCCGCCGTCCAGCTGACTCTGAGTGGTCGCGGACCGCGCTGGCCGGCCCGTGGTGAGCTGGATGCGCCGCAAACCGGAATCCTGCTGGACGTAAATCTCTGCACCCGCAATTGGCTGACCGCCAGGATCGGCGACCGTGCCGCAGAGTTTTACCCCAGGGGTCAGCACGAGCTGCCCCAGACGAACCTCTTCTTCACCCGCTGGGACTTGAATCGAGCGCGGGACGAATGCGAAACCTGGATGCTCGACCTCGACCGTGTAAGCGCCGGGTTCGACCGGAAGCAGAACAAACTGCCCACGCGCGTCTGTCTGGACCTCATCCCTCGACGTTTCTGCGGTGAGGAGCAACACCCGAGCGCCGGCGATCGCCTCTCCGCGCGGGTCGACGACCTGCCCCCAAACTCTGGGGCAGCGCTGCAGCACGAGTTCCAAATCTGCTCGGCGAGCGCCATCGGCCAGCTCTTCCAGCGCCCACCGCGTCGGCATGTAGCCGGGCTTGCGCACGATCAAGACGAGGGGAAGCGCCGCGGGCAGGTGCTCGATCGTGAAGCCTCCGCGCTCGTCGGTGAGCGCAGGCGGCTCCGCCAGGCTAGGCCCGAAGCCCACTTCGACCGCGGCTTCAGCCACCGGCCGGTGCTCAGAGTCGCGGACGATCCCGCTCACGGCGGCGCGCGCGGGTTCGAGCGCGAAAGCGGGTCCGGGTTGCCCGCGGAAATAGCGCTGTTCGAGTCGCCGGTAACCGGGCGCGACCGCCCACAGCTGCCACGCCGCGGTGACGTCCCCGAGCCGGTAGACCCCTTGCGCATCGCTGCGGACAGCTTCGTCTGGAAACTTCGCTGGCCACACTAGCGCACCCGTGAGGGGCTCGCGCGAGCGGCGGTCGATCACCCGACCCGTGAGCGACGGCGGCGCGACAAAAACCAGCCGGATTTGCACCGCACCGGGAGCGACCTGCACCCGCTGGCGAACTGGCGCACCAGGACCGGTCCGCAGTTCGAGGTCGAGGTCCCCTGTGGGCAAAACCGCAGCGATGGTTCCATCTTCACCAGTCAGTCCGAGCGGCCAGCTGCTGGCGCTGACCAACACTCCGGGTAGCGGGGTTCCGGCCGGATCGCGAACCTCGATTTGCCGTTTGGGACCAGGTTCGAGCGTGATCTGCAGTCGGCCTGGGGAGACGCGATGGCGTTCGCTTTTGAGATGGTTGGCATGGAAAGTCGAGAGGTTGGCTTCAGCACCCCGGGCCAGGGGCAGCCGGACCATCCCGCCAAACCCGCTCACCCGCCGTTGTTCCGCGGTTTGCCAGCGCAGCTCCACCCAGTCATGCCGAGCCTGCTCTGCGGATGCTTTCAGATGCACTTGTGCTCCTGCGACCGGATGCCCCAGCGGATCCTGCAGCCGAACCTCAAGCCCTTCGTCCGCATCCAGCCGAGCGGTAGGCAAACGCGTCGAGGTGAGCAGGGGTGCTAGCGGGCACACCAGGGGGACCCATCCAGGTGCCTCAACTTGGACCTGGTACATTCCGATCTCTGGGGCCCTGAGCGCGAAGAAACCCTGTTCGTTGGTCACTGCCTCAGCTAGTGGCACGGGGTCGCGCCCAGCGAGAACGAGGCGGTCGAGCTCCCAGGCGCTACTCCCGGGCAAGAGCCGAACCTGGGCGCCAGGCAGCGGCTGCTGTTGCGCCCCGACTACCCGGCCGGTCACCACCAGGTTCGCCCGCGCCGGGTTGGCGACGGCAAGAAAGGTCAGCAGCCCCGCAATTGAGCTGAGCGATCGCGCTACGGACATTCGCTATAAGCCTGGGTCGCGCCTTGTCGGCAGGCGTAGTAGGCTTTACCCGTGTTGTGATTGATTCCTCCCATCGCTTCCCAGCCTGGGCCGCCGCACATCACGGAGGTTCCCCCGCAGTTGGCCGACGCGATACAAACAGGAACCTGTTCCGGACCGACAAAGTAACAACGCACCGCTGCCGTGGACCCACCGTTTCCGACAGCACACAACCCATTATCGCCTGGCATGCCATGGCACTGGTCATCGACATTGGGATCGTTAGTGCCTTGAACATGGGGTGGTAGTCCCTTGCTGTGATCCGTTGGGGATCGACAGTCCCAAGGTGGCCCTGGCTGCACGGCTAGGGCCTGCGGGCCGATCCATAAAATCCCCAAAAATAGACCGGAAACCCAATCAAGCTTTCTCATAGTTTCGCCTCCGAAGACAGAATAGCACCAGCATCGCCCGTTGGATGAGGCTGGACCGGGTGGTTGAGCTCAGGCTGGCTGGGGGGCGGTGGTGGACGCGGTTGTGATTCCGACGGCCGGCTGGATATACTCGGCGCCTTGAGGAGGACCGCTATGCAAACCAAACGTTGGTTCGTCGGGCTGCTCAGCCCAGCTATTTTCAGCCTGCTGACCGTGGGGTCGGCTGCCGGGGAAACGCCGGCACCGGCGACCGCACCCAAATTTGAGGCGCCGACTACAAACCCCCGGGCAGTGGTGCGTCAGCGGGTCGCAGCCACCGAGATCGAAGTGACGTACAACCGGCCATCGGTGCGGGGGCGCACCATTTTCGGTGGGCTCGTCCCTTATGGGCAAGTGTGGCGCACCGGCTCTGACGCCACGACCAAAATCTCGTTCAGCACGCCGGTCACGCTCAACGAAACGCCGCTCGAGGCGGGTACTTACGAGCTCTTCTCGATCCCAGGCGAGCAAGAGTGGGTGGTGATCCTGCAGCAGAACCACTCCCAATGGGGTTCGTACTCCTATGATCCCAAAAACGACGCGGCGCGCCTCAAAGTCCAGCCAGTGCCGCTGCGCGACCGGGTCGAAAGTTTCACGATCGGCTTCGATGAGTTGACGACGAATGCAGCCACTTTGAATCTGGCGTGGGACCAAATCCGGGTTCCCATCCGCATTGCCGTGGATATCCGTGCCACCGTGGTGCCGCAGCTGGAAGCCGCACTCCAAGCAGAAGGACGCCGTCCCTATTTCCTGGCGGCGATGTTTTACTTCGAGAACAATCTCGACCTTGACCGGGCCGCGGAATTGATGGCGTTGGCCCTCAAAGACAATCCTGGACACATCGGGATGCTGTACCGTCAGGCGCTGATTCTGGACAAGAAGGGCGATCGCGCAGGCGCCATCGCTGCCGCCGAAAGCTCGCTGGCCGGGGCAGCTACGACGGCCAGCCCGGAGCTGCGGGACGAGTACACCCGGCTCAACACGGCGCTTTTGGCGCGGCTGCGTCAACCCTAGCTACACCCCAGGAACTGATGGGAGACGAAACCGATGCGTGATGAAATCATCGCGGAGTTGTGGCGAATCAAAGATTCGATCGCCCGTGAGTTCAACTACGACATCGCGACCTTGGCAAGCGAGCTGAGAAAGCGCCAGAGTGAGGGAACCCGTAGGGTCGTGGACTTCTCAAAGGACGGTGCCCAACAAGTCGCTGCAGCCAGCGGTGATTCGCGCCGTCAAGCCCCAAGCCGCTAGGGCTGGGCTTCGCCCAGCTGGACGTTCGAGCGCTGCCCTCATCACCGCTGCGGCGCTCTGACCGTCAACTCAAGAAAACCGTCAACTCAAGAACGCTAACTCAAGAAATCGGTGATCGGACGGCCCACCAGCTGCTCGAACCGCTGGTGCAGGCTCGGGACTCCGCCGAACTGTTCATCGAGAGTGATCCGTTCTACGCGGAGCAAGGGAAAAAATACCGTCGACAAAGCTGCAGCCTGCTCATCGCCGCGGGCGACCGCCCGCATCCAGTCCTCGACACCCGCCAGGTTGAGGCCGCGGAGGGTGACTCCCGATGCGGTCAAGGAGTGCAGCATTCCCCAGTATTTCTCGGACGGATTCGCAAGGTAGAGGATCACAATCGCGCCGGGGATGACGGTCATCCGGTCAGAGTCGGGTTCAGGAGTTGGTGTTTCAGCGTTCATCAGGAGAAGGGGGTTCTGAGAGTTCGAGCAGGATGCCGCCAGCACTCTTGGGGTGGACGAAGTTGACCCAGCAGCCGCCCGCGCCGCGGGTGGGTGCTGGCCGCAGGACCGCATAGCCTTGCGCGCGCAAGCGCTCGGTGTCCGCCCGGACATCGTCGCTTGCCAGACAAACATGGTGAATTCCCGGCCCCCGTTGCGCGAGAAAGCGCGCTACCGCAGAGGCGTTCGGGTCTGCGGGAGCGAGCGGTTCGAGGAGTTCAATCTGGGTGTCCCCGCAGGGGATCATCGCGACCCGCACGCCTTCTTCCGGGACTTCTTCGATCGCGGTGACGCTCAGCCCCAAGGCTTCGTAAATCTTGCGCGCTTCGGCAATCGAAGGGGTGGCAATGCCGATGTGGTCGATCCGGGGGACCATCACCTAAACTCCGCTAAGCAGGAGCCGCGCAATCACCAGCCGTTGGATTTCGCTGGTGCCTTCGCCGATCGTGCAGATTTTGGCGTCGCGGAAATACTTCTC
This sequence comes from uncultured Thermoanaerobaculia bacterium, assembly GCA_964499975.1. Lineage (GTDB taxonomy): Bacteria > Acidobacteriota > Thermoanaerobaculia > Multivoradales > J023 > CAZCOV01. The sequence continues at coordinate 33,812 of CAZCOV010000002.1, forward strand.
CGCCCGATAGTCCTTGATGAAGCCATAGCCACCATGAATCTGGACCCCGCGTTCAGCGCAAAACACCGCGGTCTCGCCTGCGTGGAGCTTGGCTTCCGAAGCGATGCGCGAAACCCGCTGCCCTTGGTCCATGGCCAGCGCCGCCGCCAGGGTCAAGATCTCGGACGCAGCAATGCGGGTCGCCATTTCCGCAAGTGCAAACTGGATCGCCTGGAATTCGGCGATCGGCTGCCCGAACTGCTGCCGCTCTTTGGCATAAGCGAGGGCAGTCCGGTAAGCGCCTTGGGCTGTGCCCAGACCCAACGCAGCGATCGAGATCCGCCCGCCGTCCAAGATCTGGAGGGCCTGGATGAATCCTTCACCTTCAGCGCCGAGCATTTGCTCGTCCGGCACGAAACAGTCTTCCATCACCACTTCCGCGGTGTCTGAAGCGCGGATACCCAGTTTGTTTTCTTTTTTCCCGGGACGAAAGCCTGGCGTCCCGCGCTCGATCACGAACGCCGAAATATTGTGGTGGCGCGGTCCTTGGGGATCGGTGATCGCGAACACCACGCAAACATCGCCGACCGAGCCGTGGGTGGTGAACGTCTTGGCGCCGTTTAAGATCCAGCCGCCGTCGGTCTTCTTCGCGATGGTGCGGGTGCCAGCAGCATCAGATCCAGCCCCGGGCTCAGTCAGGCTCCAAGCACCGATTTTTTCCCCTCTGGCGAGGGGGACCACATAGCGCTGCTTTTGCGCTTCGTTGCCAAACTTGTAGATGTGGTTGGTGCACAGCGAGTTGTGCGCGGCAATCGTGATGCCGACCGAAGGGTCGACCGCGGAGAGCTCGGAAATGATCAGCACGTACTCCACATAACCCAGATCCGAACCGCCATACGCTTCCGGGAAAATCACCCCGAGGAAACCCAGCTCACCAGCTTTGGCAATGACTTCGCGGGGAAAACGCTGGGACTCGTCGATCTCGTCGACGATCGGATCGACTTCACGGCGGGCAAAGTCGCGCGCAGCTTCCTGGATGGCGCGTTGCTCTGCGGTCAAAGAAAAATCCACGGCTGTCCTCCTTGCCGGACGGAATTGGCGGGTCGTGGGGCCGGTTCACCGCTTGCCGCAGAAACGCGCCACGGCACAGTATCCAGCCCTGCTGCAAAGCAGAGCCTAGCGCGCAGGCTCTGGGTTGGCAATGGCTTCCTCAGATCCTGAAGTTTGGGCTAGCGGACTAGCGGGCTGGCCGGGCTGGCGGACTGGCCGGATCCCTTGTCCCGCGAGCGGCAACGGCTGGTCCAACTTCACCTACGATGCCCGCGGCCTGGTCTTGAGCAAGGATTTTGCGGGCACGACAAGTTTGGGTCTGCGCTACCGCTACGATCCCGCAGGCCGGTTGATCGAGCTGGACGAGGTCACCGGGCCAAGTTCTACCCGTCCGCTCAAGCGGCAGACCTACGGCCGCTCCAACCAGGGCAGCAACCTGCGTCAGGGCAAGCTCGCCTCCGCCACCCGTTACAACTGGGTCGACGTGTTGGAGCCGCTCGGAGCCACGGGGTCCTTGCCGGTGGGTAATATTAGGTTAATTAATATTAGGTTGATCTAAGCTCCCGCAAGCTGCCCTCACTGCGCGGGCGGGGTGAATTCGAGCTTGGTCGATAGGATGGTGCCAGACGCCACGTCGTAGAGGGAAATCACGAGGTCGTGCTTTTTCTTGCGCAGCTTGAGGGTGTTGCGGTAGACCGAAAAGTCGTTGGTGGTGGGCTGGCGCGGACCGGTCAAGGTCATGGGGATGACCGGGATGTCAGCCGTGCTCCCTTCGTCGTCGAGCACGGCCACGCGGAGCTCGACTTGGGAGGCAAAGCCTTCTTTTTGCGGTAAGAAGGTGAGGGCGCCCAGCGGAATGGCGATCTCGATCGGGACGGTGACCTTGCCCAAGCCGGATTTCTCCGGCGCGCCCAAACGAGCGCTCAACGGGGCCGCGCTCGGGGGGTTGCCGAAAAGCAGTGAACTCTCGACCATCATGGTCACTTCGGTCTGCCGGGAGAGATCGGAGAAACTCGCGCGCGACCGTACTTCCAGGTCCTCACGCCGGGTCTTGAGCTTGACCTCGTGCGAAGCGTCGTCACCGCGCCAGGAAGGGGTAAAGCCCAGCCAGTAATACGAACGGGTGTCCTCGACCACGCGATCTAAAGCCTCGATGTTGGCGCTGTTGAGCAGAGGCCGACCGCCGGTCTCCCGCGCCAAAACTGTGAGCGACAGCTGTTCGTTTTGTTCCCGATCGAGCTGGAATTCCTGGTCCGTGACCCGGCCGGGGCTGTCGATCTCGAACTGCGAAGAGTCGATCAGCGCGGTGTCCAAACCGGGCACGTCGATGGGGTAAAGGGTGTAGCTCAGCCGGTTGGCAGTTTCGATCAACGGCTTGAACAGCGAGTCACCATACTTGCCCGAAGCGCTGACCAAAACCGCCCGCCGCCGGTCGCGCACCACCCACTCTGCAGGGTTGTAGGGCCAGCCGCCTGAGAGCAGCAGCATGGCCTTGCGCCCCGGCGGCTTGGCAAAGCTGCGCAGGGCGGCAGCAGCCGCGAGCACGGTGCGCTCGACTTGCTCGGCGACCAAGTCCGCTTGCTGTTGCTCGTCGAGGTCCAGCTTGGTGTCGAGGCGCGAGCCGGCCAGCCCGATCTCGCTGGTGACGAAGCCCGGCTCGTCGCGCAGCTCGCGCACCGACTTGAAGATGCGCTGCTCAGATTCACGCTGCAGGCCCTGGGCCGGCCGTCCCATGGCTTTCTGGAAAGTGCGGGTCAAGGTTTCGACTGAGGAAGTCCAGGTGCTCAGCATCTCGAGCCGCTTGCCATCGAAAGCGACCACGGCCATGCGATCTTGAGGAGTGAGCAGGGGCAATTGGTCGATCATGCGATGGAGCAGCCGGTCGCGATGCACCGCGAGCGAGAAATACTCGTCGATGAAAACCAAGTAGCTGGTGCCCACCGGCTCACCCGGCGCCAGCGCCGGCAAAGTCGTGGCTTTGGACGGATCGTCGCGCACCACGGCAGTGCCGCCAAAAACTTCCGTGAAATACTCGATCGGGACTTCCTTGCGATCGACGGTGAGCACGAAATCTTCGGGTTTGAGTCCGTGGACGCGGGCGCCGTCCTTGTCGGTAACCACCACCTCCAGGTTAACCACCCGGACGTCGATGACTTCACTGAAAACGCCGGGCGCTTCTTGCTGGGCCCTTAGCGGGGACCCCGCCCAGATCAGGCTGAGCAGGGCGCAGGCGGCGATGCGGGAAACCCGAACCGCGAAGGTTCGAGCAAGGCAGCTGAGGAATGGGTTCATCGGGGTTCTCCTGCTGGGTTCTTCTGCTGGGTTCTTCTGCGGCTGAGGTCTGCCGCAACCTTACTGGCAGCGCTCCATTATTACCACGATTGGGATCCTTGAGGTGAATTCACCGGGCGATACGGTGCGGCGCTTCATGCGGCAGCTCAAGGTCGAAAGGCAATCCTTGTCGACCGGTTTAAGCCGGAAGTTGGGTCGGTTAAAACCAGCAGCAGCTCTTGCGGTTTGCGCCGCAGCAGCAGCTGGGTCGAGTACCGAGCGACGTCTTTCGGCTGGGGTTTCACGTTGCCCGAGAGCTCGATCGGGATCACCGGAATATCCGCGCGATCACCGTCGGGTTCTTGCGCGGTCACCCGCAACTCTAGGTGCGCGCTCCAGCCGTCGCGGGCGGGCAGCAGGATGAGGGGATCCAGGGGAATTTCCAGCTCGACCGGCAAGAGCACCTTGCCCAAGCCCGCGGCTGCCGGCTCTCCCAGCTGCACTTTGAGCTCGCTGCCCGGCACCGGAAAGCCGAACAGCTGGGCGCTTTCGACTTGCATGGTGCTCTCCGCTTGCGGTGACAGGTCGAGGAAGCTGCTGCGCGCGCGGACCTGGTAACGATCCCCGCGGACCCGCACGGTCAGACGGTGGCGTTGATCGTCCTCGCGCCAGGTGGGCTTCAAGCCCAGCCAGTAATAGGAACGGGTATCCGCTGCGGTGCTCGCCAAGGCTTCGAGGCTGGCGCCTTCGAGAAAAGCCCGACCACCGGTTTCCGCAGCCAAGTAGCGGAGGGAATCCTGTTCGTTGAGCTTGCGCTCGAACCGCGTGTCCTCGTCCGCGATCGCAGCGTCCAAGGTGGCAAACTCGGCACTGCGTCCCGCCCGCGCGCTTTGGGCGTTGGGCACATCCACCCCATAAATGGTGTAGCCCAGCCGGTTGGCTGTATCGCTGAGCAGCGTCAAATTGTGCCGTCCCGCAAAAAACCGGCTGCCATAATTGGAGTCGACGTCACCGGTCGCGGCGATCCAGGCGTCCGCTGCGGCTGGCCAGCCCCCGGCCAGCACGAGCATGACCTTGCGCCCTGCGGGTTTGGCAAAAGACCGGAGGGTTGCGGCGGCTGCCGTGAGCATCCGGGCAACTTGCTCTTCCACTTGCCGGGCTTGCAACATCCCTTGGGAGTTCAAAAAGCGCCTGTTGAACCGTGAGCCACCGAAGCCGATATCGGAGAAGCTCAGACCACGGTGGCTCAACCCGCGGTCGACCGCGGTGAAGCGTTTCTGTTCGGCCAGGCGCTGCAAGCCAAAAGCTGGGCGCAACTTGGCTTCGTCCACGGCGCGGCGCAGTTGCGGCAACGACCGCGTCCAGTTGCTGAGCAAGGCGAGTTGCTGGCCATCGAAGGCCACGATCGCCATGTGGTCCTCGGGCGCTAGGACCTCGATCTGCTCGCTCAAACGGTCGAGAATGCGGTTGCGGTAAGCCGGGACCGGAAAGAAGTCATCGATGAAAACCAAGTAGCGGGTGCTGATGTGCTCGCCTGGCGGCAGCTCAGGCACGGCTGGGGGAGGATCCAACTGCTTTGCAGCAAGGGTTGCTCGGCCGGCATCAATTTCGGTGAAAAACTCGATCGGCACCGCGGTTCCGTCGACCAGCAACTGGAAATCGTTCGGTCGCAAACCCGCAACCCGCTTGCCCTGGTGATCGGTGACCACCACTTCGAGGTTGATCACCCGAACTTCGACCGTGTCGTTGAAAAAAGCTGGTGGCCCGGGCTGGTCTTTTTGCGCCCCCACCGGCACCGCGAGGAGCAGCGCCATGCCGAACGCGCCCCACCGACGTTTCTGGAGCGGGGGTAACATCCGGCGCGATACCTTGAGGACTCTGATCAGCCAACCTAGCGGGTTCATTGTCTTCTCCCAGGTGGGAACCCCACCGTTTCCGACCGCGAAGAACAAGAGCAATCCTCGTACCACCCCCAAACGCGACTGAAACAGCCCGAGGTCTGCACGGCGGCTGCACCGACCCAGAGTAGAATCCGTGACGATCCCTGTGCGAGGCGTCCTCAGCTGGGGACGTATCCCGGGTGCACTCCAGCCACCCGCTGGAGCACCCGCCGACAAACACCGACGACGAACACCCGACGATGAGCACCCGACGATGAGTACCAGGCGCAGTGCTTGATCAACTCCCCGGACTCTACGTCCACGTCCCGTTCTGCTCGGCGATTTGTCCGTACTGCGACTTTGCTGTGCGGGTGGGGGGAGCGCAGCAGGGTGCGGCGTTTGTGACCGCGCTCGAACGGGAGGTCGCGCTGTGGACGCAGTCCCCGACGGCGGCCTGGCAGCGAGGTTTTACCACGGTCTACTTGGGCGGGGGTACGCCCTCGGCCTTGCGCCCGGATCAGCTTGAGCGCGTGGTCCGGGCCTTGCGCGCTTTGCCCGTGCGTCCGGACGCGGCCTTGTTCTTGGAAGCCAATCCCGAAGATGTGGACCGCGAACGCCTGGCTGCCTGGAAAGCGCTGGAGGTCGATTTCCTCAGCCTGGGGATCCAGTCTTTTGTCGATGCCGAACTCGCGTTCTTGGGCCGTCGGCACACAGCGCGGCAGGCGCGGACGAGCGTGGAGTTGGCGCTTGCTGCGGGCTTTGCGGTGGTGTCGCTCGACTTGATTTACGGCCTTCCCGGCCAGCAACTGCCGGCGTGGCAGCACTCGCTCGAGGTGGTCGCCCAGCTGCTGCCGCAGCACCTTTCTTGCTATGAACTCGAAATCCATGCGCGCACGCCTTTTGGCCGACGCCACGCGCGTGGTGAGCTCTTGCCTTTATCCAACGAGCACCAAGCCGAGTTTTTTGGGTTCACCCATCGCTTTCTGCAAGAGGCTGGTTTTGCCGCTTATGAGGTCTCAAACTTTGCCCGCGACTTGCGCTGGCGCTCACGCCACAACCAGAAATACTGGCACCACGTCCCTTACTTGGGATTGGGTCCTGCCGCGCATTCGTTCGACGGCCAGCGCCGTTTCTGGAACGAAGCGCAATTCCCGCGGTGGCAGCAGCAGCTCGCCCGCGGGGTCCTGGCACCTGCCGGTGAGGAAACCCTGAGCCGGGCCGACCGCGCGCTCGAAACCTTGATGCTCGGTTTGCGCACCCCGGACGGCCTGGGGCTCACCGCCTGGCGTGAAAGTTTTGGCACGGATCTTCGGGTCAGCAATCGCGCCGTGCTGGAGCGTGCCCAGGTCGCCGGTTTTTTGCGTCTGGTCGACGATCGGCTGCTCCCCACGCTGACCGGCATGGCCATGGCCGATGCCCTGGCAGCAGCTTTCACCCTGCCGGAGGACCGCACAAGGGAGCTAAGGGTCGACGCAGCAAGGCGGTGAGGCTCCTGGTATCTTGCGCGCGACTCGGATAGGGTCATCTTTGGCAGCGCTAGCGCCGTGATGCGCTCGCTGCGGATCAAGGAGGTGCCTGATGTTGATGCGACAGATTTACGACGAGAAACTGGCCCAATATGCTTACCTGATCGGCTGCCAAAAGACTGGCACTGCGCTCGTGATCGACCCCGAACGGGACATCGATCGTTACACCACGCTCGCAGCCGCCGAAGGGCTGACGATCACCGCCGTGGCGGAAACCCACATCCACGCTGATTTTCTGAGCGGCGCACGGGAACTCGCGCACCAGCTGGGAGCCCGGCTCTACGTCTCGGCTGAAGGCGGTGCTGATTGGCAATATCGCTGGCTCGAAGCTGGCGAATACTCCGCTCAACTGCTCCACCATGGGGACCACTTCCAGGTGGGAAACATCGAAATCCAGGCGATCCACACCCCCGGGCACACGCCGGAACACCTTTGCTTCCTGGTCACTGACCGCGGAGCTGGCAGCGCTGAGCCGATGGGCATGGCTTCCGGAGATTTTGTTTTCGTCGGCGACCTCGGTCGTCCGGACTTGCTCGAGTCCGCCGCCGGGCAAGCCGGGGCGATGAGGCCAGCGGCGGCAGCGCTCTTTCGTTCCGTCCAGCAGTTTCTCACCTTACCGGAATTCGTCCAGATCTGGCCAGGACATGGGGCTGGGAGCGCCTGCGGCAAGGCCCTGGGGGCGGTGCCCGCGAGCACCGTGGGCTACGAATTGCGCAACAATTCCGCGATCCGTTCGGCCCAGCAAGGGCAAGAGCGCTTCATCGACGCGATCCTCGCGGGTCAGCCGGAGCCGCCGCTTTATTTCGGCCGGATGAAGCAGCTGAACAAGGATGGTCCCCCGCTTTTGGGTGCCCTGCCCCGTCCAGCTGGGCTCAGCGCAACGGAGCTCGCAGCGCTCGTCCGGCGGGCGGACGCCGTGATCCTCGATACTCGGCAAGACCGCCGCGCGTTCATGGCGGGTCACTTGCCGGGAGCGCTGTGGGCTCCGCTCGATCGCACTTTCCCCACGATTGCTGGCTCTTATGTAGACCCGGAGCACGCGATCTATTTGCTGGTGCCAGCCGCCCGGGTCGAAGAAGCCGTGCGGGCCTTGGTGCGCATCGGGCTGGACCAGATCCGTGGTTTTGCGCCGCCGGAAATCCTGCCAGCAGTGGCCGGGGAGCTCGGCGGGCTGCGTCAAACCGCGGTCACTGCGTTTGCGGAACTTCCGGCTGATGGGACGATCGTGGACGTGCGCGGGTCAGCCGAGTACGCGGCTGGCCACATCCCAGGTGCCCTCAACATTCCGCACACCCGCTTGCGCGACCAACTCGCCGAGCTGCCGGCTGGCACCCTGATCGTCCACTGTGCTGGGGGCGTGCGAGCCGCTGCCGCCACGGCTTTACTCGAACGTCATGGTCACGCAGCCGTCCACGTGGACGACGTCTTTGCGCATTGGCGTCCCAACGGGCAATGAACCGCGCAGGCCCTCAACCAACCGCGCAGCCCTCAACGCTACCACTCGACCTCGCAGCGGCAGTGGGCATAAAGCCCCAGGGGATCGTGGAGTAGCCCTTCGAGGCGCTGTTTTTCTTGCAGGAGCCGCTCTACCGTGGCGAGCGGCGAGGCGTGGACGCCTGGGCGGAACCCCAGTGTGACCCGGGTGGCTTTGACCTTGGTGAGCAGGGAAAGCAGCAAGCGATCGCCAAAATCGAGTTCGGGTTCGAGGTAGCGAACGTCGAAGTCGTCACCGAGTTCTGCGCGGGCGGCCGCGGATTTGACCGCGTCCGTGAGGTTGCCGAGGTGGTCGACGAGGTTCAAGCGTGCGGCATCGACTCCGCTCCACGGACGCCCCCGCGCCACCTGATTGGCCTCTTCAGGGCTCATCTTGCGGGCCTCTCCCACCAGCCGCAAGAAGTCCTGGTAGCTGGATTCGAGCATCAGCTGAAGGGTGTCTTTCACCCGCGGGTCGAGCGCTCGGTCGAGGCGCAAGGAGCCGGACAGCCAGTTCGTCCCCACCCCATCGACCTTGATCCCGAGGTGGCGTTCAAGCGGTTTTTGGAAGGTGGGGAACATCCCGTAAACGCCGATCGAACCGGTGATCGTGGTCGGGCTGGCCCAGATTTCGTCGGCCGGGGTGGCGATGTAGTAGCCGCCGGAAGCTGCGAGGGACGACATCGAAACCACGAGCGGCTTTTCGGCAGCGCGGAAGAGCTCGAGTTCGCGGCGGATCACCTCAGACGCAAACATGCTGCCGCCGCCGCTGTCAACCCGCAGGAGCAGGGCCTTGACGTTGTCGTCATGGCGGGCCTTGCGGATCAGTTCGGCGGTGGACTCGCCGCCCACGGTACCCGGCGCATGGTGGCCGTCGATGATATTGCCGCTCGCGACCAGGATCCCCACGGCTTGGCCGCCGCGATCAAAGCCAGGGCGATCGTGACCCAGCGCCACGAGGTAATCGCGAAAGTCGACTTGACGGAAGGTGTGCTCGTTTTCGTCCTCGCCCACCAGCTCGATCAAGCGCGCTTTGACCGCATCGCGGCTACCCACATGATCGACCAGCCCGAGGCGCTTGGCAGCTTCAGCAGCCTTGCCCTGAGCACCCGCGAGATGGGTAGTGAAGCGTTCGAGCCCTTGGTTGAAAGCTGCGGGCGTGAGGTTCCGGCTGGCCGCCACGTCCTCCACATAACTCTGCCAGAGGTCGCCCAGCCAGTCGCGGGTGGCTTCCCGATCTTCCGGTGACATGTCTTCGCGCAAGAAGGGCTCGACCGCTGACTTGTATTCGCCCGCTCGAAACACGTTCCAGTCGATTTCCAGACGATCGATGCCCTGCTTGAAGTAGTTCTGGAAGATCCCGTAGCCTTCGAGCAGCACCAGTCCCTGTTCGTGGAGATAAACTTCGTCGGCGGTGGTCGCCAGGTAGTAATTCGAGCGGACGTAGAAATCCGCTGCGGCGATCACCGGTTTATTGCTGGTCTTAAAGTCGTCGATTGCTGCGCGGAGTTCCTGCAGCTTGTTCAAGCCAGCCCCGCCCATGCTATTCAAGTCGAGGAAGAGGACCTTGATCCGCGGATCGTCTTTGGCCGCGCGCACTGCCGCGAGCAGGTCTTGCAGCAGCGTTTCGGGGGTGTCGAGGTCGCGCAGCGCCGCGATGGCTCGGCTCACCGGATCGCCGCTCAGCTGTTCGACGATATTGCCCTGAGGGCGCAAGACCAAAGCAGCTTGGTCAGGCAGAATCGGCTTGGGCTGCTGGAACAGCACCAGCGCGAGCCCAAGGATCACCAGGAACAGAAAATTCACGACCAGCCGTCGCGCCAAATCAATCCCGCGTCCGACGCTCGCCAAAAACCCCCACAAACCACCTTGCTGTGCTTCCATCAACAACTCCTGAGCTGCTCTAAGTTAGCGGCTGCCATCCCAGCAGCAGATCCTATCCGCGGATCGTAATTCAAGTACTTACGGCTGCCTACCCCGCAAGTTCTGCTCTTCAGGACGCTTCACCAAGGCGCCTGCGGTCAGGAATCCAGTTGCCGAGAACGCCGTCCGACCTGCCAGACGTAGAGAGGAAGTCCAGCGAGGAGCAGCAAGAAGCCCCAATACACCGTTTCTGCTCCGGCGCCAGCGACTGCCACCAGCGAGTAGACAAAGGCGATGGTGCCGAGGAAAAAGACCCGCCATGGGCGGAGGCCAGGGAAAAGTTGGGGCTCGCGCTGCCAGAGCAAGAGCAAGGCCGCGCTGGTGAAGACGTAGGGGATGAGGGTGGCCAGGGTCGAGAGCAAGATGATGAAAGTGAACTGCTCGACGAGGGCCTGAGTGTAGTTCATGCTGATCAGCAAGGTCACCATCAAGCTCGACACCCCAAGACCGACGATCGGAGTCCCGCGGCGCGAGCGGCGGGTGAGGACCGTCGGCAACAACTGATCTTGCGCTGCCGCCAAGGGAAGTTGCCCCGCAAGCAGGGTCCAGCCGTTGAGCGCGCCCAAGGTCGACACCGCCCCGCCCACGGCCATTATGGTTGCAGCCCAGGTGCCCCACATCCGCTGGCCAGCTTCGGCAAAAGGCGCCGGCGAAGTGGCCAGCGTCGCCGCCGGGACCAGGCCTAAAACCGCCAAGTTCGAGAGGAAGTAAATCCCCGCGGCGAGCAACACCCCCAAGATCGTGGCCCGAGGAATCGAACGCGCGGGATCTTCGATCTCGTCAGCGGGGATGGTGGCAGACTCCAAGCCGAGAAAGGCCCACAAGGTCAAAGCAGCCGTGGCACCGATGGCCGCGAGGCCATTGGCTTTTAGGTTGTCTATTGGCTGCAGGTTAGCGGAATCGAAATAGAACAACCCAAACCCGGCGACCAGCAACAAAGGCAGGAGCTTCAGGCCAGTGGTCACCACCTGGACGATCCCGGCCTCGCGCACGCCTCGCGCGTTGACCCAAGTGAGCAGCCAGATCACGGCCACGGCCGTCGCAGCGGCCCGCAGAGGAGATGCGTTGACCGCGGGCACCAAGGCGGAAAAGTAGCCAACAAAAGCGACTGCGATCGCCGCATTGGCGGTCCAGATGCTGATCCAATAACCCCAAGCGACGAGAAAGCCGGCAAACTCGCCAAAGCCGCGGCGGGCATAAGCGTAAGGTCCACCGGCGGCGGGCAGGCTGCGGCTCAAGGTGACGAATACCAGGGCCACGAAGGTCGCGCCAATACTGGTGATCCCCCACCCCCACAGGCTCAGCAGGCCATAGCCCGCGAGCGAGGACGGCAGCAGGAAAACCCCGCTGCCGATCATGTTGCCGACCACCAGTGCAATTGCCGCCAACGGTCCCAGAGCTCGCTTTTGCATGCGCCCGAGCTTCCCACGAAAAAGCGGGCAGCGCAACCTGGCGCGAGTTTCCAGTCGAACTCAAGGACTCTGGGGGCGATCCCGGGCTCCGTGCGAGTTGCGCGAACGTTCGCGGGCGAGCCAAGGAAACGTCATCAAGATCGGCGGATCGAAAGGCTCGGCGGGACGGAGTTCGAGGTCGAGCGAACCTTGTTTCAACTCTCCCGCCACCATCCGGACGCCGGTCGGGTTGCCGGCGCGCAAGGCTTTGTCGTAGAGCAGGTAGGACTTGGGGTCGCGCGACCGGACCAAGCCCAGGGCAAAGGCGAAGAAATGCCCGTCCCCAGGCGATTGGATCCGGTAGCGTCCGGCGCAGGGCAAGACCGCCGAAGCGAGAGGCTGGCCTTGGGGGATCGCCGTCTTAAACAAGCCAACGAAAATCAACCCAGCAAACTGGTCGGGCGCGCTGATCTGTCCTTCGAGGTCGCTGGGATTGTCGGCGGTCGACCCGGCGAAAGATCCGACCGTCGATTCGATTTCGCGATCGGCCATGGCGCGGAAGCGATTGGGGGGGACCCCGACCAGGTCAGTGAAGCGCCGGGTGAACGTCCCGAGGCTGTTGTAGCCGACTTCGAAGCAAATGTCGGTAACCCGCATCGACGTCGTCAGCAGCAGGCGTTTGGCGGCTTCGAGCCTGCGGGCACCGAGGAAGCGCACGGGAGGCACGCCGGTGACTTGGCGAAAAACGCGATTGAAGTGATACGGGCTCATGAAGCCGATCTTGGCCATGTCCTCCAACGAAAAATCGTCGTCCAGATGGTCGGCCATCGAGCGGATGGTGCGCGCGACTGCCTGCCGATAAACCGTGACCGTGTCGTGCTTTAAACCCGGAAGCTCGAGCGCAGCTGGCATCTTCTCCTCCATCCACCGCTGCAGCGGCCGTCGGCATTCCCAGCTCAAACTCACCGCACAAGCTGGATCGGCCGAAAATCGTCAGGCCATCCAAATCCATCGAGGCAAGATCCATCCAGGCAAGACAGCCAGCAGACAGCAAACAGCTACTGCGCGGAACTATGGCGAGCGAGGGTCTCAGCAAGATCACGACACCGTCCCGTGGACGTCTCGCGGGTGGTTTTCGCGGCCAGATCCGTGGCCGGGAGCTCGATCGTGCCGATCGTGCGGTATGGGTTGCGCTGGGTTTTACCTGAGCTGCTAGCATAGGCGCGGAGGGGGCCATGCTGCGGATTGAGCAACTGACCAAAACTTACGCGAATGGCGTCCAAGCCTTGCGCGGGGTCGATCTCCTGATCCCCACAGGAATGTTCGGCCTGCTCGGACCCAACGGGGCGGGCAAGTCGACTTTGATGCGCACCATCGCGACGCTCCAAGAACCCGATTCAGGCAGAATTTTTCTCGATGATTTAGACGTCTTGCGCGAGCGCCACGAAGTGCGCCAACGACTCGGGTATTTACCCCAGGATTTCGGCGTTTATCCGCGGGTTTCCGCCGAGGAATTGCTCGACCACCTCGCTATCTTGAAAGGCATCACCGCCGCACAAGCGCGCCGGGCGACGGTGACCCGACTGCTCGAAATGACCCACCTCCAGGGAGTGCGCAAACGCCATCTCGGGACCTTTTCCGGGGGCATGAAGCAACGCTTCGGGATTGCGCAAGCGTTGCTCGGGGACCCCAAATTGATCATCGTGGATGAGCCGACTGCTGGACTCGACCCCGAGGAGCGCCATCACTTCTTGAATTTGCTGAGCGCAATCGGTGAGCACGTGGTCGTGATCCTAGGATCGCACATCGTCGAAGATGTGAGTGAACTCTGCACCCGGATGGCGATCTTGTTCCAAGGCAAAGTGCTGCACACGGGAAAACCCCAAGCCGCAGTTGCCCAGCTGCAAGGCAAGATCTGGCAAAAAACCCTCGATCGTGGCGCCCCCCCGCTCGCCCCGAGCGATTTCAAAGTACTTTCCAGCCGACTTTTGGGCGGACAAACGATCGTCCATGTTTTCAGCGAAGAGCACCCCGGCTCTGGCTTCGAACCGGTCAAGGCAGACCTCAAAGATGTCTACTTCTCGACCCTGAAAGGATGGAATCCGGTGTCCCTGAATGCAGTGGATTAAAAACATGTTCAAAGCCATTTATTTTTTCGAGGTCCGCTACCACTTGCGGCAACTGCTTTTCTATGTGCTGTTCGCGCTCTTCTTCGGCCTGGCTTTCGGGGCAGTCGCCACGGATTCAATCAGCATCGGCACGGCGAGCGGCAATGTAGAGCGCAATGCGTCGATCGTCATTTTAAAAAACCTGGTGCTGCTCAGCACGCTCGGTATCCTGCCGATAACAGCCCTGGTGGCGAACGCAGCGCAACGCGACTTCGAGCAGGGGACGGCCAGCCTCTTTTTCGCCAAACCCATCCGCAAGCTCGACTATTTGCTCGGACGTTTCTGCGGTGGCGTCACGGTCTGCGCGTTGATTTACTCGGCGCCTGCGTGCGGGATGCTGGTGGGCAGCCGGATGCCCTGGCTGCCCGAAGAACAAGTCGGTCCGCTGCGACTCTGGACCTATGGCTTCACCCTTTTGGTCTGGGTGCTGCCCAACCTGGTGGCGACGAGTGGGGTCATCTTCGCCGTCGCGATTTCGACTCGCAACTTGCTCTCCACCTATTTGGTGACGGTGCTGCTCGCCGTGGCCTATTCGATCGCCAGCGTTTTTCTTACCGATCTGGACCACCAGTTCCTCGCCAGCCTGCTCGACCCGTTCGGGGTGAGTTCCCTGCAAAATGCCACCAAATACTGGACTCTCGCCGAAAAAAATGCAGCACTGCCGACCTTGACCCCGGACCTGCTGGCCAACCGTTTGCTCTGGCTGGGGTTTGGCTTTGCCGTCTTGGGCGGGGCCTGTGCGCTTTTCCGTCCGTCGCACGCGTTGGCCAAAACGCGCGGTCGCGCCATCAAAGCGCAGCTGCCGCTCTCCGCAGTCGAGCCGGCCGCTGCCCCGGCGTTAAAAACCCCGTCGCCGCCGATTGCCCACACCGCATGGCACCAGTTGCTGGCGCAGACGCGGTTCGAAGTTCGCAGTGTCCTGAGGAGCGTTCCCTTCCTCGGGATCCTCGCCTTTGGACTGATGAATTTGCTGATGTCCTCGAGCTTTGTCGATCGTCTGTTCGGCACACCGGTTTATCCTACAACCCGGCTGATGCTCGAACTAATCACCGATACCTTCACCTTCCTCCTTCCGGTGGTGATCACGCTTTACAGTGGAGAGTTGATCTGGCGTGAACGGACTTTCCAGCTGAATTCGATTTATGACGCCTTGCCCACGCCGAATTGGGTGCATCTGGCGGCCAAAACCAGCGCATTGTTCGTGGTCGTCGTTCTGTTTCTGGCGATCAGCATGGTGGCGACCCTCGGAGTTCAGCTCTATCGTGGGTTTCATCAAGTCGAACTGCCGCTTTATGCCCAGGGCTTCGGGCTTCTCGTCTGGCCTTTCCTGCTGATCGGCGCGCTCGCGATTTTTCTTCAGGTCATGCTCAACAACAAGTTCGTGGGCTTCGCTTGCATGATCTTGTACTTGCTCAGCGACAAGATTCAAGGCAGCCTCGGCCTCGAACACAACCTCTATCGCTATGCTGAGGCTCCAGAAATCATCTACTCTGACCTCAATGGCTATGGCCACTTCGTCACTTCGACGTCGTGGTTCTTGCTGTATTGGACCTTTGGTGCGGGCATTCTCCTTTGCCTTGCTTTTCTTTTCTGGGTACGCGGTGGGGAACGCTCATGGCGCCTGCGCTGCCGGCTCGCGGTGGCGCGTTGCCAGACCCCGGGGCGGTGGGTTTTGGGGCTCATGGTGCTGGGATTTATCGTTACTGGCACGTTCATTTTCTACAACACCAACGTGGTGAATGAGTACCTTCCCCGAGCGGCGGTGGACCAACGGCGGGCGCAGTACGAGGAGCAGTACCGCAAATATTTCGCGCTTCCACAGCCAAAAATCACCGCGGTCAAAGCTGACGTCGACCTTTTTCCCGAAGAACGGCGGGCACAAATTCGCGGGAACTATGAGCTGCGCAACAAGAGCCAGCAACCCATCGAGGATATCCACCTGACCTTGCCCCCAGAGGTCCAGGTGGATCGGCTGGAACTTGCGCAAAGTCAACTGAGCTACCGCGATGACACTTTGGGTTATTTCATTTACCGACTGGACCGACCTCTCTCCCCCGGCGAAGGATTGGATCTCGCGTTCGAGTTATCGGCAGAAAATCCTGGTTTCGTCAACCATAACTCGAATTTGGCGTTAGTCCACAATGGGACGTTTTTGGGCAATCAATTTTACTTCCCAGCTGTCGGTTACAACCCGGCGAGGGAGCTGGTCGATCGCAGGATCCGGCGCAAATATGGTCTTGCCGCGGTGAACCGGCTGCCCCCAGTCGATGACCTGACTGGACGGCAGTATTCTTCGCTCAGTCGCGATGCGGACTGGATCGACTTCGAGACCACAGTCTCGACCAGCGCGGAGCAGGTGGCGATCGCGCCAGGGTATTTGCAGAAGACTTGGGAGGCAGGAGGGCGGCGGTTTTTTCACTACCGGATGGACAGCAAGATCCCCAACCTTTTCGCTTATCTTTCCGCGGACTATGCCGTGGCTAAGGACCGCTGGCATGACGTGGCCATCGAGGTTTACCACCATCCGACACATACTTACAATATCGCGCGGATGATTCATGGGGTCAAGAGGTCGCTGGAATATTTCAGCGAAAATTTTGGACCGTATCAGCATCGCCAGCTGCGCATCGTGGAGTTCCCTCGTTACGCGCGATTTGCCCTCTCGTTGCCCAATACCATTCCTTTTGCCGAGAGCCTGGGCTTCATTGCGCGAATTCGTGACCAGCGAGACATCGATTATGTCTTTTATGTGACCGCGCACGAGGTGGCGCATCAGTGGTGGGGCCACCAGGTGGTCGGCGCCAATGTTCAAGGTGCTAACCTGCTTTCAGAAAGCTTGGCGCAGTATTCGGCTTTGATGGTGATGGAGAAGGAGTTTGGCCGGGATCAGATCCAGCGTTTTCTCAAGTACGAGCTCGACGCTTACTTGCGCGGACGAGGTAGCGACTTGATCGAGGAAGTACCGTTAATGCTGGTCGAGGATCAACCCTATATCCACTATCACAAGGGCAGCATCGCGATGTATGCCTTGCGGGAAGCCTTGGGTGAGGAAGTGCTCAATCAGGCGCTGCGGCGTTTTCTTCACGCCACGGCGCAGCAGGAACCGCCTTATACCACCAGCCAAGAGTGGCTGAAGTTCATTCGCGAAGTCACTCCCCCCGACCAGGAGCAGCTGCTGGTCGACCTTTTTGCGACCATCACTTTGTTTGACAACCGGGTCAAGTCAGCCACTTACTCCCCAGAGCCTGGTGGGGGATTTCGGGTCAACTTTGTCGTCGAAGCGAATAAGCTGCGCGCCGACGGCCAAGGTCATGAAAGCGAAGTGTTGCTGGCGGACTGGATCGAGATTGCTGTTTTCGGCGCGGACGAGAAACCGCTTTATTTTGCGCGACAGCACTTGACGGAAAAAGAGCAGTCATTCACGGTGGTGGTCGACGCACTACCGGTTACGGTCGGCATTGATCCTTATTACAAGCTGATCGACCGCAATGGGAACGACAACCGGATGAAAGTCGTCGCAGCAGGTGTTCTCGAATAAGCCGTGGAGGGGGCCGTGATGGAACACGAAGCTGCGGTCAGGCTCGGGGGTTTTGCCGGGGTTTTCGCGGCGGTCGCGCTGGCCGAGTGGATCGTTGCGCGACGGCCGCAAAGCATATCGCGACTGCGGCGTTGGCCGGTAAATCTCGGGTTGATGACGCTCAACACGTTGCTTTTGCGGCTGATTTTCCCAGTGGCGTCCGTGGGGATGGCGATGCTTGCAGCAGAGCGCGGCTGGGGGTTATTCCAGGCTACGGCATGGCCGCGCGGGGTGGAAATCGTGCTCGCGGTCATCCTCCTCGATTTTGCCATCTACTGGCAGCACGTGATGTTCCACGCCGTGCCGATGTTGTGGCGACTGCATCGAGTGCATCATGCCGACCCTGAGGTCGACGTGACCACCGGCGTGCGTTTCCACACTCTGGAAATCATCCTTTCGATGGGGCTCAAGCTCGGGATCGTGGTGCTGCTCGGGGCATCGCCGCTCGGGGTCTTGGTCTTTGAAATCTTGCTCAATGCAACCGCGATGTTCAATCACGGCAATTTCAAAATCCCGCTTGCGGTGGACCGCTGGTTGCGCTGCTTAGTCGTCACTCCCGACATGCACCGCGTCCATCATTCGACGCGAACCGCCGAGACCAACAGTAACTATGGTTTCAATCTGCCGTGGTGGGACCGCTGGTTCAAGACTTACCGCGCGCAACCCGAGGATGGGCACGAGGGCATGACCCTCGGCCTCAGCGAGTTTCCGCGCTCAGAGCCGCAAGGTTTGCTCACCTTGCTCGCGCTCCCTTTCCGCAAGCGCGCAGCCCCAGATCCTTGAACCCAGTACCCTCCCCACCGCTGCCAGGTTTCAGTCGCGCTGGAATCGCACGGTGATCGTGTACCAGATCTTGACCGGGACCCCGTTCTTGGTGGCTGGCGAATAGAGCGAGCTCTCGGCGGCTTGCAGGGCTTCGGCGTCAAAACCGAAGCCTTGCTTTTCGCCAGCCAATTCGGTCTTGAGGACTTTGCCGTTCTCGTCGATCAGCAAGCGCACCTTGACGTCAGCGCCCTTCTTGTTGAGGCGCAGCGCCACTTCGGGGAAGCGCGGACGGGCTGGGCGGAGGGTGCGCGGCTGTTCGACGCCCGGCCCAAATTCGACCAAGTCTCCCCGTCGCACCTGGGGCTTTGCAGGGCGCTGAGCTTCGGTCGGCGGTGAAGGCGGCGGGCTGGGCGGTGGGGTCGGCGGCGGACTGGGTGCTGCGACCGGCTCTTCCGGCGGCGGGGGGACCACTTCCGGCGGGGGGGACGGCGGTGCTGTCTCGACCACCGGCTCTTCGGTCTTGGGCGCGCTCTCGCTGGGCGGACTTTGCGCGACGGCAACTTCGCGCTGCTGGCGTTCTCGTTCGGCAGTGGTCCTGGCGTCCTCCAACTGGCTCTGCAGTTCCTTCAACTGCTTGTCGTAATCGCCGCGGATCTGCTGCTCCATGGTCTTGGCGCGCTGGGCGATCAGCTCTTCGATCTGAGCCTGGAGCGCGGCGAGTTGCTGCTCGCTCTGAGTGGGGCCGGTCTCAACCGGCGCGGCTGGCGGGGCAGCGGCGAGCTCGGCGGCGGGATCCTTGGGCGTGTTCATGCTCTGCCAGACGAAGTAACCCCCAACCCCGACGGCGAGGAGTGCGGCCACCCCGAGCAGCGCTCCGGTGTTTTTCGACTTGGCAGGGGGCTCGGCAGGCGGCGGCGCGGGCGCCACTACCGGCGCCGCGGGAGCTGGTGTCGGCGCGGTGGGGGCAGCCGGACGGGACGCTTCCATGGGTTGTGCCGGCTGCTGCACGATCGGCAGGGACAAGGTCTTCTCGACCTCGATTTCCTGGCTCTCGCGCTCGATCTCGTCGCGGAAGAGGTTGTGCATGTAAAAGGCCAAGTTGAACGTCGTGGGATTGTACTGCCCGTCGAACATCCATTTGTTGAGCGTCTTGTGCCAGGCCGCGATGTCTTGCAACCGATGCTCGCGGGTGACCAGGCTCTGCTTGAGCAGCTGAACCAGCTCCGGAGGGACTGGGGATCCTTCCGTCGCCAGCACCCCATGATCAATCACCGAAGAGTAACCGTCGGTTGCGGGCGGCGGCAGCGGGCGGCCGGTGAGCAACTCGAACAACATCACCCCAAGGGAGAAGACGTCGTCGCTGCGGTGCGGGGGGGCGCCGCGCAGCGCTTCGGGCGCCAGGTAGCGACCGAAATGCCGACGGACCAGGGGATTGGCGGCAAAGCCGCGGGTCCCTGGCGCGATCTCGAAGCCGAGCAAGCGAGTTTCTCCTTCATTGGAGATCATCACCAGCTGCGGCACCAGAAAGCCATGCATGATCCGTTCGCCTTCGAACCGGCATTCCGACGCCACCACCAGGGCCAGCGCGATGCGCTCGGTGATCAAGAGGGCATGTTCGGTAGGGATAAAGTTCTGTTTTTTGGCCGCCTGGTCGAGCAAAACTGCCAGGTTTTTACCGGAGATGTAGTCATAGGCAATGTAAGGGATACCCTGGAGCTCGCCCATCTCCACCCCCTCTCCGAGGTTGGGGCTGCGCAGCAGCGGGTGGATGCCAGCGCGTCCGCGGGTCGCCTCCCACAAGCGCTGAGGGTCGATCGCCTGGCCATTGAAAATCCGCAGCAGGACGACTCTTTCGATGCCCTCGCCGCCCAGCATGCCTGCGCGGAAGGTCTCACCCAGTGGATCCTCGGTCAGTTTTTTCAGCAGCAGATACTTGCCGAACCGTTCTCGGGTACTCATGACAGCTCCGTGTTGTAGGCGCCGTAGGGGGATCGACCAGCCCTTGAACTTGAAACCGACCGTCAACCACCGGTCCGGCGCGAGAAGTCGCTCGAAGGACTCTCGATCGACCTCGTCGCTCTCCCGCCGGATGTCCTGC
>CAZCOV010000003.1:0-41437 GCA_964499975.1 uncultured Thermoanaerobaculia bacterium
GGGTTAAGGGTCGACGCAGCAATAACTTCCCATAAATGTGGGAGCGAGTAAGATGGTCAGACGCATGCCCGGGCGTGATCGCCAACCGTGGTCGCGCCCAGAGACTCTCACATGAACGGAGACACAATGTCCTACTTGCGCGTTACTTCCTGGAACGTCAATGGTTTGCGCGCTTGCGCCAGCAAGGGTTTTGCCGGCTGGCTGCACGGCTGTGGAGCTCAGATTGTGGCCCTGCAAGAGGTGCGAGCGCGGCGCGAGCAGCTGCCGGAGGACCTCGCCAACGACCCGCGTTGGTGGGTCGCGGTGACCTCGGCAGAGCGACCTGGCTATAGCGGGGTGGCGCTTTTTTCCCGCCGTCCGCCAGATCAGGTACGGGCTCAACTCGGCGACCCAGCAATCGACAGCGAAGGCCGGCTGCAGTTTGCCCAGTTTGGCGGCCTCCTCGTCGTCAATGGCTACTTTCCCAACGGCAACGGCTACGACCGCGACTTGAGCCGCATCCCCTACAAGCTCGAGTTTTACCGCCGGCTTTTGGCCGAACTCGAACCTCTTGCCCAGCGGGGCGAGCGGATCCTGGTGGTCGGCGATTGGAATACTGCGCACCGCGAGATCGATCTCGCGCGTCCCAAAGAGAACCAAGAAACCAGCGGCTTTCGCCCGGAGGAGCGCGCAGCACTGGTCGAGTGGTTTACCGCCGGATGGGTCGACACTTTCCGCCACTTCCACTCAGACGGCGGACACTATACGTGGTGGAGTCAGCGGCGCGGCGTGCGCGAACGCAATATCGGCTGGCGGATTGATCACATTATCGCTTCGCCCGGGGTTCTCCCTTTTTTGCGCGATGCAACCATTCACACCGAGGTTTTAGGTTCGGATCATTGCCCGATCAGCGTCGACCTCGATCCAGCAGTCATCACGTCCTGCTTGCAGTAAGCCCGCCGTAAAACCACTTCCCGCGGCTCAGTCTGTGGTGGCCTCGCTGCGCTGAGCTCCTGCGCCTTCCAGCAAACGTTGCATTTGATGCATGCGACGCCGTTGCGCCGAGAACAAAGTCGAGGCACCTAAAGCATCTCTTTTCACCAACATCCAGACGGTATTGCCGCTGGAATCTTTGGCTTCAAGATCAGCACCCAAAGACAGCAGCTTGGAAGTTGCCGCAGCAAAACCTTGCCCATTGGGAATCGCCTCGATGTCGCCATAAACCGCATGCATCAATGGTGTCATGCCCCGGTTGCAATTCAAGTGGATGTCGGCGCCGGCCGTGAGGAGCAAGTCAATCACCTCGCTGCGCTGAGGTGAATTACTGCGCAAAGTGTAGATCAGAGCGGTCTGCCCGGCTTCAGTCTCATCTTTGAGGTTGATCGCCGCGCCCGCTGCGATCAAGCCGCGGACCAAGTCGAGTTCGCCACCCGCCGCCGCAGCCATCAGCAAGGTGACCCCGCGCTCATTGTAAGCGTCGAGGTCGACGGCGCCGGCCGCGACCCGTTTCTCAACTTCCCTGCTTCGCCCTTCTTCGACCCAGGTAACAAGTTCGCTGGCTTCACTCGCAGCACGACGCCGTCTTTGTAAAGCTTCCTGCAAGACATTCTGCAGTGCCTCGCGTTGTTTCTCTGGGAATTTTTCCGCCAGTTCGAGAAAAACTTTTTCATGGCCGCCACGCGCAGCCAGTTCGAGTGCAGAGTGTCCTTCGCTGTCGGGGTCGCTGACGGTTACGTTACTACCACTTTTGAGCAGCGAGCGGACGATAGCGAGGTCTCCCTTCTTTGCCGCGCTGAGCAGGGGTGGGACTGGCTCCGCCTGCCCGTCAGGACTTGCACCCCTAGCGAGCAGGCGCTGCACCACTTCGGGGAAGCGACTTTCCACGGCACAAGCGAGCGGCGACCTGGCCCCGCCTTGGTCGGGATCGGCTCCGGCGTCGAGCAGCAAATCGACGATGTCAGCATCTCCTGCCTCTGCAGCAGCGGCCAGCGGGGTCAGATCAAAGCGATCGCGTGCGCTCAAGTCAACTCGATTTGATGCGTCTTGTACCAACGCTTCGACCGTCGCGAAATCGCGATTGCGGATTGCGCGGAAAAACCTTTCTTCAGAGGTAGCCTCGCTGCTTCCGGCCAGCGCGCGGCGCAAATTCGCCAGAATGACGGAATGGGGGTTTTCTTGTTGTTCGGCCAACACCCAAGCGGTTTGCCCTTCGTGATTGACGGCCGCCGGATTGGCTCCGGCTTCCACCAAAAGGCGCACCACTTGCACTTGTCGCGCACAGATCGCGGTCATCAACGGGGTAAAACCGTCGGCTACTGAGCGGTTGAGGTCAGCGCCTGCGGCGAGCAAAGCTTCGACCACTTTCAGTTGGCCCTCGAGCGCTGCGGCTTCGAGCGGAGTCGTGGTGCCACCCCAGTCCGGATCCGCGCCGCAGCGCAAGAGCAAGCGCACGATCTCGAGCTGGCCGAGGCTAGCTGCCAACGCCAACGGCGCCATGCCGGTTGATTCGTCAATTTGATCGATTGCTGCACCAGCGCCGAGTTCACTGCGGACCTGGCGCAGGTCACCTTGCTCAATCGCGTCGAATAACGACATCAAATTCTCCCTATGACAAGGTTTATCTTTCCTTGTGGATCATCCCCAGATATAACAAGCTGCCGCGCAAGAATAAAAGGCAAACCAACGATCGACATCTATCTAGGCGTATCTGGGCGACATCGCGTGAGACGAGATCGAGTGGTTCTCGTGACATGCGTGACGGATGCGACTTGCTCCCGCAACGAGAGACCAGAGTACGAAACCTCTGGAAGCCGATGCGGTATGTTAGCGTGCAACCCGCAGCGCGTCAATTGGTGAAGGGGGAAAAATCAGTATTTTGCGAACATCTCTGCAGTAACTTTCTGCAACGGCTCCCCGGTTGAGAGTTCGAGGTCGACTGGGAGTTTCGCGAGCGCTCCGGGCGCTTCCCGCACCAGCCGCGGGACGAGATAACCTGGTAGTTTTTGCAGCAGTTGCTGGACCAACTCGCGGGCGACTGCGACAGAGACAGAAAAATGGGCTGCGCCAGCCACCGGATCGAGCAAGTGCAGGTAGTAGGGCAAGACCCCGGCAGCAAACAGACGGTGGCTGAGTTCGCTCAAGACCACTGCATCGTCGTTGATCCCGCGCATGAGGACCGCCTGATTGAGCAAGGTCACGCCAGCGGTGCGCAAGCGACTCAAAGCGCCGATCACCGCGGAGTCCAGTTCCTGGGGATGGTTGGCATGAACGACCACGATGGGTTGCAAACGGGTGGCGGTCAACCATCCGAGCAAATCGTCATTGACCCGCGCCGGAAGCACGATCGGCATTCTGGTGTGGATGCGCAAGCGGGCGAGGTGCTCGACCTCGGCAAGGGCCGTCACCAGCCGGCGGAGCCGAGCATCGCTTGCAGCCAGGGGATCACCGCCGGAGAAGATCACCTCTGCGAGGCTCGGGGTACGCCGAATGTAATCGAGCGCTGCTGTCCACGCTTCTTTGCCGAGCGCGTGCTCGGCGTAAGGGAAATGGCGGCGGAAGCAGTACCGGCAGTGGATTCCACAGGCTCCGGAAACGAGCAGCAGCACCCGTCCGTGGTACTTGTGGAGCAGGCCCGGAACGGGCGAGGCTGCTGCTTCGTGCAGCGGATCTGCGGTATAACCTGGAAGCGGCGCGAGCTCTTGGGCTAGGGGCAGGACCTGGAGCAGCAACGGATCGCGCGGATTGCCCGGCTGCATCCGGGCGATAAAAGCGTGCGGCACCCGCAAGGGGAAAGCCGCAAGGTTGGCCAGCGGCAAGTCCTCCGGGGACAAGCCGAGCAACTGCAGGAGTTCGTCCACCTGGGTGACGGCGTTTGCCAACTGTTTTTGCCAAGGAGCTGTTGCCCGGAGGGTGGAGTTTGGCGATATCATGCGCCGACGCTATCCTTGCGGCGGACCGCGATCAAGGCCCCCGAGCTTTTACGGGAAATACGAGTGAGGAAACGATGGCAACTTTTAGTACCAATCAGTTCAAAGGCGGGCTCAAGGTGCTCCTCGACGGGGATCCCTGCTCGATCATGGAAAACGAGTATGTCAAGCCGGGCAAAGGTCAAGCCTTCAACCGGGTCAAGTTGCGCAACTTGATCACCGGGCGGGTGCTGGAGAAGACCTTCAAGTCAGGCGACACCCTGCCTGGAGCCGACGTGCTCGAAACTCCAATGCAGTATCTCTACAGCGATGGCGAGAAGTGGCATTTCATGGTGCAAGATACCTACGAGCAATACGAAGCCGATGCCGCAGCAGTGGGCGATGCGGTCAACTGGATCAAGGCCGAGGACGTCTGCTATGTGACCTTGTGGGATGGCCATCCGATCTCGGTCACGCCGCCTAACTTTGTCACGCTCAAAGTCGCGGAGACCGATCCGGGCCTGCGCGGTGACACGTCGTCGGGAGGAACCAAAGAAGCGACCCTCGAAACCGGCGCGGTGGTCCGCGTTCCACTGTTTATCCAGATCGGTGAGGTCCTCAAGGTCGACACCCGCACCAGCACCTATGTCTCGCGGGCCAAGGAATAGCCCGCCTCTTGCCTGGCAACCTTCGGCCAACCTCGCCCAGCTGCGCGAACGGGCCGTCTTACTGGCTGAAATCCGCCGTTTTTTTGCTGAACGGGGCGTCCTCGAAGTCGAGACGCCTCTGCTCGCTTCTGCCCCGGTCACCGACCCTCATCTGGACTCGTTCAGCGTCTTAGTCGAGCAGGGGGAGACGCAAGTTCGTCGGTTTTATTTGCAGACCTCGCCCGAATTCGCGATGAAACGCTTGCTGGCCGCAGGCGTTGGGCCGATCTATCAGCTGGGCAAGGCTTTTCGCGCGGGGGAGCATGGACGGAAGCACAATCCCGAGTTCACCCTGCTCGAGTGGTATCGCCCTGGCTTCGACCACCACGCGCTGATGGACGAAGTCGAGGCCCTGCTGCAAGCCGTCCTCGGGGTGGGGCCTGGGGAGCGCTTGACCTACGCTGAGCTGTTCGGACAGCGGCTCGGGATCGACCCACATCGCGCGTCCGTCGTCGAGCTGGCGGAAGTTGCAGCAGAGCAGGGCCTCGACGCCGCGGGGCTGGCGGCCGCTGACCGCAATACCTGGCTGGAACTCCTTTTAAGCCACCTCCTGGAGCCCAGCTTGGGGCGCGGCCGGCCCACTTTCTTGTTTGACTTTCCGGTTACCCAGGCAGCCCTGGCGCGGATCCGACCCGGCGATCCGCCGGTCGGCGAACGCTTCGAGGTGTACGTCGAAGGGATCGAGCTGGCCAATGGCTTTCATGAGCTCCAAGATGCCGATGAACAACGCCGCCGCTTTCACGCGGACCTCGCCTGGCGTCGTGCCCATGGCCGGCCACTCGTCCCCTTAGACGAGCGCTTGCTCGCGGCCTTGACTGCGGGTCTGCCCGCCTGCGCCGGGGTGGCCCTGGGGGTTGATCGCCTGGCCCTGCTTAGGACCGGTACCCAGAGCCTCGCTGACGTCATGGCCTTTGCTTGGGACCGCGTCTGAGCCCGCGTCACAGCTCAACCGCGCAGCTTGCGGCAAACTCTGACTGGCGATAGATTCGGTGGACCATGCCTCCTTTGCCAGCGATCGGAGAACCGCCGCTTCCAGCTGAACTCTTCGATTTGGACCCGGAAATCCTGTGGCTGCTGCATTGCGCTGAAGGCCCGGTGCCCAAGGCAACAGCGCAAGCGGTCCAGGATTTTTTGCCGCGCGAAATGCGTCCCTGGTTGCTGCGCTGGGAAGGGGACTTTCAGGCCATCCCGCGCGAGACCCGCACTGCTGCCGCCATGCTGCTCGGTGCCCAGCCGCAAGACATCAGCCTGACCGCGACCACGTCGTCCGCTCTCGTGACTCTGGCGCAGGTTTTTCCCTGGCAGCCCGGAGATCAAGTCTTGAGCCCGTCTGGGGAGTTTCCGACCAATGCCTGGCCCTGGCTGGCGCTCCGCGAGCGTGGGGTCACGGTTCAGCAGGTGCCGCTGTGGGAAGGCCACCGCGCCGGCCTCAGCGCCTGGCACTCGACGCCTCCGCCGCCGGATGTGGATCCCGAAGGGCGATTGCTCGCAGCCCTGGACGTGCGCACTCGCCTGCTCACGGTCAGTTGGGTCCGCTTCCAAGACGGCCTGGTGCTCGACTTGCGGCGGCTGGCGCAAGGCGCCGCCCAGCGCGGCATCCCCCTGATCGTCGATGGCATCCAGGGGGCTGGCACCTTGCCGATTGCGCTCGAGGGAATCGCCGCTTTTGCCAGCAGCGGTCACAAGGGCTTGCTTGCGCCGCAGGGAATCGGGATTTTCTGGACCCAAACAGCATTTCGCGAGCGGCTTTTGCCCGCGGGTTCGTGGTTGTCGGTGGTGGATGCAACCGACCTCAGCCGCCCGTCAACCGACCTCGAACGGGATTGGTTACCCGACGGCCGGCGCTTCGAAGCCGGGGGCCCGAATTTGCTAGGGTGCGTGGCCTTGCGCGAAAGCCTGCGCCTCTTGCACCAGGCGGGGGTGCCGCGCATCGCGGCCCATATCGCGCGCTTGCGCCGCGTTTTTTTGGAGAGCTTGCAAGATCTCCCCGGCTGGCGCGCGGAAGCCCAGCGCTTGCTCGCGCTCGACACCGCCGGACGTCTGGGCTCGATCGTGGCGCTCCACCACGGCGACCGTGGCCCGGTTGGCCTCGATCGGGTGCTGCGCCAGCTCCTCCGCCACGGCATTTATGCCTCGGTGCGCGAGGGCTACTTGCGCATCGCCTTTCACGGCTGGCACCGCGAGATCGACGTGCTGCGCCTGCTGAGTGCCTTGGCCGAAGGGTAGCTGGCGCATCTAGACAATTCCCGGTGCTCTTCCGTTTGAGTGCAAAGCAGCCACTCTGACTTAAAAGGGAGGTGACGTAGTGGCGCGATCGCGAGCAGGGAGTTTTCTCGGGGTTGCGGTTGTCGGGTTCTGGTTGGGCATGATGAGCTGGTTGCTCGCACGGGAGCTCGGCTACCGTCGGCATGCCTTGCCACCCGCTGCCTTGACCGCACCGCACGACTCCTGGTTGCGTCTGAGCTTACAAAACGGGACGTCGGTGGGTTTTGTCCACGTCCGGCAGGAGCCTGAAACCCGCGCCAACCAGCCCGGACAACGGCTCGACCTGACAACGCGCCTCGCCTTCGACCTGCTCGGCAAGCGCACGGACTTCGACCTCCAGGGCACCACCTGGCAAGGACCCGCGCGGCTCGAATTCCGTTTCGCGGTGCAATCCGCTGGGCATGCCCTCGAAGTCGGAGGCACGGTAGAGGATCGCCGGCTCACCGGCAACATCATTTCGGGTGGCGAGACTCAGCCCTTCGACTGGCCGATCCAAGAAAACCTGGTCTTCACCAGCGGCCTGGGCTCGGCCGTCGAGTTGCCCATACTCGAAGTGGGGGAGAAGCTCGAAGTCTCGAGTTTTGATCCGCTGACCTTGCGCCAGAGCCCCTGGCGGCTGCACTGCGTTGCCCAGGAGGAACTCCCCTTGGACCACACGGTGATCTTGACCCGTCGGCTGGAGGTGACCGCTTCGGGCCTGACCACGCAGGTGTGGATCGACGACCGCGGCGAAGTCGTCCGTGCCGAGACGCCGGTCGGGCTGGTGCTCGAACGGACCACCCGCGAACACGCCCTGGCTTCCCGTGGTCAAGTCGGCGAACTTTTGGGGCAAGTCGCGATCGTGCCCCGCGGCAAACGCCCTTTCCGCGGCGCGCAACAGCTCGAGATCGTGGTTGCTGGCCCGGCCACCTTGACCCTCCCGCAAGACGACGTCCAGCAATCCTTGGGGAATGGGCGCTATCGCCTGCACGCGGCCAGTCCACCTTGGGGTGTCGTCCCGGCAGCAACCGCAGCAGCGCTCGCACCGCACCTCGCGGCGGATGCTTTCATCCAGGCGGAGCATCCGAAAATCCAGGCACAAGCCGCGGCGATTATCGGCGCTGAGCGAGACCCCTGGCAGCGCGCCTTGCTGCTTCATGACTGGGTCTACACCCAGCTCGAAAAAGACGTGGTGCTGAGCTTGCCGTCAGCGCTCGAGGTGCTGGCGCAAAAGCGCGGGGATTGCAACGAGCACACCGTGCTCTTCACCGCTCTGGCGCGCGCTGCCGGACTGCCCACCCGCATCGCCATCGGCCTGGTGTGGAGCGACGAACTCGCCGGTTTTTATTACCATGCCTGGCCGGAGGTCCATCTCGGCCATTGGGTGGGGCTCGACCCTACCCTCGGACAACCGCTCGCGGATGCGACCCACGTGAAGCTCTTGAACGGCAGCTTGACCAGCTGGCCCCAACTTTTACCCTACCTCGGGAAGCTCCAAATCGAGGTGGTGGAGGTTCTTTGATGTTGTGCTTGCAGCAGTTGACCAAGTGCTTTGGGAGCAAAACCGCGGTCGCCGGACTCGAACTCGAGATCGCGCGCGGCGAATTCTTCTGCTTCCTCGGTCCGAATGGCGCGGGCAAAACCACCACCATCAAGATGATGACCGGTTTGCTCAAGCCCACCTCGGGTCGCGTGCTCGTCGGTGGCCACGATATCCAGCAAGCCAGCACTGCGGCCAAGGCCCTGCTCGGCTACATCCCGGACCACCCCTTCCTTTATGACCGGCTGACCGGGCGCGAGTTTTTGCATTTCGTCGCCGGGCTTTATGGCGTCCCGCCGCACGGACTCGATGCGCGCTGTGAGGTCTGGCTGGCAACCTTCAACTTGCTCCCAGCCGCGGACCAGCTGGTTTCCAGCTACAGCCACGGGATGCGGCAAAAGCTCTCTTTTGCCGCTTGTTTTCTCCACGAGCCGCAGATCGTGATCGTCGATGAGCCCTGGGTTGGGCTGGACCCGCAAAGCATGCGCCAGGTCAAGGACTTTCTGCGCCAGCGAGTGGATGCCGGGCTCACGGTGTTCATGTCGACCCACACCTTGTCGATTGCCGAAGAAGTGGCGGATCGGATCGCCATCCTCGACCGCGGGCAGTTGCGCCAGCTGGGCACCGTCGCCGAAATCAAGGCCCTGGCCAAGAATCCTGGCTCCCTTGAAGACGTCTTTCTGGAACTTACCCGCGAGGACGCCCCATGAAGTCAGCGACGGAGAACGGCCGGCCAGAACAGAGCGCCGACCGGGGACCGCTCCCGGACGCCTCCCCCCGGCCGCCGGATAGGAGCGGGCAGCTCTTGGCGCTGGCTTGGGCCAAGGCGCGGATGGTCCGCCACGGCCTGGCCGCGGTGCGCCACGAATCCAAACTCAAGATCGGGATCGTCGCTCTCTCGGCAGTGCTGCTGTTTTGGGGCATCTTCGCGCTGGCCCACTGGGGGTTCGGCCTCAGCGAAGACCTCGGAGCCGAACTCTTGGGCCTCGGCCAGGTCACCTTGAGCGACCTCATCTTGAAACGCCTGCTGTCGCTTTTCAGCCTGGCACTGCTCGTCCTCTTGACCCTGTCCAACGTGCTCGCGGCTTTTGCCTTCTTTTACCGCTCGCGGGAAGTGGCATTTCTCGTCGCCACTCCGATCACCCCGTCCGCGTTCTTTCTCAGCCGCTTCAGCGAGTGCGTGACGTTTACTTCCTGGGCTTTGGGCTATCTCGGATCACCGGTGCTGCTCGCCTATGGCCTTGCAACCCAGGCTCCTCCGCTGTATTACTTGGCGCTGGTTTTGTTTTTCGGACCTTTCGTGCTGATCCCAGCTGCCCTCGGCACCTTCCTTGCGATCGTCCTGGTGCGGATCCTGGCTGGCCGCCGACGCGGTGCCGTCGTGGGGCTGGCCGCTTTGCTGCTCGTGATGCTCTTCGGTTTTTTCCGGCAAGAACTCGCCGTCCCCGACTTCGCGCGCAACCCCGACTTTCGGCTGCTGCTCGATGGGCTGGGCGCGAGCCAATCCCCTTGGTTACCGAGCACCTGGCTCAGCGCTGGGATCGTGAGCGCTGCCACAGGGATGACCCGCGAAGCTGGTTTCAACTGGCTGCTCCTGCTCGCCAATGCCCTGTTCGCGGTCTGGTTGACGCAGGGAGCCGCGGGCCGGTGGTTTTATCCGGGGTGGTCGGCGCTGCAAGGCGATGGTGCTCAGCCTGGAGCCACGGCAGGCGGACGCATGCTCGGTCAGCGCGGCCTGCTCGGCTGGCTCGAAGCCGGTCTCAACCGGTGGCTGCCGCCAAAGTCGTCCCGTCCCCTGCGCGCCCTGATCGCCAAGGATCTGCGCAACTTCTGGCGCGATCCCGCCCAATGGTCACAATTTCTCCTGCTCTTCGGCATCATGGCGGTTTACGTCGCCAACCTGGACAGCACGCGGAGCGGCACTGCGCCCGAACTGTGGCGAGCTTGGGGGACGCTGCTCAACCTGGCAGCCTCGGCCCTGATCCTTGCTTCGTTGACCAGCCGCTTCATTTTTCCGCTGATCAGCCTCGAAGGTCGACGTTTTTGGATTTTAGGGCTGGCACCCCTTCCGCGCGCTGCCTTGGTGTGGCAAAAGTTCTGGCTCAGCTGCGGCACGACCGCGCTCTTCACCATCAGCTTGACCGCGCTTTCCGCCTACCGCTTGGAACTCGACGGGATTGCCTGGGCGCTGTCCCTGGTCGGGGTCATCGCCACCACCTTCGCCCTCTCTGGCCTGGCCGTGGGTCTGGGCAGCCTTTACCCCACCTTCACCGACGACAACCCTGCGCGCATCGTCTCAGGTTTGGGTGGCACCCTCAATTTCTTGTTCAGCCTGCTCTATGTGGCCTTGATGCTGGCTGCCCAGGCCGTGGTCCTGCTCTGGCCCCAACTGGTGGGCGTTTTGGGCGCTGAGGCATATCACTGGGTAGTTGCTGCCGCTTTTGCCTGGATCGTCGGGCTCACCGCCGTCACCTGTGCCCTCCCCCTCAAGCTCGGGATCCGCCATTTGGAGCAGCTGGAGTTCTGACTCACCAGACGACTTCCCAATGAAAAAGGGGCGCCGGAGCGCCCCTTGAGGTTCGCGGAAAATCCGCGCTTATTGCTGCACGATCGTGACGTCGTCGACTGCGGCTTCGACCAGGCTGGCGGTCGAAGCGTCGGCCGCTTCGATCAGGATGCGCACGGTCTGACCCGCAAACGAGCTGATGTTAGCCGAGGTCGTGGCCCAGGCTGCATCGTCGTTGTTTGCGGCACCGAGTTCCTGGAAGACCTGGGTCGTGGTGCTACCTACCACCGAGACGCGGAGGAAGTCCGCGCTCGAAGAGTTGGTGCCATGGGCCAGGTAGTAGGCAAACGACAGGGTCAACGTCCCAGTCGACGGTAAGGTGATGGCCGGCGACCGAATGCTGGTCACGCCACCGTCGATGTCGTTAGCCCCGGCAGAAGCGCCGGCCAGGCGGCCAGTCACCAGGTCGTTGGTGCCGCTGTTGGTGGTGCCCAGCTGTTTGGTACCGCTCGAAGTGGTCGTTTCTGGATCGCCGCGCTCCCACTGGCCCGTGGTGGCGGTATCCGTGCTGTTGGGGTTGGTGGTCCAACCCAGGCTGGTCTCGAAGTTGTCCGAGAACACGGTCACCGGACCCGGCCCGGTTACGGTCAGGGTGATCGGCGAGGTATGGGTGAGTGCACCGCTCACGCCCTGAGCGTTGAGGTTGTAAGTCCCTGGAGTGGTCGTGCCCGCGACCGAGAGGGTCAGAGTGCTGTTGGCCGACCCACCCGAGGGTGGGGTCACCGGGTTGGTCGAATAACCGCACGTGACACCGCTCGGCAAGCCAGTGCAAGAGAGTGTGACCGCGCTCGAGAAGCCGTTGAGCGAGGTGACGGTGCAGGTGCTGGTGCCGTTCGCACCTTGGGCTACGCTCAAGCTGCCCGGAGCGCAGGAGAGCGAGAAGTCGGGGGTCGGCGGCGCTGCCACTGGGGTGACGTTGACGCAGTTGCTCACCGGGCCAAAGCAGGCCGAAGAGGCCGCAGCCCCGATCACGTTGTAGTAATACTCACGACCATTGGCCACATTGGTATCCACAAACGACAGGCTGGTCGTTTCGGCGATCAAGGTCTTGCCGAAGCTGCAGCCAGCGTGGCCTTCCGAACGGAACACCCAGTAACGGGTAGCGCCGGAAACCGAGTTCCACGACAGCGAAACCTGGTTGTCGCCCGGTGTGGCATTGAGCGTCGCCGCAGTGGTCGGAGCGCTAGCACAGCCGCTGTTTTGCGCGGTCGGGGTCGAGCAGGCAATGCCATGACGGTTGAAAGCATTGAAAATCGCCGTCATGTGCGGAGTGCCGTCGTTCAAGTTGCCGTTATCGTCGTCCGCGGTGATCCATTGCATGTAGCCATTGGTCGAACCGCAACCATTCGACGACGAACCGCAGGTACAGGCATACCAGGTGCCGACGTTGCCGCTGCCTTGATAGAACAGCTTGTTGCCGAGGACGAACGCGGTCTGGCTATCCAGGTTGAACGGTGCGGTGGTCAGATCGCGGGTTACCAGATCCCAGGCTGCCTGCCGGACCGGAGCCGCCGCACAGTGGACCTGGCGACCGCAGTGGCCGGACGACGCATCGCAAGAGTTGCAGACGAAGCCGAGGGCGGTCGCCGGGGTGTTGGGGGTGTGCTTGGCGTAGTCCGCGTCGCGCACGCCCGAGCAGTCGGTGCAGCAGACGGCCGAGCCGACCCGCGCTTCGTTGCAGTTGCGGCCGGTACCATCGACGGTGACGCCGCAGCTGCCGGCAACCGAGGTGTCGAAGAAGCCATGCCCTACGCAGGAAGCTTCGAGGCGGTAGATCGCGGCAATATCGGCATAGGCTTCGGAAGTGTTCGACAGCGCGCCGGCGGAGTCGTTGTCATCGAGACCGTGACCCCATTCGTGATCAAACACACCAGCGAGTTCACCGGTGTTGCGGCAGCCACCGCCCGAACGGTAAAAATTGACGTTCCCGGCCGCGGGGCTCCAGAACGCGTTACAGGTCAAGTTGATGTTGACGTTCGAGGTCAGCTGGTTTTGCAGCCAAGTGTTCGACGGCAGCCAGCCGCGCGCCAGCTCAGCCAGCTTGTTGAGCTCGTAAAAAGCCGTGCGCGAAGCCGGGGTGTTGCCGGCGGACCCACCACCCGTGGTGCAGTCGTGCTGATTGTTGCTGCCGCCGAGGTCGATCGTCCCGGTGGCCGAGCTGTTGCTGATCGCGCCGCAGTTGTCGGAAATGCGCACGTAGCGGCCGCTCAGGGTGGTGGTCACGGTGCCGCTGGTGTAGTTGAACAGCCCTGCGCTGTTGGTGAAATTGTTGGGCGACGCGAGTCCAGTGTTGGCAAAAGGCATGGGCCAACCGGACTGCATGATGCCGCATTGATCAGCATTGGGGCAGATTCCGGTCGAAGTCACCGGGTAGACGCCACCTTTGATCTGCGCGGCAGCATAGTGGTTGATGTCCTGGAAGGCGATCACTTCGCCCGAATGCGCGTCGACCATCAGCTCCCAGGTCGACCCTCCGGGCGGGCGCCGGAAAACCGACGTCCAGACCAGGCGGTGGCGATAGCCTTCGCCGACCGGGCCGGTAAAGGAAGTGCCCACCTGGTGTTCTGGGGGGGCGATCGGGACGATTTCCAAGGCTGGCAGGCGCAGGATCTCGTCGGCTTTGGCTTGGCCGCCGATGTAGTCGAAGCCGAGCTTCAACGCTTCATCAGCCGCGAACTTGGGCTGCGTCGACAAGCCGCGCACATTGCCCCAAGCCTCAGTGCCGATCGTCACCAGGTTACCGTTGTTGATCGCCGCAGCCAGACGGCCAAAGCGCACGGGAATGCCCTGATAAGTCTGTGGGATGCTCACGTGCCAGAGTTCGGCGGTGACTGGCTCGGCGCGCACTTTGCCGAGCTGTTCGAGCTCAACACCCAAAACCCCGCGCTGCTGGCGGATGAAGTCCGCAACCGCGGCAGCCACCGCCCGCCGGTCGATCTCTCGGACCGCGAAGCCAACGCGGGCGCTGACGTCCGAAAGCGACACCTTGTTGCCAACTCCGCGGCCAGGGATGAGCGGGAAAGCCCCCATCAAGTTGCTGGCCACGCCAGAACGCGGATCAATGAAAGCACGCACCTCGGGCGCGGGTCCATCCATCCGGTAGACGGCCTGAAAACTTTCCCAGGCGGCCCGATTGGGGAGATCCAGCATCAGCTCTTCGACCGACACATGGGAATTGCTGATGTAGAGCTCAGGCAGGAAGAATTCCTGCACGTTCAGAAAATCGTCCTCTTTGGGCTCAAGCGCCCACAAACTGCCAGCGATTGCGCTCAGTACGAGCGCCAGAAACAGCCAGCGTTGACCGGAAAGCATCTTGCGAACCCCCATATCTCCTCCTGTGCCTCTGGTTTCCTGCTCAGAGGCGTTGTGGTCAGCCTGAAGGCCATCCCCAGGCTGTAGTCGGACGAGGAAGGTGTCACTTGAGACCCTCACCTCGAACTGTTGTAACCATCGGTCAATGCTGTCTTACGCGGTGCTGTCTTACGCGGTGCAGTCTTACATAGTGCAGTCTTACCCGGTGCAGTCTTACCGGTACCGTTCCACGCGGTGCTGTTTCATGCTGAAGTAACTGTCTAAACCGTCCGAAGGTACCTCTGACAGGTACTTTGAGGAGAGCCCAAAAGATGCCTAATGATCCCTCTAGAAGCCAATAAAATCAAGCCAGTTGAACCCTGACAAGTACTCTTTGCCTGGGCTAGCGCCACTAACTCTGATTCGGCCCTGCATCATCTTCCCCG
Source organism: uncultured Thermoanaerobaculia bacterium (assembly GCA_964499975.1). GTDB lineage: Bacteria > Acidobacteriota > Thermoanaerobaculia > Multivoradales > J023 > CAZCOV01. The sequence goes on from CAZCOV010000003.1 coordinate 14,679, forward strand.
GCAGAGGCTGCAGCAGCCGGGGGATGCCGAGCAAAAGCGAGACAAAAGTCGCGCACAATGCTCTTCAGTTCGAGCGTATAGGTCGACAAATCGCGCAGTCTGGCATCGAGCTGTTCCAGGGTCGGCTGCGCCAGGGAACTGTGGGACCGCGGGCTGATCTTGTAGCGCAAGCGTTCGTCGAGCGCTTCGAGCCGAGAGTACACGTCCTTGAGTCGCTGGGGATCCATAGTCTTTACCCAGGTCTTTACCCAGAAGTCCGACGGTGGACCAGCGTGGCTGTGGCCTGGTCCCGCGGCCGTACAATGATTTCGTCGATATTGACGCGGCTGGGGCGGGTCGCCGCCCACACGATGCAATCCGCAATATCTTGGGCGGTGAGCGGCTCCATCCCGGCATAAACGCTCTTGGCCCGCGCCTCATCTCCGCCAAAACGCACCCGTGAAAAGTCGGTCTCGACCATTCCTGGCGCCACCTCGGTAACCCGCACGGGCTGACCGAGGAGTTCCAGCCGCAGCGTGCGGGTCAAAGCGCGCAGCGCGTGTTTGGAAGCGGTATAGCCCGAACCGCCAGGGTAATTTTCAAAACCTGCGATCGACCCCACGTTGACGATGTGACCATCGCCGGAAGCGATGAGCCGGGGTAGAAGCGCACGCGTCATGCGCAAAACGCCCATGACATTGACCTGAAACATCGCTTCCCAACGCTCATCCTGGGCCTCGGCCACCCGGTCGACGCCCAAAGCCGCGCCTGCATTGTTGACCAGCAAGTCCACCGCGGGAACCTGGGCGACAAAAGCCGCCACACTGGCTGGATCCGTGACGTCGAGCGCCAAGGCGCGAGCGCCCAGCGGAGTAGCGACGGTTGCCAGGAGGTCGAGCCGCCTTGCCCCTAAAATGACCTGGAAACCCGCTGCGACCAAGGCTTGCGCCGTGGCAGCGCCGATCCCGGCACTAGCCCCGGTGACGATCGCAGTTTTGCGGGCAGTTGAGCTGTTGGTTGCTAGCTGCGAGCGAGGGTTCAAGAGCAGAACCTCATCCGGTCAGTTGGCTGCGGGTTCATCATCGGTGGTGTTCCAGATCGGGAGCTGGGTAGGGTCAATCCCAACCGAGGCCAGGGCTTCTTGCCAGACCGTTTCCGGATGAGCGCCGAACACCAGCTCCTCGCGAACCGGAGCGGTCAGCCAGTCATTGCGCAAAATCTCTTGCGCCAACTGACCGCTGGCCCACCCCGCGTAGCCCAAGAAAAAGCGAAAAGATCCTGGCGGCTCCTCAGCCAAGTTCTCCAGATCGCCGATCCGCTGGGTCATAGCAGCGCCAGGGAAGATTTCACGTGGCCGTCCGTCCTTGACATCTTGATCGGAGTCGCTGGACTGCCACAGGCCCTCGCAGCGAAAGATGACCGTTCCCAGTTGCGGCTGGACCGGACCACCGAAAAACGCCATGACATTTTCCTCTCCGCGCCAAGGGATCTCGAGGCCGCTCAAGATTTCGGCCACGGGAATCCCGGTGGGGCGGTTGACGATGAACCCCAGGCTCCCCTCCTCTTGATGGTGGATCAGCAAGACCACACTCTTGTGGAAAAAGGGGTCCAAGACCTGCGGCATGGCCAGGAGCAGCACCGGGGTTTGAAGTTCCATCGTTGCGGTCATCGCCCTTCAATCTTAGCGTATGCGCGGTGGTTACACGATGATTAATCGCGCCAGATCTGGGGATTTGCCAGGTCAAACCTCGTCGACGAAAGTTCGGCTCAAGCGGCGGAAGAACCACAATCCCAAGGCAAACGTCAACCCAGCCAAAACCAGAAGCCGGCTGGTAGCGGCGAGTTCGAGCACCCCGTCCCCGCCCAAAAAAGCACGGCGATAAAGCGCCACCACCGTGGTCAAGGGGTTCCACGCGATCCAGGGCTGAAAATCCTCCGGCACCATATGCATGGGATAGACGATCGGGGTGAAGTAAAACCATCCGGTCAAGAGTACTGACAAGACCTGGGCCGTATCCCGGAACAGGGTGTGAAGTGAAGCCACCACCATCCCCAAACCTGTCGTCAGCAGGATCTGCAACGGCAAGACGAGAAGAAGGTATGGCAGTCCCTGCCAGGTGAATTCGCCAGTCACCCCCACAGCGAGCAAGAACATACCCGTGGCCAGCCCCTGATGCAAAAGGCCGCTCAGCACCACGGACAAAACCAGGAGTTCGGGCTTGAAGTGGACGCTTTTGACCAGGTTGGCATTGTCGGTGATCGCGGTCGCCGAACGGACGATCCCCTCGTGGATCGCCATCCACGGCAGGAGGCCGCAGAACAGAAAAAATGCAAAATTATCAGTGCGTTCACCGATGATCGGCACCCGCATCACCGTCTGGAAAACGAAACTGAACAGCAGCAGCTGCCAGAGCGGCAGAAAAAAAGGCCATAAAAACCCCAAAATGGACCCGGCATAGCGCGCCTGAAAATCGCGCTTCACGAGCTCTTGCAGCAAAAACATCTGGGCTGACATCTGGCGCTTGACTTCGTCCTAATGCTCAAGTAGCATGCTCTGCGCGACGGTTTTGGATTCCTCCAGATTGCTATGGAGAGCCTGTCGGAAGGAGCGAGCGAACATTATGGCTTTTATTCATCGAATCCGCCAGATTCAACTCATCGGTCCCAAGATCAAGCAGCTGCGCAAGGAGCATCGGTTGACCCAAACCGAACTCGCTTCCCGGATCAACATCCAGCAGTCCGATCTTTCCCGGATGGAGAAGGGCGAGTATCGCGTCAGCCTTGACACCCTGTTCCGCATTCTCGCTGAGTTCAACTTGAGCATTGGCGAGTTTTTCGAAGAGCTGGATCAGGACAACCCCGCAGCCCAAGAAGCCAAATTGATGAACGACATCCAGCGTTTGTCCCCCGAGGCACGGCGGGAAGTCGAAGCTTTTATCGCATTCAAGCGGACCCATGACAGCCCAGTCACAACCGAACGGCAAAAGTCCAACGCCTGAGCCGCAGCCACGGATCCCCGCGGTTCCAGGACTCGGTTAATCAGGCCCATCAACGCGCGGTCTGCACCACCGGCTCTTCGGTGGTGCTTTGAGCCAAGCGCTGGCCGGACAAGACGAGTTCCGGCTGTTTTGACCAGGTCCCAGTTAAAAGACTTGCGCGAAGCGCATCGCGGTAGGTGAAAAAGGCGGGCAGATCCTTTTGCGAGATGGGGTCTGCTGGCACGTTCTGCAGCGCCAGCGGATTGATCCAGCGCCCATGGTGCTGAACGCGATAATCGAGGTGTGGCGCAGTTGCAAGGCCCGTGGCGCCGACATAGCCGATCACTTCTCCCTGCCGCACCCGCTGCCCTACCTTGAGCCCCGGGGCATAGCCCGAAAGGTGCAAGTAGTGTGAAACAAAGCCGTTGGCGTGCCGCAGCGAAACCATCTTGCCCGAGCCCCCCTGGCGGTCGGCGAAAGACACGGTGCCGCTGGCAGTCGCGCGGACCGGAGTGCCGGTGGGAGCGCCGTAGTCCACGCCATAGTGCGGGCGATAGATCTTGAGGATGGGATGGAACCGGCGATGGCTGAAGTTGGAGGTGATCCGGCTGAAGGCCAGTGGCGAGCGCAGGAACGTCTTCTGTAGGGGCCGCCCTTCTGCGTCGAAATAGTCGCCCGCTGGTGAGCGGTAAGCTTCAAACGTCCGGTTCCGCTGCTCGTAAGTCAAGGCCAGAATCTGGCCCAGTCCCGCGGGCTCACCTGAGAGCGAGACTTCTTCGTACAAGACGGAAAATCGGTCTCCAAGCTGCAAGTCGCGATTGAAATCGAGGTCCCACTGCAAGACGTCTGCCATGAGGTAAGCGAGTTGGGGACCGCCACCTGCCCGCCGAACCGCGGTTTCCAAGGGACCAGTGACTTCGCCGCGCGCGCGGCGAACCTGGACCTCGCGTTGAAATTCCTGCCACTTGCTACGCCAACCCTGTTCGCTCCGCCACAATTCGATCCGCCCTTTAGCCAGCTTCAGTTCGAGCTGCACCAGCTGATTGCTCTGGTCGTAGAAAGCCAGGCCGGCCTGTCCGGCTTGTAACTTGCGGACATCGACGCGCGGCGAAAGAGCAGTGAGCAAGGCTGGCACTTCACCCACCGCAAGGCCCAGCTCTTGTTGCAGCACGCCGCCCAGCGTTTGGCCGCGATTCACGGTGAACTCGACCGGGACCTTGACGCGCGAGAAATCGAGGGGTGCGAGGGGCAAGTCATCGGTGGTAGGCGGTGAATCCACAGCGGGAGGGAGCAGTTGGCTGGCTAGCAAGGGGATCCAAGTGCCGGAGATGCGGTCCCAAGTCCACAACCCGAGGGCCGCATAAATCACCGCCACCAGCCACACCGTGCCGCGCGGTTGGTTGCCCCAGGAGGAAACGAAGCGCGCTGCCCAGCGCCAAAGTTCAACGGATTTCCTCGGAAGCATCATCGTTTCACCACCGAATCGAACGCAGTTTGACGACGGATATTGAAAGAGGCGAGTAGTTTACCACAGATGGGCCGAAATATCGCGACTTGGCAATAAGAATTTGACCGAGCTAATGACCCGTTGATTCACTCATTTTGAGCTGCGCTTGGGCCCGGGCTATGGCGCGCTGCCGCTCCTCGGCGCTCCGCTCGTCTGTGGTTTTCATCTCGCGCGCTGAAACCAGAGCGGCGGCAGCAGCTTGGCGGTCGATTTCAGCTGGTCGTCTGGCTTGCTCCGTCAAGATCGTCAGGCGGTTGTCCACCATCTGGGCAAAACCGCCGGCGATGAAGAACGTCTCCGTCCCTTGCGCGGTTTCCACCCGCAGTTGCCCAATGCCCACGCGGCAGAGCAAGGGCGCGCGTTGGCGCAGGATGCCGATTTCGCCATCGTGGGCCGGAAAAGCGACAAACCGAGCCTCGCTTTCCAGCACAGCCCGTTCGGGGGTGACCACGCTGCAATGAAAGGTGTTGCTCGCCGAAGTGCTTGCCGAAGTACTCGTCGCAGTGTCCGCCATGGTGGTCTCGCCTCAGGCCGCCAGCCGTTTGGCTTTTTCCGCAGCTTCTTCGATCGCCCCGACGTACATGAACGCTTGCTCGGGGAGGTGGTCCCATTTGCCCGTACAGAGCTCTTCGAACGAGCGAATCGTGTCCTCGCGCTTGCAGTTGATCCCGGCAAACCCGGTGAACTGCTCGGCCACAAAGAACGGTTGCGACAAGAAGCGTTCGATCTTGCGTGCCCGGCCGACCGTGATCTTGTCGTCTTCGCTGAGTTCGTCGACTCCGAGAATCGCGATGATATCTTGCAAATCTTTGTAGCGCTGGAGGATCTGCTGCACTTGGCGCGCGACCTGGTAGTGGCGCTCGCCGATGTACTCCGGCGCCAACACTCGGCTGGAAGAGGCCAGCGGATCCACCGCGGGATAGATCCCCTTATCCGCGATCGAGCGTTCGAGATTGACGGTGCTGTCGAGGTGGGTGAAGGCAGTGGCGGGGGCTGGATCGGTGTAGTCGTCAGCGGGCACGTAAATCGCCTGGATGCTGGTGACCGCGCCACGCCGGGTCGAAGTGATGCGCTCCTGCAGTTCGCCCATCTCGGTGCCCAGGGTGGGTTGGTAACCCACGGCTGACGGCATGCGACCGAGGAGCGCCGAAACTTCGGAACCGGCTTGCGAGAAACGGAAGATGTTGTCGACGAAGAGCAAGGTGTCAGCCCCGGTTTGATCGCGGAAGTACTCGGCCATGGTCAAAGCCGACAGGGCGACGCGCAGACGAGCGCCCGGCGGCTCGTTCATCTGCCCGAAGACCATGACCGTCTGATCGATGACCCGTTTGCCCGTGTTGCCGATCTTGGCCTCTTGCATTTCAAGCCACAAGTCGTTGCCTTCGCGGGTGCGCTCGCCCACGCCAGCAAAGCACGAGTAGCCGGAGTGGAAACGCGCCAAGCGGGCGATGAGCTCTTGGATGATGACGGTTTTTCCCACGCCGGCGCCGCCAAACAGGCCGGCCTTGCCGCCGCGCACCAGGGGACACAGCAGATCAATCACCTTGATTCCGGTTTCGAAAATCTCGGTGCGCGCCGACAGGTCTTCAAACCGCGGCGGCTCGCTGTGGATCGGGCGGCTCACGGTGGTCGTCACCGGTCCCAAGTCGTCGATGGTCTCGCCGACCAGATTGAACACCCGGCCCAAGACTTCCGGGCCAACCGGCACCGAGACCGGTGTGCCGGTATCGAGAATGCGCGCACCGCGGCGCAGCCCGTCGGTCGAACCGAGGGCGACCGCACGCACCCGTCCGCCGCCCAGATGCTGCGCCACCTCGCACCACAACACCTCGCGACTGGTCTCGCCCAGAACCACCCGTTCGAGATCAACCCGCAAGGCGTTGTAGATCGCAGGCAGTTTGTCTTCGGAGAACTGGGCATCGAGGGTCGACCCGATGACCTGGCTGACCGTACCGTAATTACCGCTTTCCATCTTTATCCTGCTTTCCGTATCGCTTTCTATCTGCCCAACAACGGTTTTAAACGGGGCGGTGGTGCGCCTCACTTGGCTCAAGCCAAAGCGCCGGCACCGCCGATGATGTCGAGCAGCTCCATCGTGATGTGGGTTTGTCTCGCCCGATTGTACTGCCGGGTCAGGTAAGTGATCATGTCACCGGCCGCATCCGTGGCGGCTTTCATCGCCACCATGCGGGCCACGTGCTCGCTGACGATCGCGTCCATGAAGCATTGGAACAGGCGCATCCGCACGCTGGCTGGCAACAGCTCATCGAGCAGAGCCTGGGGGTCGGGAGAAAACTCGTACTGCACCGCCAGCGCCGGAGTTTCCCCGGCACCTGAAGCAGGGCTCGCCGCGGGGGCGAGCGGGAGGAGCTGAATCACTTCAGGACGCTGTCGGCTCGAGGAAAGAAAACGCATGGAGGCGACGTGAACCGACGCGAGTTCGCCGCGAGCAAAGCGTGCGAGCAGACCATTGGCAATCGGTTCGATCTGATCGAAGCGGGGGTTGTCCCCCAGGTGGGTGATGCGCTCGCTCACTTCGCGGCCGAGAAAACGAAAATAACTGATCCCCTTCTTGCCCACCATGTGGACCTCGACCGGCTGCTTGCGCGTTCCTGCTGCAGCTGTGAGGTGCTGGACGGCTGCACGCAGCACATTGGCGTTATAACCACCGCACAGCCCGCGGTTGCTGGTGATCACCACCAAGGCCGAACGCGGCGCTTCGTTGTGGGTTTGCATCAGCGGATGCGCGGTCGAGTCCACCGCGCGCGACAAGTCAGCGACCAGTTCCGCCAGTTTGGAACTGTACGGCCGGGTGGCGGTCGCGCGGTTGAAAGCCGCCTGGAAGCGCGCGGTGGAGATCAGCTGCATGGTCCGCGTGATCTTGCGGATATTGCGCACGGCCTTGCGGCGTTTGACCAGAACTCTTCGGTTTGCCATTACAGATTCCGGCGCTAAGCGGTCTTGAAGTGACCTTTGAAGTCGGTGATCACCTGCTTGAGCTGGTCGGTTAAGGCCGGGGTCAGCTCACCTTTCTCCTCGATCTCAGCGAGCAGCTCCGGAAACTCCCCTTCGAAATGCCGCAAGAGCGCGGCTTCGAACTCGAGCACCCGTTTGACCGGCAGATCGTCGAGCAGCCCTTGCGTGCCGGCGAAAATGCTGACCAACTGGCGGTTGAACCCAAAGGGGGTGTACTGCGGCTGCTTCAGCAACTCCACCATCCGCTGTCCGCGGTCGAGTTGACGCTGGGTCGCGGTGTCGAGCTCGGTGCCCAGCTGGGCAAAAGCCTCGAGTTCACGGTACGCCGCGAGATCGAGACGGAGCGACCCCGCGATTTTCTTCATCCCCTTGCGCTGGGCATTGCCGCCCACCCGCGAGACGCTGATTCCGACGTTGATCGCGGGTCGTACCCCGGCGAAGAAGAGGTCGGGTTCGAGGTAGATCTGACCGTCGGTGATCGAGATCACGTTGGTCGGGATGTAAGCCGAGACTTCGCCTTCGAGAGTCTCGATGATCGGCAGCGCGGTCATCGAGCCGCCGCTGTCAGGGAAGCGGTGGACCCGATAGCTGCCTTTTAGGCTGGCGCAAAAAGCTTCGGCACGTTCGCGGCCGGCCGGACGATGGTAGAGCCCTTCGGAATCGTCGGGGCGCAGTTCGTGGGGTGCGGCCAGCCCTTCGGGATGGAGGACCGCGAGCGCGCGATCGCGGCTGTCTTGCGGCGTATCCGCGGGCACCACCGCGTACTCTTCGCGCAGCTTGACCGCGCGTTCGAGCAAGCGCGAGTGCAAGTAGAAGACATCGCCCGGATAGGCTTCGCGGCCGGGTGGACGCTTGAGCAGAAGCGACAGCTGGCGGTAGGCATGGGCCTGTTTGCTCAAATCGTCATAAACCACCAGGGTGGCACGGCCTTCTTTGTACATGAAGTACTCGGCCATGGCCGCGCCCGCATAAGGCGCGATGTACTGAAGCGGCGAGGGATCGGCCGCTGACGCCGAAATCACGATGGTGTAGTCCATCGCGCCGTGCTCGCGCAGCTTGTCCACCACGCCCACGACCGTCGACTCTTTCTGGCCGAGCGCGACGTAGACGCAGACTACGCCTTTGCCCTTTTGGTTGATGATGGTGTCGATCGCGATCGCGGTCTTGCCGGTCTTACGATCACCGATGATCAGCTCGCGCTGCCCGCGGCCGATCGGGATCATGCTGTCGACCGCCTTGAGCCCGGTCATCAGCGGCTCGTTCACGGGTTGGCGCGCAGCAATTCCCGGAGCCTTGAACTCGAGCGGGCGCCGTTCCGTAGTGTTCACCACCCCGAGCCCATCGAGCGGGCGTCCGAGCGGATCGACCACCCGTCCGATCATCGCCTCACCCGATGGCACGCTGAGCAACTCACCCGTGCGGCGCACTTCGTCGCCTTCGCGGATTTCGAGGTAGTCACCCAGGATGACGATACCCACCGAACTCTCTTCGAGGTTCAGCGCTTGCCCGGCCTGGCCGTTTTTGAACTGGACCAACTCGCCGGCCATGGCATTGCCAAGGCCGTAAACCCGGGCGATACCGTCACCGACTTCGAGCACTCTGCCGACTTCGGCAATATCGATTTCGCTCTGATAATTCTGGATCTCTTCCGTGATGACCGACGAAATTTCGTCGACTTTGAACTTCATGGTCAAACCTTTCGCTTCAGGCTTCTCGCTTCAAGCTTCAGCCTCGGTCAGCCGCACTCGCTGGATTTCGAGCGCTGCGCGGTGGTGCAGCGCGGCCCTGCGGCCTGCGAGTTCCCGCTGCAAGCTGGCATCAATTTTCTGGTCGTCGATCGTCAACACGATGCCCCCGATCAGCTGCGAGTCGAGCTCCTCGCGGAGCAGCGGTTCCTGGCCGGTCAGCCGGTGGAGCGCGGCCACCAGCTGCTGCCGCAAATCGGAAGTGAGAGGAACCGCTGTCTTGACGTGAACTTCGACTTGGCGGCGCAGCTGCCGATGCTCTTGGGTGTAAACCTCGGCGATCGCTGGGAGGAGCGCCAAGCGTCCTTTGCGATTGAGCACTTGGAGCGCGTTGACCAGCAGATCACTGGCCTTGCCGCGCAACCACTTTTCCAGCAACTTTTCGCGTTGGCCGACGGCGACCAGCGGGGTGGTCAAAAAATCGGCGAACTCGCGATGCCGGCCAAGATAATCCACCAAGTCCTGCAACTCTTCGCGCAAAGCTTCAGCGGTCTCTCCGCCGACAGCCAGCTCGAGCAGCGAGCGGGCATACACTCGGGCGATCGCGATTCCTTTGTCGTTGGTTCTGGGCATGGGCGTGTTGCGGTCCTCTCCAGGGTAGAGCTCAAGCTGGTGCCCCGGGGCCTTCCTTCCCTTGCGGTGCAAAGCGGCTGAACTCGGCGATCGCTTCGGTGATCAGACGCTCATGCTCTTGGGCCTTGAGCTCACGGCCCAACACCCGGCCGGCAATTTCGATCGCGAGGTCCCCGCTCCGGGTGTAAAGCTCCTGGATCGCGGTGTCCTTGGCGATCTTAATTTCGCGTTTGGCGCGCTCGAGCATTTGCTCAGCCTCGCCTTGCGCGTCCCTCTGGATGCGTTCGCGCAAAACTTCGGCGTCGCGTCGCCCTTCCTCGACGATAGCGGTCGCTTCAGCCCGAGCACCGTTCAAGCGTTCTTCGTATTCCTTGAGCCTGGCTTCGGCTGCGTCGCGATCACGCCGCGCTTTTTCCAGGGCTTCGTGGATGAAGTCTTCGCGCGCTTTGAGACCGCTCAGGATCGGGCCCCAGGCAAATTTGCCCAGGATGAACAACAGTAGCCCGAAAACCAGCAAGGTCCACAGGGCATTGCCCACGTCCCCGGTGAAGATGTTGCTGCTCTCTTCGCTGGCGAAAGCATTCGCCGCTGCGCCGAGCGCGAACGTGATCGCGATGGGATCCCTCAGTCTTTTGTTCATGGGAAGCTTCTTGCGACGATCATGACGGTTGATAACTACCGTGCTGGTTGCTTTGATAACTACGTGCTGGTTGGTTTTTCGCTGGTGGGTGCTCCCACAGCTCGGCTTCCGCAGTCTTGCCGTAAAGCGGGCTTAGCCACCCACCCCGAGCATGCCGAGCAAACCGACCACCACTGCAAACAGCAAAGCCCCTTCGAGCATTGCGGCGACGATCAACATCTGGGTGCTGATCTGACCATACATCTCGGGCTGCCGGGCGATCGACTCGACGGCGCTGCCGCCGATCCGGCCCAGACCAATCCCGCCGCCGATCAGCGCCAAGCCGGCGCCGATGGCTCCGCCCAGCTTGCCCGCCGCCTTGGCGGACATGCCACCACCTGCGGCTTCAGCAGTGTCTGCGGCCAACACCACAGGAGCTACCAACAGCACCAACGCGAACAACAGGAGGAATCTCTTGGCAAAACTCTTACTCATAATCCTCTTTCCTTCTTCAGTTGCGGAACGCAAGCGTCCGTTTCCCAGCGTCCGTTCCAGTTAGCGGTCAATCAATGGCTAGCCTCATGCGCTTCTTCAGGGTGGAGATTCACCGCAAGGCCGATGAAGAGCGTGGTGAGGTAAGCGAGAATGAACGCCTGCAAGAATGCGACAAAAACTTCCAGTCCGCTGATCGCCACACTGGCCGCCACCACGATCACCGCAACCCCGAGCCCGCCGACGAGGCCCAGCCCGGAAATCGCGAGCACGATCAGGCTGATCAGCACCGCGAGCAGTACATGGCCGGCGATCATATTGGCAAATAGGCGCATTGCCAAGGCAAAGGTTTTAGCAAAAAGGCCGACCACTTCGAGAAAGACCATCATCGGCGCCAGCCAGCTTGGCCCTGGCGCAAAGTGGGCCAGATAGGCTTTGCCGCCGAGCCGCAAGCCGTTGATCACCATCATGCCCAAGGTCAAGACCGCCAGCGTGCCGGTGACCCAGATGTTCGCGGTGGCAGTTCCCCCGAGATGGAGGCCGAGCAGGGGTGAGATCGTCCCCAAGGGCAAAAGCCCCAACAGGTTGAGCGTCAACACGAAAAAGAAAACGGTCCAGATGTACTTGATGAAGCGGTCGGTGTGGGGGCCCAAGCTGGGCCGCGCTACTTTCTCCCGGAAGTATTCGCAGACCGCTTCAGTGAAATTGGCAAAACCGGTGGGTACCAGCCGACCGGTTTCGGTCGTGTCTCGCCGCTTGCGCACGAGGATAGGCAAGAAGATGTAGAGCAACAACCCGGCGGCGATCATCATCACGATCTGGTCGCTGAGCAGCGTGATCACGCCTTCGGGGGTCCAAAAGCCCAGGTCTGCCTTGTGCGTCAGCAGCGGATGCTGGAGCACATGGCTGAGGGGGTTGTTGCTGACGTTGAAAGTCATCGCTTCTCCAAACCTCTGTGAGACCTCTGTGAGTCTATGACCTGTGGGTCAAGGGCCTGTGGGCCAAGACCCGCGCAGCATGGCGGGTATCGACGATCAGCAGTCCGATATGGCCGATCACCACCCACAGCAACAGCGGGGGTGGCGCGAACCAGCCGCTCATCGCTGCTGAGGTTGCCAAAACCAAGACCACCATCAACCGCAGGCCCAACGCGGCCAGAACGATCGAAACGGCGTCCCTTGCCAGCGCGTTTGCAACCGGCATCTCTCGAACCGGCACATTCCCAACCGGCACATTCCCAACCGGCAAAGCACCGTCCGCGGTCGAAAGCGCGCGGCGTTGTGCCCAGACGAAAGGGACGGCGCCGATGAGGGATCCGATCAGGGCGATAGCGCAACCAGCCAGCATGGCGGCTTGAGCAGCCCAGCTGCCGCCCAGGCTGCGGGTCGTGGCCCAGCCCAGGGCCACCAGCAAAGCAAACATCGCGAGGGCTGCACCGCAAAAATGCCACACAGACGTTGAGCTCACATCTCTGTCCATCAGGGGCTCGTCTGTTGGGGCTCGTCAGTATGGACTCGTCTGCTGCCGCAGGCTATTCGGCTATTCTTTGTCAACCCGGTGGTCGTCAACCTCGTGGTCCGCCTGGTGGTCAACCTCGTGGTCCGCCGCACCCTGAGAGATTGCCCGGAGTGCAGCGCGGATGAGGTTGTAAAGACCCCCGATGATCCCCAAAGCCAGTCCGATCAGGATACCCCAAGGACTGGTTTCGAAGGAGCGGTCAAACCACAGACCGCCCAGCGCGAAACCCAGAACCGCCCCCACGAGCTCCAAGCCGAGACTTGCATAGCGCAGTGCAGGATTAGCGCTGGCTTTGATCCGGTCTGGCACGGTGATCCGTCTGGCGGAGCAAGGCTCTGGGCCGAGCGGGCGTATTGTGCCCCAGAGCTTGGCGACTTGGCAAGGGGGGATCTGCAGGAAATAGGTTTGTGTCCACTGAGCGGCTTTTCAACCCTGCCGCAGCTTGTCCCAGAGGCTCGCCGGGCTGAGAAACTCCAGGCAGACCTGCAAGCCGAGCCGCAGCACGTCATGATCGCGCAGCAGGTACTTCTTGCCCGCATGCAAAGCGCGGTCGTTGAGCCGCGAACCGTTGGTCGAGCTGTGGTCGGTGAAGCTCCAGCTGGCTTCGTCGCGGACGAAGTAACCATGCACCTTGGACACCGTTTCGACCGCCACGACGAGGTCATTTTTGGTCGAACGCCCGATCGAAATGAGGTGCGGATAGGGGTTGCCGGGACGCTTGTCGAGGAAGCTCACCCGGTTCAGGTAACGGAAAATCGCAGCGCTCTCGACCGTCAAGGTTAAGAGATGGAATTTGGGATTCAAATCGGCTGCGGGTTCGAGCTCTGGAGCGTCTTCGGGATAGACAAAGAGCAGCCCAGGCAGCAGAAAGGCATGGGCAAATTCTTCTTGCGTCATGCCAGAGCTTCTCCGCCGGAGAGTCCCCAGGGAGAACAGGTTCTCGTGCTCTTGCAGCCCGGTGCCGTTGCCGGATGAACTGCTATGGCTGGGCGGCCTCGCCGAACGGCTTGTTGCGCTCACCGGTGCGGCACTGACGGCCGCAATTGACCCTACCCTCGACCCAGAATGTTGGACCATCTCCACTACCCCTCGGCAACATTATCACAAAGTAGCAATGGCCGCACAGCTCTCTATCTTCCGAGGTGGGCTGGGTGGGCTGAAATAGACCGAAGGTCGGGAACAGTAGGGATCGGTAAAGAATCCCACGTGGTGTGGCCGAAGGTGAAGCCTGCGTTGACTTGTTCGTGACCAGCCGTTAGCAGGTCCGTGGACTGTTGAGACGGTCGCGAACTGGGCGGCGCGGGATGCGCGCCGGACGCGGGTGTTTCTCTGCCGCTCCGGACGGTGCCGCCTCCGCGGTGATGGTCGCTGCAATCGGGGGGCGGGGTGCGGGCGTTCCGTGGAGCATGCCTTCGACGCTGATGTCTTCGTCGATGTCTGGCCAATGCACGCCCTGGCCGCTGCCAATGATACGAAAGTGTGCCCGCTGAGCCGGGGTGGCTTCCGAAAGTCGCCACGACCACGCGAGCGGAACGCGGATGCCCCGGCCATCTTCCAGAGTGGCAATGATCTCGTCTTTGCTGACGCGTACCTGCTGGATGCGCGGTTCGTTGTTAGCCACAGTGCTCATGCCATGCCTCCAGAATTTTGATGCGGTTCTTCTCGATACTGCGTCGGATCACGTTCAGCTCCCGAGCACTGAACCCGTGGTTACGGGCAAGGGAGATGGGTTCCAGCCAAAATTTGCACGTCCGAATCTCGCGCTCAACGTGGACGTGTGCCGGCTCGCTGCAGTCGAAGCTCGTGAAAAAGAACCGATAGGGCCCGCCGATGTTCTTGATCCGCGGCATTTGATCCTTCAGCGCAACTCATTGCCAGCGGAGCGAGGGTCTATCCAAGACCCAGACCCGGCTGGCCGCCACGATTTCCCAGCTCGGGATTGATATTTCCGGTTCGGTGGAGCAGTGCTGGGACGAAGCTTGACGACCATGGCTCACGGAGCATACTGCATATCGGGCCAGGTGTTGAGCTACGGCACATGCGCGCGACGGGCTCACTCGTAGCGCAGTGAGACGACGGGATCGACCGCAGCAGCACGCCTGGCGGGCAAGTAGGAAGCAATTCCCCCCAGGAGCAGCAGCAGGAGCACGGTCAGCGCGAAAATCGTCGGGTCGGTGGGGGTCACCCCAAAGAGCAAGCTCACGAGGGCTTGGTTTAAACCCAGAGATAAGATGCCGCCGATCAGCATGCCCAAAACCACCAGCCCGAGTCCCTGGCGGATGACCAGGCGGACCACGTCGCGCGGATCCGCGCCGAGGGCCATGCGCACCCCGATCTCGCGCGTCCGCCGGGTCACCGAATACGCGAGGACCCCGTAAAGCCCGAGCCCTGCCAGGCCGAGAGCAGTGGTCGCAAAAGCGATCAGCAATTGCGCGGTAAAGCGCGGCCCAGCCACCGACTGGGCCAGCCACTCGTCCATCGTCTGCAAATTCGCGACCGGCAAGTTGGGGTCGACCTCGCGCACTACCCCGCGCAACAGCGGCAGCAGCCCGGACGGATCACCGGCCGTGCGCGCCACCAGCGTCATCGCACGCCGAGGTTGCTGGGCCAACGCAAAGTACATCTCGGCCAGATCGCGCTGGTCGAGGCTCTTGTGCTTGACCTGGTTGACCACGCCGATGATGGTGAACCAGGGACGGTCGCTGTCGGCTGGCCCCAGTTTGAGGCGTTTGCCCAGCGGGTTGCCTTGCGGGAAGTAGTGGTCGGCCAGGGTCTGGTTGATGATCACCACCAGCAGTGCGCCCTCGCGATCCTGCGCGGTAAACGACCTGCCGGCCACCAAACGGATGCCCAGCGCCTGGAAGTAGTCGGGCGAGACCTGGCGAGTCCAGGCCACGGGTTCGCGTCCACGCTCGGGCCGCGGACCTTCTTCGAAAGTGAAAGTGCGGTCAGTGTCGTTACCGCTCAGCGGCAGCACCGAAACCGCACCCGCGGTGCTGACCCCAGGTTGACTGGCCAGCCGGGTCAGGACCTGGTCGTAAAAGTGGGTCAATTGCGACGGCTCGGGATAACGCTTTTCCGGCAACCGCAAACTGGCGGTCGCCACCCCCTCAGGCGCAAAACCCGGATCCACCCGGATGAGTTGGAAGAAGCTCTTGAGCAGCAGCCCCGATCCGGCCACCAGGGCCAACGCGAGGGCGACTTGGGCGGCGACCAGCGCGCTGCGCAGCCGCCGGCTCGACCGCTGGCTGCCCGCAGTTCCGCGGGCGCTGCTGAGCAGTGCGGGAGAGAGCTCGCGTGGCGTCGCCTGCAAGGCGGGCAACAGACCGAAAAGCAAGCTAGTGAACAGCGACAGCCCCAAAGTAAAGGCAAAAACCCGCGCGTTCAGCTCGACCTCTGCCAGCCGGGGCGCACCCGCGGGCGCCATCGCGCGCAGCGCTTCTAACCCCCAGCTGCCGAGCAGCAAGCCCATCCCGCCAGCAATGAGGGCGAGGAGCACGCTCTCGATGAATAGCTGGCGGACGATTTGCCGTTTGCCTGCGCCCAGACTGGCGCGCACCGCAATCTCTTGCTTGCGGGTGGTGGCCTGGGCCAGCAAGAAGTTGGCGACGTTGCTGCAGGCGATGAGCAAGATCAACGCCACCGCCCCGAGCAGCGCCAGGAGGGGCAGCCGGCTGGGTCCGACCACGGTTTCATGCAACGAGACGACGTGCGCGCCGATTTGCCGGTAGCGATCTGGGAAGTCCGCAGCAATGGCGGCAGCGATGCGGTCCATCTCGCCCTGCGCCTGGGTCAGCGTCACCCCCGACGCGAGGCGGCCGATCACCCGAATGTAAGCATTGCCGCGATCGTTTACCCCGGGCCCGACGGCCAGCGGGCGCCAGATCTCAGCGCTGTCACCCGGCGGCTGAAAGTCCGCGGGAAGGATGCCGATCACCGTATGTGGCACGTCGTTGAGGAGCAGGGTCTTGCCGAGCAGTTGCGGGTCACCGCCAAAACGGCGTTGCCACAGACCGTGACTGAGGACGACCACGGGTTCGCCCTCGGGTTCCTGGTCTTCGCCGGGCAAAAAAGCTCGTCCTTGCGCTGGCGTGATGCCCAGCACCGAGAAGTACTGGTGCGACACCATGAGTCCGGAGAGTTGTTCAGGTTCTCCTCCCTGGCCGGTCAAATTGGGTGCCCAGCCGAGCCAGGCTGCGAGGTGAGAGAAAACGCGCTGCTGTTGGTGCCAGGTATAAAAGATTGCGCGCGAAGTCCATTCGTTGACCGGCCCGCCAATCGCTTCATGGTTTTCCCAAACCGTCACCAACCGGGAAGCCTCTGGATAGGGTAGCGGCTGCAGCAACACCGCATCGACAAAGCTGAAGATTGCAGTGTTAGCGCCAATTCCGAGCGCCAGGATGAGCACCAGGATCAGGGTGAAGGCTGGGCGTTTGGCGCTCAGCCGGACAGCGACCAGCAAGTCTTGCAACCAGCTCATGGGAACCTCCGCGTCGGGTACGTTGGCAATCCACGCCGACTTGATCCGTGAAAGAGAGCAAGGTCTGCGCCAGGGCGTAAGAGCTACCTTGGAGCTACCTTGGAGCTACCTTCTGAGCCACATTCTGCTGGGCTGATCGCGCCGCAGATCCCCGCGGGTGTCCGTTTTCGCACGCCGCGGGTTTCACTACCGGACACCCCCAAGAGCGATCCAGACGGTGCCGATCTGGCGATCCAAAGGGCTTGACAACCTCCCTATGCTGTCATGCTATACTCAGCGGCGTTTCAGGGACGGAAACGAGGATCGCTTGAGCTGCCCACTCAACCTGCAACCTAGCCAGAACTCCCGCTGCCGGGACGCCCGCCGCCGGGACGCCCGCCGCCGGGACGCCTGCTGCCGGGACGCCCGCTGCCGGGATGCCCACTGCTGGTACGCCCACGATCAAGTTTCCTGCGGCCGTGTTTTTCGTTCGCAAGGCCATGCCAGATTCCATCCACCTGCTGGCTTTTGAGGAGACGTTACTGCTTTGAGCAACCAGCCGCACAAGCCATCGCGCGATGAATTCGATGCCCTGCGCAAGAAGGGTAGGGAACAAGCTGATCGCAATGAGCAGCAGGAGGCGCTCGCGACCTGTGACTTGGCCCTGGACTGGGCCAAACGGTACGGCGATCGGGATGACGAGGATCTGGTGTTTTGCAACCGCGCTTCGATCCTCATCCACGCAGGCCAAGGCAACAAGGTGGTCGGCAAGCTGCAGCAGCTGTTGATGCGCAGCCACAATCACACCAACCGTTGCCTCGCCGCTTACAACATCTCCCAACACTACGACGCCAAGAACATCAAGAAAAGTTCGTTTTACGCCCAGCTGGCGCTCGACTACGCGAACCAGATGCAGTCGACCGAGTGGATTGGCCGCTGTCACAACCGGCTGGCCAATGTGCTGGTCGCGGACTCTTTGTTTGCGGAAGCGGAAGCTCATTACCGCGACGCCCTCGCTTTGCTCCCGTTAGAGCAGAGCGTCGAACGCGGTCTGCTGCTCGGCAACCTGGGGTATTGCTTGCTGCTCAACACCGACCGACCGCGTGAGGGCTTGCGTCACCTGCTCGCAGCGCGGCGGTTATTTACTCGGATCAAGTTCGGTTGGCGCCCCACCTTAGGCCGCCTGCGCTTGAGCCTTTGTTATGGCTACATCGAGCTGGAACGGCTGGATCGTGCTCGTCGCCACGGAATCACCGCCCTGCGTTTGGGCGAAGAGATCGAGGACACCGATCTGGTCAAGAAAGCACTCTACCTCCTCGGCGAAGTGGAAAAACAAGACAGCAACTACCGGGCTGCCGAGGACTATTTCATCCGGCTGCGGGAGTATTACCCGGAGAACCCCTACTTGGTCGAATTGTTGATGCACACCCAAACCCATAAACTCATCAACTTGTGGGTCTAAGCCATGCGCACCATGACCTGTTTAAAGACCGCTACAACTACCGAGATTTGCTCCTTGCTTCGCCCCTTAGCCTGCGCTGCTGCTCTGGCCTTGGTGCCGTCTTTAGCTAGCGGCGAGTTGACCAAAACCGCGCTGGGCAATGCGGGCGAGCTTTTCGAACTGCGCGCCGGTACTTATGGCGATCTCGTGCCGGGGGGGCGTGCGCTCGCGGCCAACGTCCCGATTTTGGTGCTCGACCTCGGCCGTCCGGGTCAGCCCGTCCAGCGTCTGATCGTTCCCGGCAGCGAGGGCCCCAGCCTGGATCGCGCTGCGTGGATGCTCTACGACAAGCCCAGCGACATCCTGAGCATCCTCTGGCAAACCTCTTCCCCAGCCGACGGGACCAAAGTTCTGCTCACCGATTTCCACGCTGGCGAATGGTCCGCTGCGCAAACGTTGTTCGCGGGCACGGTGCCCCCGCTGCTCGCTTTGACGCATGACACGTTCACGATCCGCATTTCCGAAGACCAAAGCGTCAAGGCCGAGCGCCACATTCTCCACTTGGTGTGGCAGGAACAGCAGCCGCCCAAAGTCAAATACAGCCCGGTGATTTTTGTTGAAGGGCGCTATGTCGGCTGGCAAGAGGTCTTCGTGCTCAGCGACCTGCGGCCGGCGGATGAGCCAGCTCCTGCGCAGCCGCTGGCCGCTGGCCTCCGGCGCTCCGTGACTTTGGAAACCGGCGACGACTCAGAGTCGGTCTCCATCGCGTTTGCCGATTCGCAAAGCGCGCAAATCCGCAACTTCAACATCCGCATTCTGCCGCTCGAACTCGCTTTCCTGAGCGATGAGATCCGCAAGCGGGTGCTGGCCGAAGCAGCAGAGTTCGACCCGGAGGATCCGGCTTCGTTTGCCGATCACATGCGCTTCGAGATCATCGGCATGGGCGCCACGTTTGGGCTACATCCCCAGGTCGTGGCCTATGTCGGCGAGCAGGTCAGCAGCAAAATCCGGCAAGATGGCGGGGGTTACGGCAGCGACGAGATCATGGACCTGGCCAGCGATCTCCGCGATTACACCATCAATCTCACCGCGTCCCTGTTCGGCATTCAGGCGATCAGCGGTGGCGATGGCCAGATCATCGAGATCGACATCGGAGGCTTGTTGGGGGGGAACCCGACCTCTGGCCCGGCCCAACTGCTCGACCTGCATCTCACGGCAAGTCTCGCTGCGCCAGCAGCCGTCCGCGACCTTCCCGCAACCATCCTGCCCTCAGCGGATGGCGCGGAGTTGCTGATCTCCTGGCAAGACAGCAGCAAGAACCTCTACTTCTACGTCGAGAGCCAGGGCAGCGGTTGGAGCGAACCGCGCACCCTCCAGTTGACTGGCGAAATGAACGTCCAAAAAGCTGAAAAGCTCCTGCGTCAGCGCATCCGCTAAGGGTCGTGGTGGTCGTGGTTGCCAGCACGGCAAGACCTGACCTCAGGCTGATAAGATACCCGCCGCTCCTCGTGCTCCGCACTTGCAACACCCAGTGCGCGTGCGCGTGGTTGGTGTTGCGGTGTTCGCAGCAGCCCCTCCTGCTGGTTCGCAGGGCAATGCGCAGGTCGTCAGATCACGGTGGACGCCATGCCAAGTGTTTGCATCACCGGCGGTGCCGGTTTCATCGGTTCCCATCTCGCCGACGCTTTCCTCGCCCGCGGGTACCGCGTCCTGGTCCTTGACGACTTGTCCGGCGGACGGCGCGAGAACGTCCCGGCGGGAGTCGAGTTCCATCCCCTCGACATCCGCTCGCCCGCGGCTGCCGAACTGGTGCGCAGCTCCCGCTTGGACCTGCTGATTCACCAGGCCGCCCAAATGGATGTTCGGCGCTCGGTTGCCGACCCCTGCTTTGACGCAGACGTCAACATCCGCGGCAGTCTCAACCTGTTCGAAGCAGCACGGCAAGGCGGCACTCCACGGATCTTGTTTGCGTCGACCGGCGGTGCGATTTACGGCGAGCAGGAAAGCTTCCCCGCGGCCGAAGACCATCCCGCGCGTCCGCTTTCACCCTATGGCGTGAGCAAGCTGGCGGTCGAGCGGTACCTCTATTTTTACCACCAGACCTATGGCCTAGACGCGGTTTGCCTGCGCTACGCCAATGTCTACGGCGAGCGTCAGAACCCGCACGGTGAGGCGGGTGTGGTTGCCATTTTCCTCAACCTGCTGCTCGCAGGCAAAGTCCCGACGATCAATGGGGATGGCCAGCAGACCCGGGATTTTGTTCACGTTTCGGACGTGGTTAAGGCCAATTTCGCCGCCGCAGTCGGCGGGGGTGGGTTTCACACCTTCAACGTGGGCACTGGCCGAGAGACTTCGGTCGTCGAGCTGTACGCCGAGCTGGCGCGTGCGGTGGGGACTGAACTCGCGCCGCATTTTGGCCCAGCCAAAGCGGGGGAGCAACTGCGTTCCTCCGTCGATCCCGCGCGTTTGGAGCAGCAGTACGGCCTGGGACCACCGCTCGACTTGCGCACCGGGCTGGCCCGTACCGCCGCGTGGTTTCGGGAATCCGGAGCCTAAGTACACGTCGCGCCGGGCGCGGAGAAGCCCTGAGGAGAATGCATGAGAACCAAGAACCCCAAGGGTGATCGCTGGCCAAAAGCCGGGTTCGCCTGGGCAGCAGTCTTCGCCCTGACCAGCGGTGCCACCCTCCACCTTGCTGCGGCAGCGCCTGGTCCGACCACGTCCGCGCAGAGCGAATGGGCCTTGGCGATCCATGGCGGAGCCGGGGTCATTCCCAAGACCCTACCCCAAGACCTGCAGCAGCAATACTTCGACGCTTTGCGCCGAGCTCTCGCCCTGGGTCGTGACTTGCTGGCGTCCGGGGCGAGCAGCCTCGACGTGGTCGAGCAAGTGGTGCGCAACCTCGAAGATTCCCCCCTGTTCAACGCGGGCAAGGGTGCAGTTTTCACCCATGATGGCACCCATGAGCTCGACGCAGCGATCATGAACGGGCAGAACCTGGCGTGCGGCGCGATTTCTGGGGTCAAGACGGTGAAAAACCCGATCACCTTGGCGCGACACGTGATGGAACATTCGCGGCATGTGTTCCTGGTCGGGCCAGGGGCTGAGGCTTTTGCCACTGCCATGGAGGTTGAGCGGGTCGAACCCAGCTACTTTTTCACCCCGCATCGTTATGACCAGTGGCTCGACGCCCTGGCCAAGGAAGCTGCTAGCGCCAAGGCCGCGCCATCCCCCCCCGCGCCCGCCACCCCGAAAAGCGACCAGCCCAGTAGTAGCCAGCCCAGTCGTGGCCAGCACAGTACGGTCGGGGCGGTAGCGTTTGACCGGCATGGCCATCTCGCGGCCGCAACTTCGACCGGGGGGATGACCAACAAGCGCTTCGGCCGGGTGGGCGACGTGCCGGTGATCGGGGCTGGCACCTACGCTAACGACGCGACTGCAGCCATCTCTTGCACGGGTTTTGGCGAGCAGTTCATCCGTCACACGGTGGCGCGCGACATCACCGCGCTCATGGAGTATCGCGGGTTGAGCCTGGACGCAGCCGCAGCCTTGGTGATCCACCACAAGCTGCAGCCCGGCGACGGCGGCATGATCGGGGTGGATCGTCGTGGGAACCTCGCGCTGGTGTGGAACTCCGAAGGGATGTTCCGCGGGGCAGCCGACGCGTCTGGACGCTTCGAAGTCGGCATTTGGGAGGCCACCGATGGCCAGTGATTCCCCGCCCTTTCCCCACAGCCACGGAACAGCCAGCTCGGACGACACCTCCCCGGATCCGCCTGCGAACCGACTGGCGGCTGAGATCAGCCCGTATCTGCTGCTCCACCAGCACAACCCGGTCGACTGGTATCCCTGGGGAGAGGAGGCCCTGGCGCGGGCGCGCGAACTCGACCGCCCGATCTTCCTCTCGATCGGTTACTCGACTTGTTACTGGTGCCACGTGATGGAGCGCGAGTCTTTTGCCGATCCGGCCACGGCCGAGTTGATGAATCAGCACTTCGTCAACATCAAAGTCGACCGCGAAGAGCGCCCGGACCTCGACGAGCTGTACATGGCCGCGACCCAGATCTTGACCCACCAGGGTGGCTGGCCCAATTCGGTTTTCTTGACGCCGGACCTGCACCCGTTTTATGCGGGTACCTACTTCCCACCAACCCCGCGCCATGGCTTGCCGGCTTTCCGCGGAGTGCTCACGGGGCTGGCGCGGGCCTGGCAAGAGCACCGGGAAGATGTGGTGCAGCAGGCTGACGAACTGGTGCCCGCCATGCGCCATTTCCTGGAAGAACGCGGGGAGCCCCAGTCGAACCTGCCGGCTGCGGAGGTTGCGCTCAACTCGCTCGCTTTGCTCGGTCGTCGTTTCGATCCGGTCCACGGTGGCTTTGGCGGCGCGCCCAAATTTCCCACTCCGGCCAATCTCTGGTTGCTCGAAGCCCTGGCCGATGCGCAGCCCGAAGCCCGCGACATGCTCGCCACCACGCTCGACCACATGGCGCGCGGCGGGATCTTTGACCAACTCGCCGGCGGCTTCCACCGCTATGCCACCGACGAAGCCTGGCGGGTACCGCACTTCGAAAAAATGCTCTACGACAACGCGCTGCTGCTCGAAGTGTACGCCCGCCATTTCGCACGGACCCGCGACCCGCAAGCAGCACGGGTAGTGCGCGCGACCGTGGCTTTTCTCGAGCGCGAGCTGGCCAACCCGGACGGTGGCTTCGACAGCGCGCTCGACGCCGAAACCGCTGGCCATGAAGGCGCCTACCACGTGTGGACGCGGGAGCAGATCGAGCAAGTGCTCGGGGTCGAGGACGCGGAGTTCCTTGCGCCGCTCTTGGGCTTTGACCAAGAGCCATTTTTCGAACGGGATTACTACGTCCTCCACTTGCCCCAGCCGCTCGCCGCACAGGCTGCGCGTCGCCGTTTGCGCGAGGCAGAACTGGTGGACCAGCTCACCCCACTGCAAGCCCGCTTGCTGCAAGCGCGCGAAGAGCGACAGCAGCCGCGGCGGGATGACAAAGTGCTGACCGACTGGAATGGCATGGCGATCGGCGCCCTCGCGTCTGCCGGAGCTTGTCTTGAGGACGAGGCGATGATCCAGCGTGCGGCCCGCGCTGCCGAGTTCGTCTTGCGCGAACTGCGGCCATCCGGAGGGCCACTGTTCCACGCTTACCGCCTGGGGATCGCGCGGATCCCAGCGTTTCTCTCGGACTACGTCTTTTTGGTGCGCGGTCTGCTGCAACTCCATCGCGTGAGCGGCGCAGCCCGCTGGCTGGAGGCAGCGCAGGACTTGACCGCGGAACAGCTCGCTCGTTTGCAAGACCCAGAAGGCGGTTTCTGCGTGGCCGCGGCGCAGCCTGACCTGCTTTTCCGGAGTAAAGAAGTGTTTGATGGCGCACTCCCGGCAGGCAACGGGGTGGCCGTTCTCAACTTGCTCGCGCTGGCCCAAGCGACCGGCGACCCCACCTGGTTGCAGGCTGCGGAAAGCACCTTGCGAGCCCTCGCCACCTTGATCGAACAACGTCCTGATGGGGCCCGCACCTTGGCTTTGGCCGTGTGGCAGTACCATCAGCGTTGAGGTGTTTTTTTCCATCTGGAGTTTCGCGAGCGCGGACACTGCCTTGTCCGTCTTGTCCGTCTTGGCGAGGGCTCTGCCTGATGGGGCAGACTGAGGCATAATGGCAGCGGAAGCTTAGAGGCGCCACCGCTGCTATGGACCAACCGCCCACGTCGAATCCCACTTCGAATCAGGTCACCCAACTCCTGGTTGAATGGCGTCAAGGCAACCGGGAGGCGCTCCATCGGTTGATGCCGCTGGTCCATGCCGAGCTGCGGCAGCTGGCGGAGCAGTACCTCCGGCAAGAACGCCCGGATCACACGTTCGATCCTACGGACTTGGTCCATGAAGCCTACTTGCGTCTGGTCGACAAGACCCATCCCCAGTGGCAAGACCGCGTGCATTTTTTCGCGGTGGCTGCCCAGCTGATGCGGCGGATCCTGGTCGATCACGCCCGCCGCGTGCAGTCGGCCAAACGCGGCGGCGACGTGCTCAAAGTACCGCTCGAAGAAGGCCTGGACGTCGCGGGCGAGCGCGCCGCCGAAGTGATTGCGCTGGATGACGCGCTTTCTGCGAAGTCCCAGCTCGATCCACAGAAAAGCCGCATCATCGAGCTGCGCTTTTTTGGCGGCTTGACCATCGAAGAAACCGCCGAAGCCATGGGGTTGGCCGCTCCTACCGTGATCAAGCACACTCGGCTGGCCCGCGCCTGGCTCCATGCCGCCCTCTATCCGGACGCCCAAGGCAATTCGGGAAGAACCTCGGCATGAACGCAAAACGCTGGGCCCAAATCGAGCAGCTTTTCGACCGCGCAGTGGAACTTCCTGTGCCCGAACGCACGCGCTTTCTCGAAGGGGCTTGCGGTGAGGATCTCGCTTTACGGCAAGAGCTTGAAAGACTGCTCGCCGCCGACGGCCGGGCCGCCCAGGGGGAAAGCGAGAAATTTCTCGAAGCCGCGGTCCAAGGCGGCTTAGCCCTGTGGCAGATGCAGAGCGAGACCCCTCCCGCTCGTCTGCTCGGCCCCTATCGCTTGCTGCGGCGGATCGGTCAAGGCGGCATGGGCGAGGTCTACTTGGCGGAGCGGGCTGACCGCGAGTATGCCCAGCGAGTGGCGATCAAGCTGATCCGTCCAGGGCTGGACAACACGCGCATCCTGCAGCGTTTCCGCCGGGAGCGGCAAATCCTGGCCAGTCTGGAGCATCCCAACATCGCCCGCTTGCTCGACGGCGGCACGAGCGACGGCCTGCCCTACTTCGTCATGGAATACATCGACGGCCAGCCGATCGGCGTCGACTGTGACGCCAAGCGGCTGACCCTCGAAGAGCGGCTGGCCCTTTTTCGCACGGTTTGCGCGGCCGTGCGCCACGCGCATCAGAACCTGATCGTCCATCGCGACTTGAAGCCGAGCAACATCCAAGTCACTGCTGACGGGACGGTCAAGCTGCTCGATTTTGGCATTGCCAAGCTGCTCTCCCCGGATGATAGCCTGCTCGACCCGCCCGACTTGACCGCTACAGCCGAACGCCCCCTGACGTTGAATTATGCCAGCCCGGAGCAAGTCCGCGGGGAGCGGATCACCACCGCGAGCGATGTCTACTCATTGGGCGTGGTCCTCTACGAACTGTTGACCGGTCATCGTCCGTTCGATCTGCGGGGTCTGCCGCGCCGCGAAGCCGAGCGCATCCTCTGCGAAACGAGCCCCCGCGCACCGTCGGCGGCGGTAGTGGCCGAACCGGACACTCAGGAGCGAACGGCGACCACCATCGCCGCAGCGCGACGGGCTCGCCCTGAAACGCTCAAACGGCGCCTCAGCGGCGACCTCGATACCATCGTGCTGACCGCCCTGCACAAAGATCCAGCTCGGCGTTATGGCTCTCCAGAACAGCTGGCGGACGACCTCGAACGCTACCTCCGGGGGCTGCCAGTCTTGGCTCACCGCGACAGCTGGAGCTACCGGGCAGGCAAGTACCTACGGCGCAACCGCGTGCCGCTCACCGTGGGGGCGGCATTTCTCGCGCTCGCCAGCTTCTCGCTCGCCAACCACTTCCAGCAGGCCGCCCGCCTAGCGCGTGAAAAAACCACGTTGCAGCGCACGGTCGATTTCCTGGTCGAGATGTTCCAGGTGGCTGAGCCCGGCACCTCGCGGGGCGAAACCATCACCGCCCGAGAGTTGCTTGAACGCGGTGCCGAGCAAATCGACCAGTTAGCTGAAGATCCGCTGGTGCAAGCCGACCTGCTCACGGCCATGGGACGGGCCAACCTCGCCCTCGGCCTCTACTCCAGTGCTGAGCGCCAGCTGCAGCGGGCGTTGGCGATCCGGCAACAAGTTTTGGGCGAGCAAGATCCCGAGGTCGCGCGCAACCTGATCTGGCTGGCCAGCCTGAAGTGGACCCTGGGTGACCTCGTCACTGCCGAGAAACTGCAGCGGCAGGCGCTTGCGATCTACCCTGAGGACTCCGCCCAGAGCGGGCCGATCGCCGACAGCATCAACAACCTCGCGCTCAACTTGCTCGACCAGGGCCGTCTGACCGAAGCCGAAGCCCTGTTCCGCGAAGCGCGTGCTCGCTATCAAGCCCGCGACGGTGACGAGAGCGCCGCCTTCCTCACCGCTTCGAGCAACCTGGCGCTGGTCTTGACCGCTCGCGGAGCTCACGCGGAAGCCGAGGCGCTGTTAGTCCAGGTATTGCAGCAGGCACGCCGCAGCTACGGTGAGAAACCCCACCCCGCACGGGCCAACGACTTGGATAACCTGGCCTCCCTGGGGCAGCGGCAGGGCAAGGTTGCGGCGGCCGAGCCGCTCTACCAAGAAGCCTTGGAGATGCGCCGGAAGCTGCTCGATCCCGACCATCCCGACCTGATGGCGAGCTTCAACAACCTCGGCTCCGTCCTCTTCGAACAAGGAAAAACCGAAGATGCCGCCAAGC
>CAZCOV010000003.1:41447-49217 GCA_964499975.1 uncultured Thermoanaerobaculia bacterium
CTCATCGCCAACCAGATCCAGGTCATGGTCGACCAGTCCTCCAATTCGCTGCCGCAGGCCCAGGCCGGCAAGATCAGAGCCTATGCCGTCACGGCCAAGCAGCGCCTGTCGTCGGCCCCCGACATCCCGACACGGCCGAAAGCCTCAACAACCTGGCGGAAGCCCGTCGCACCCAGAGCGATTTTAAAGCTGCAGAGGAATTGTTCCGCGAAGTTCTGGCAGACCAGCGGGCAGCTCTCGGTGAAGTCCACCCTGAAACCTTGAAAACTCTGGACAACCTTGCGGCCTTGCTGATCACCGCGGGAAACTACCCAGAAGCAGAAGCGCTCTATCAGCAGCTCCTTGTCTTGCGCGCCAAAACCGCGGCAGAGAATCCTGCGGAGACCGCGCGCAGCTTGTCCAACCTGGCGCTCCTTCATCGCTACCTCGGACGTTTGACCTCAGCGCGAGATCTGCAACAGCAAGCGCTCGAGCTCTACCGTCAAGCTTTTGGCGCAGAGCATCCCGAAGTCGCCCGCACCCGCTCGGGATTAGCAACGATCCTGGCGGCAACCGGTGACCTGGCCGAGGCGGAGCGGCTCTACCGTCAAGCCATTGCCGAACAGCAACGCCTGCTCGGCGACGACCATCCCCGCCTGGCGGCTTCACTGACCGGGTTGGGCGATGTCTTAGTGACTGCGGGCAGGCCAGGTGAAGCGCAACCCTTAGTGCAGAAAGCGCTAGAAATCCGCAAGAGAACTTTGCCCCCTGGTCATTGGCAAATCGCGGAAACCGAGAGCGTGCTGGGCGCTTGTCTGGCGGCTTTGGGCCAAGAACAAGCCGCCTTGCCCCTGCTCAAGAGCGCTTACGAAGCGATCGCCGCCCAGCGCGGCGCGCAACATTTGATAGCGGCTGAAGCCCGAGCGCGGCTCGCCCGGATCCCAGCAAAGCCGGGCACCAGCGAGCAGCGCACGCCGTTTGCCAATTGAACCCGGCTCTGCTGCAGGATATTACCTCCAATGACGAACCCCAGAATGGGAAGTTATTGATGCGTCGACCCTCAGGCTCAATCAATGGCTACCGACAATACCCCGACCTTCGACGATGGTTATCCTGCGATCACCGCGCACGTTCTTGAAAGTTTCGACCCGGCCAGACGGCCAAGTTACCTCGATCCGACGAGCACGTGGCTGGCGATTCAGACCAAAAGTCAGCCACAGGCTGTCTTGCGAGGCAAAACTCGATCCCGCACGAACTTCCTTGACGAGTACGCGGTTTGCCACACTCACCTTGACCAGCGCTCCCACCGCACTGCGATTGCTCGGCGGACGCCCCTTGAGCCGGACTGTGAGCCAGTGGTTGTCGTTACCCACGTTTTTGAACAGCGTCGGTTGGGCAGTCAAATCGATGTTGGTTCCGCCTCGGTTATAGGATGCATTGCTGACCACCACGTCGACCGAACCGTCGTTGTCATAATCGGCTGAGGCCAGTCCTGAGGAATACTTGCGCAGCAGGCTGACGGGCAGCGGCTCGGGACGAAAAGTGTTACCTCCTTCGTTGACGAAAAGATAACCCGGACTGTCGTAACTGTTGAAGGGGCTGACCGGGAAGTTGCCCACAAAGATCAGATCTTCCCAGCCGTCGTTGTTGAAATCAGCAAAGCTGCAACCCCACGAAAACTCCATCGCATTGGCGGTAATACCTGCCTCGACCTCAATGCTGGTGAAAGCCCCGTCCGCATTCCTTCGGAAAAGACCATGTGGCTCAGGGAAGTTGGGGCCCATGACGCGCCCGACGTTGCTGGAAAACAGGTCGAAGTCCTGGTCGAGGTCGATGTCGCCCAGGCCAACGCACATCCAGAATCCACGAAAAGGCGGAGGGAATGGCTGTTGCTCTGGGGGGGGCGGGCTAGGCAGCCCTACCTCCAACTGGGTGAAGGTGTTATCGCCGTTGTTTTTGAACAAACGGATCGCCTCAGCCTTGAACAGCGGCAAGGGGAACCCCGGAGGCGGTGGGGCAGCGAGGTTGCAGTCCGCAATGAACAGGTCGATATAGCCATCATCATCATAATGCGAAAAAGTCGCTTCACAGGAAGCAGCTGAATAACCAACTCCAGAGCTTGCGCTGATATCGGTGAATGTGAGCCCACCCTGATTCAAGAATAGATGGTTGGGCTTGACGACCCCCAAATTGGTGAGACTCGCGGGTGCGGTCACGAAGAGGTCGAGATAGCCGTCGTTGTTGATATCGCCGAGTGTCGGATGCATGGCCGACCCTGGGCTGCTCGGGATCGCAACTCCCGAAGCAGCAGTGATGTCGTTGAACGTTCCGTCTCCATTATTGCTAAACACCCGGATCGCGCGCAGCGAAGGAATCCCAACGAAAGCAGCTGGATCACCGGTAACCACCAGGTCGCTGTCGCCGTCATTGTCCAGATCAGCAGCAACCACCCCCGTACTGCCATTGCCATCAGCCAGTCCGGCAGAGGAACTCACATTGGTGAAGGTCCCGTCACCATTGTTGTGCAGCAGGCCATCATCGTGGGGAGTCCCGTTGGCAACATAGAAGTCGAGCCAACCATCATTGTCGTAGTCCAACCAGGCAACGCCCGAGAGCCCGTCGCCGATGCTGGTACCATGGGTAAAGCCCTCTACAGCGTTGCTAGCATCGATAAATTCGACAGGCAAAAAGTCGCCATGCTGCGGCGGATGGGCATTTGCCCGCAGGCAAAGCCCGGCCAATGCCAAAACCAGAATTACCCGAAATGCGTTTCTGTTCATACCTTCTCCTTCGTACGCGGTGGTAGATCAAGTGTGCTAATTCGCTGTGCCCACGACTCAGCGAATCGGCTGTTCATCATGGGTTCCAGAAAGCCTGTAACCATGTCGGAGCCTGACATGGCTGTATTTCTATATTTGCATGTAACTATTTATAAGGCAAAGATTTTTAGGACAAAAATAATAGACTAATTAACTTTAGACCTGTATTTAGTTATCGTGTCTGTAAATTGGCGGATCGCAGACCAGATGCCAGTATGTGACGTGGTCACGGGCAGGTGGCGAAAGCGCGCAGGTCTTGCACTGGCTGGAACGGGGTCTGTTGGGGGTTGGGGTATTCCTTGATCTCGCCTGAGACCGTGTCGGTTACCCGCAGTATCACTTCGAGGTTGGTCAGCCCGGCGGCAAACACCCAGAAGCGGTGGAACGGGGCGAGGTCGCAAGCGTTCAACACCTTGACCACGACTTCGAGGTTGTCGCGGTTGAAAAACCAGAAATAGCCGGTATCTCCGCTCAACGGCACGGCTTGGCCCAGACCGAAGTTGCCTTCAAGCGTCCGCCAACTGGCCTCGACCTCGAAGCGACCACCGCTCAGACAGAGCGTGGTGGCGGTGGGAGTGCAGGAGCCCAGCAGCAGTTCGTGTGCGGACGCGAACTCCGGGGAGACTTCTGTCAACTCGGCCGCTAGCTCGGTCCGTTTGGCTGGGGTTGACAGCGCCGCATCGCAGGTGTCAAACGCACGGGTGTCGGTGATCGGCGCAAAAGCCGTACCCCGGGAATTGCGGTAGAAGTTTTGCTCCCCGGTCAGGAGGTCGGTGACGATCAGCTCGGTTCCGACGTTGGTCAGGCCTCCGGCAAACACCCAGAAGTGGTGTGAGGGCAAGGTGCAGGCGTTCAACACCTTAACCACCGCTTCGACGTTGGCTGAGTTGAAGAACCAGAAGTAGCCTGCCGCGTCGGTGAGGGGGACCGCCGTGCCAGATCCGCGCTTTCCGGCAAAGTCTTCCCAGGTCATCTCGACGGCGAAGCGCCCCTGTTCCAGGCAAAGACGCGTGGGCGTGGGCGAGCACTGCGGGGCCGACGGTTTGGCCAGCACGAAGTCGATCTCGCTGACTTGGCCGCGGTCGCGCACGGTGAGCGCTTGCCCGCGGGTGGGATCGCAGCGGCCGGCCGCGGCCGAGCCTTCCGGGCAAGGGAGGTTGTTGTAGACCTCGTCCGTGGCACCCTGGCCATTGTCGGTCGACAGGAAATAGGTCCCGCGCTCGAGGTCGACCTGGTAGCGTCCGGTGGCATCGGTTTTAACTCGCACGACCCGTTGGCGCGCGGGAGTCCACACGTCGATCGCCACATTGGCGAGTGGCCGACCCGGCCCGACGTCATCGCGCACCGCGCCGCTGATCCCGCCCACGGGGTCGAGAAAAAAGTTGATATCGTGGACATCCAGCCCGGCACGCAGGTTGATCGCAGTCCCCCGCTGTAAGTCGCATCCCGGAGCACTGCCACGCTCCTCGCAGGGGATGTCGTCGTAGAGTTCATCGCGGTAAGAACCCACCGCGGTCGTGACGTAATAGGTGCCAGGCGCGAGTCCCTCGACCTCATAGAGGCCGAACTCTCCTGGATAAACCGTTTGGATCAAGGTGCCGTCGGAGCGCCAGATCTTGGCGGTCACGTGGATCCCGTTGAGCGGCGAGCTGCTCACCGATTCCCAAATCGTGCCGGTCAAGACAGAGAAGCCTTCGGCTTCAGGGCTTTCCGCCCCAGACGGTATGCCAACCGCCAAGATCGTCCAGGCGAGCGCGCAAGCGGTCCGCCGGAAACCGGAAAAACCTATGGTCTCTCGCATGGTCTCTCGCATTCTCTCGCGCCCGCTTTCACTCCGTGCAGCTGAGGGGCAGTCCCCACGCCTGCTGCAAATGCGCAGCAATGGTAGCGCGCCAGCGTTCGAGGGTGTAGTCCTGGGCACGGACCCGCGCGCGCCGCGACATCTCCGCTAGTTGTTCGGGTTCGGCGAGCAAGCCGAGGACCACCGCGGCCACGTCCGCCGGAGTCGTGCTGGGGAGCACTTGGCCGCAGCCAGCAATCAGCTGCGGGATCACGGAAACCGCTGGCGCCACGACCAAGACACCGCAGGCCATGGCTTCGAGCACGGCTTTGGGAAAGCCTTCAGCGACTCGCGTAGGGAAAATCAACAAGTGGCTGCGCTGGAGCTGGACCAGCACCTCTTCGTGGGTGACCTGGCCGGTGAAGACCACTGCCGCGGCTTGCCCTTGCTGCTCGGCCAGACGCGTGAGCTCTGCCCGCAACGGTCCATCGCCGAGGATGGTCAAGGTGGTTTCGGGATAGACCTTGCGGATTGCCGGTAGGGCCGCAATCGCTGCCTGTACGTTCTTGGCATGGTCCAGGCGCGCCACGCTGATCAGGCGCAGCGGCTCGCCTGGAGTCCACCCGCGGCTGGGTGACAAGCTGGGGAGTTCTGCCGCGCGGAGAGAGGTCGAGAAAATCCATGAAATCGCGGGGTTTTGTCGGCTCGGAGGTGCAGATCCAGCCCCCGTGGCCAGGACCACAGCGCGCCGTCCAGCGAGGTGGGGCAGTAGCCAGTTCCAAAACCGGTCGGCCCAGGAGCGCGCTTCCCCCCAGGTGCCGCAGTGGCGGATGAACAAGCGCTGCTGGCAGAGGAGGGTCAGGAACACCCCGAGGCTGCCGACGTCGCTCGGCAACGGGATATGGACCACATCGGCCGCGCGGATCGCCCGCACCAGAGCTGGTGCGTGGTAGAGTGTCCACCCAGGGAGAGCTAACCGTCGGTGCCAGCCGTCGACCGGCAAGGGTTTGAGCGGCCGGACGACGAGCGACGGATCCGCCAGCAAGACCGTCCCGGGGGCGATCCCAGAGCGCACCGGCACCGCCAGTTCGGTCGCGGTGAAGAGTTCCGACAGGGCGGCGATTTGCCGGAGGAACCCGCCGGTTGAGGAAAGTCCGTGGGGCCCCTGCCAGCACAGCTTGTGCGAGAGCACGAAAAGCTTCACCAAAACATTCTACACCCCTACTCCTGGCACCCTGGCACTTCTTACTAGGGGTTAGTTTTGGGCAGTGTGATAACCTGCCCGGCCGGAAGTCGCGGCACGAGCGACGCGCCACGGACCCATCACAGGAACCAGAACGAGAACCAGAACAAGCAAGGCATTCGAGGCAAGTTCGAGCGATGGCAGGTACGGCGACCGGAGACATTCATCCTACCGCGGTGATCGACCCCACCGCCCAGCTGGCCACAGGGGTCCAGGTTGGCCCTTATGCGGTCATTGGCCCCCAAGTCGAGATCGGTCCTGGCACCGTGATCGGAGCTGGTGCTCAGGTGCAAGGCTTCACCAAAATCGGGCGGGACAACCGCATTTATCCCAGCGTTTGCATGGGTTTCGATCCCCAGGACCTCAAATTCAAAGGGGAAGCGACCTGGCTCGAACTGGGCGACCGCAACCAGATCCGCGAGTTTTGCACGATCCACCGCGGTACCGGGCACGGCGGCGGTTTGACCCGGGTCGGCGATGACAATCTGTTCATGGCCTACACTCACATCGCCCACGACTGTGCGGTGGGGAGCCGCACAGTGTTCGCCAACAATGGCACGCTGGCGGGACACGTCACCGTCGGGGACGATGCCACGGTCGGCGCTTTCAGTTCGGTTCATCAGTTTTGTCGGGTCGGACGCCATAGCTACATCGGCGGTTACTCGGTGATCACCCGGGATACCTTGCCCTTTGTCAAAACCGTCGGCATGAAGCCGGCTTGCTTTGGCATCAACCGGATTGGGCTCGAGCGCAAGGGTTTTTCCCCTGCCACCCTCGCTGCCCTGGACGCGGCTTATCGCATCTTGGTCCGTTCCCGTCTCAACACGTCGCAAGCCCTCGCCCGCTTGGCAGCGGAGTTGGGGGAAGTGCCCGAAGTCCAAGAATGGATCGCGTTTGTCCAGTCTTCCGAACGCGGCTTCATCAAGGACATGCCCGGCAAAAAAAGTGGTCGCGGAGGGAGCGATGTCTGAGGCACGTCGTTTGCGTGTGGGGGTGGTGGGCACCGGGGCTTTGGGCCGCCATCACGTCCGCATCCTCGCGGATTTGCCCACCGCAGACCTGGTCGGCATCTACGACCTGCGGCCGGAAGTGGCAGCTGAGCTGGCTGTCCAGCATCACACCGAAAGCGTGGGCAGTCTGGAAGAACTGGCAGCCGCGGTCGACGCTGTGGTGCTCGCGGTCCCGACTTATGCCCATGCGCAGCTCGGCTGCGAACTGCTCCGGCACGGCAACCACCTCTTGGTCGAAAAACCCATCGCCATGACCCTCGAGGAAGCCGACCGCCTGCTCGCGGTCGCTGCGGCACAACAGAGGGTGCTGGCCGTGGGGCACGTCGAGTTTTACAACCCGGCCGTGCAGGCACTCCTCCGCGTGGGAGAACGGCCACGTTTTGTCGAGGTCCAGCGGCTGTCGGCTTTTACCCCGCGCAGCCTCGACGTCGATGTGATCCTCGACTTGATGATTCACGACCTGCAGCTCTTGCACGCCATGGACCCGAGCCCGATCCGCGAAGTGCGTGCGACCGGGATTTCGGTCTTGTCCTCGCGCATCGACATCGCCAACGCACGGGTCGAATTCGCTTCTGGGATGGTCGCCAACGTCACCGCCTCGCGGGTCTCGGCCGAGCCCGTGCGCAAACTGCGGGTGTTTCTCAATCAGCGCTACTTCTCGCTCGACTATCGCGAACAGGAAATCAAAGGCTTTGGACTGCGCGAAGAAGGTTTGAACCGGGTGATCCTGCCGGAAAACCTCGAGGTCGAGCATTGTGAGCCCTTGCGCGCCGAGTTGCTCGCTTGGGTGGCGGCCTGCCAGGGTCAAGACGTGGCCTACGTCGACGGACAGCGCGGACGTCAGGCTCTGGCCACAGCTCTGGCCGTGCGGCGGGCAACCGGTCACTCTTGACCACGGATGGGAGATGCGGATGGAAACCTCTCGCATTGGGGTCCTCG
>CAZCOV010000004.1:0-43205 GCA_964499975.1 uncultured Thermoanaerobaculia bacterium
GCTGATTACGAATCAGCTGCTCTACCGCTGAGCTACGTCGGCGTGCGGTGGGGCGCTGGGATTGTAGGCGATCGGGAAAACTGCTGCAACCCCGGCCAGCGACTCAGCGACACCATGTGTCCTCGGCTTCTGCCCCCCGGCTACCCGATTAGATTAGACGCGCCGTGCCGACCTTACTCTGGAGTGCGACTCCTCCAATATCCTGGCTTACGCCTCTGATGGGCCACGGCGGCAATCCAAATCTGGTCTGCAAGTTATCGCCCCCTCGACCTCCCTCTGCAGGTCTCTGCCGAGCCCCGGACGCTGTTGCTCATAGTACGCAACTGCTGCACGGAGTTCCGCCCTCGCATCAGGATGAAAAATGGTGTCAATGGGCCGCAGGGACGTGTAAGCCGTTCAGCTCCGCTGTGGGCGCGGCAGCAGGGCCTACTCGAAAGAAGGTTGCCCGGTCACTTCGAGGACCCGCTGCCACACGGTGCCGCGGGGATCGAGCTGCTTGCGCTGGGCGGTGACCAAGGCGATGGGCACGTGGGTGAAGTGCTGGTTGGCATAGCCCACAACCAGGTTGGTGCGGCCAGCGAGGGCCGCATGCACGGCGTTTTGCCCGAGCAGCAAGCAGAACTCAGCGTCGAATGCGTTGGCGGGTAAGCTGCGAATGGTGTAGCTGGGGTCGATGTAACGGAGCACCATGGGCTCACCGCGCTCGTGGTAGAAGGTCTCGATCTGCGCTTTGAGAAAAAGCCCGATGTCGCGCAGCCGCAGGTTGCCGGACGCGTCGCGGCGGACGCTGCCTGGATCGGGCAAGAACTCCTGGCCGGCGCCTTCGGCCACCACGACGACCGCGTGGCGCCGCTCTACCAGCCGGTCGGCGAGCGCTGCCAAGAAGCCACCTTCCCCGTGCAGCCGCCAGGGCACTTCGGGCACCCAACAAAAGTTGACCTCGCTGTTGGCGAGGGTGGCATGCGCCGCGATGAACCCAGAGTAGCGCCCCATCAGCTTGACCAGACCAATGCCGTTCCACGCCCCGCGCGCTTCCGCATGGGCCGCAGCGATCGCGCGGCTGGCTTCTTCGACCGCGGTCGCGAATCCGAAGCTGCGCTCAATCCAGCTCAAATCGTTGTCGATGGTTTTGGGGATGCCCACCACCGCGATTTGCAGCTGCCGCCGCGTGATCTCTGCACTGAGGGCCGAGGCCCCGCGCAAGGTGCCGTCCCCGCCGATCGCAAAGAGCACGCCGACGCGGTGACGGACCAAGGTGTCGACCATCTCCCCTAAGTCTTGCGGGCCACGGGACGAGCCGAGCAGAGTTCCCCCTTGGCGATGGATCTCATCGACTTGCGCTGGGGTCAAAACCAGGGGCTCGGCGCGCGGCGTTTTGGCGAGGCCCGCAAAGCCGTAGCGGAATCCGAGGATCCGCTCGACGCCATAGGCCCAAGTCAAGGTCAAAACCAGCGAGCGGATGACGTCGTTGAGGCCAGGGCACAGACCGCCGCAAGTGACGATGCCGCAGGTCAGTTGGGCCGGGGCAAAGAAAATCTGGCGCCGCGGTCCTGCCTGCTCGAACACCGGCCAAGATGCCCCGCTTTGGAGCCGCGGTTCGAGGTCGACCAGCGCGGCTTGGGCCAGGACGCCCGGATCGGCATCGAGAAACACTTCGCGCCGTCCTGAAAGGGGGGACTCCACCCGGCAGGGTCCAAGCGTCTGGGTGCAAAATTCTGGGGCGCGAGGGAATGAGGTCATGAGGGTGCGTTACTTCACGACGCTGCGGGCGCGACTGGCCGCGGTCCCACCGATGATAGCAAAGCCACGGTTGTTCCTTGCGCGGGACGAGCGGACGAAACGCCCGCTAGGCGACACATCAGCCGCCAGGTTCAGGAAACGGAAGGGGTGGCGTCCGGATCTCTATCATTGGGTACCTTGGCGTAGGTTTACGGAGTTGTAGCCGTGGATCCGCCCGATTAGCGATTAGATCGCCCGCTGCCTCGGTAGCACAATAGTGCTATCATTGATTTTATGGTTAAGGAAGTCACACTGAGGCAGGCTGGCGGCTCGATCGGGGCAACCCTTCCCAAGGAGATGGCGGAACGGCTCCATCTCGGAGCGGGCGATACCGTCCTGGCCGTGGAGACCGACAGGGGTATCCTGCTTACGCCCTACGATGCCGAGGTCGAACGGGCGATGACGATCGCGCGGCGCCTGGCGAAGAAGTACCGCAACGCCCTTCGCGAGTTAGCAAAGTAGCTGGTGCCGAAACAACGGCGAGAGCCCAACTGGGTTGACCGGATCGTTCTGGATGCGGTGCAGCTCGATCAGATTCGAGAACACGGCGGCCTTCCGGGCATACGGGACGAGAACACGCTGGAGTCCGCCCTCGCGAGACCGCGGAACCGCTGGCATTACGAACCGGATACGGGGGCTGCTGACCTTGCAGCCGCATATGCGTGGGGTCTTGCGACGAGTCACCCGTATCGCGACGGGAACAAGCGCATCAGCTTCTTAGCGATGGCGATCTTCTTGGAGTTGAACGGCTACAAGCTCGTGGCGTCGGACGCGGAGGTGGTCCAACTGATGCTGTCGGTCGCCGATCACGGGATGACCGAGCACGAGCTCGCAGATTGGATAGAATCTCATATCGCGGCCACGCCGACGAAGGCGGTCTAAACGTAGCATCGCGAATCGCGAGATCACCGAACGCCTGGTTGACCCGCCAGGGCTTGATCTGCGTGCGTGCGCTGTTTTTGCGTGCTCATGGGTATTCCTGAAGTGGCCGTGAACTCCGCTTTCGTGAACCACCTAGTGCGGACCCGCATGCTAATAGACACCCGGCTACCCGATTCTGCGGAATTTTGGGACAGGCATGCCTTCATGCATTCCGCAGCGACCGGAGGAGCTGTTGCCATTCCGGTGTGCTCTTTACGTCACTAAAGCTACTTCCATTGCGACCCGCAAGAACCTATGATTCTGCGTCAGGCAAATCTCCTGACAACATGCATATCCGACAGCCCGACGACGCATAAGCACTCCCGAGTCTTCCCCCGGTCGACCCTACGCTCTGCTCTTGGACGACTTGACGACGCTACGGCAAATCCCCTGGCGTGTCAATAAGCTGCCCAAGGTCTTCAGGATTCTTCAGGACCCTCCCTTTTGCTGCTGGGAGCATTGCCCTCGGCCACGCCGCCGAGCCAATTCCAGGCTGGCTGAGGGGGTGCGGCTTGTCTGGCCTTGCGCGGACGGGCGGCGCGACGACGGGGACCCTCGGTTGCCGGAGCCGCAGTGGCCGGCGGTTGAGGCTCCGGGGGAGCGCTCGACGGTTCGGCTTTGGCGTCGGTGCCTGCGGGCGCGTCGGATTTGCGGCTACGCCGGCGCGGACGCGCCTTCTTAGGCTCTGGGCTATCGTCGGCCGGGCCACGCTCGGCCGGGCCACGTTCGGCCGGGCCACGTTCGGCCGGGCCACGTTCGGCCGGGCCACGCTCGGCCGTTTTGGCTTCGGGTTCGCGGTCCGCCCGCACGGTCTCGACGGGCAACGACGGCTGCGGCGCCCCCGGCTCTGGTGCCCCCGGCTTCAGCGCCCTCGTCCTCGGCCTCGGCGCCCCCGGCTCTGGCGCCCCCGGCTCTGGCGCCCCCGGCTGCGGTGCCCCCGGCTCTGGCGCCCGCGCTTGCATCACGGCGTCAGGAGGGGTGGCAACGGCGGACGATCCACCCCGCCGACGCCGCCGCCGGCTACGCGAACGGCCGGTCCGCAGCTCAACCGGCCGGTCAGCGGCCTCTCCTGCTTCTGCGGTGATTTCTTGACGTTCGCTCGGCGGTGGCTCGCTCGGGGACGCGGCGGCATTGCTGCGGCCGGCGGGGTCTTCTGCTGCGGCTGCACTGGGCAAGGCGTCACTTGGGGGGAGCAACGGTCGCGGTTCACGTGAGTCCCCGCGCCGCCGGCGCCGCCGACTGCGGGAGCGGGGCGAGCCTTCGCGCGGTTTTTCTTCAGCTGCGGCTTCAGCAGGCGGTGGACTCGGGATCCCTTCAGTTGCTGGGGACGCTTCTCCAGCGGGCGGGGCTGCTCCGGATTCGTCGGGGTGGGCCTGGAGCACGCCTTCCAGCGGAGCCTCGACGGCATGCTTACGCCGCCGCCGTCCGCCCCGCCGCCGCCGTTTGCGCCCGCCATTGCCGTTGCCCGCAGCCGCGTCACCATTCACCCGTGGATCGGCCGCTTTGGCGTCGCGCGCCTCCTGCTGCTTTGTCCCACCAGGTTTTTGCTGGGCGGACGCGGCAGCCGGGCTTAAGTCTGCGCCCTCATCCTCATCCTCATCCTCGTCGTCTAGGGGTTCGGTCCCCGGACGGAATTGCGGTTTCAAGTCGTTGGCGGAAAGGGCGGCCAGCGGACGGGTGGGCAGCGGAGCACCGGCCTTGGCGCGCTGGGTCCACTCAAGGCGCTCCTCGGTCCGCGCTAAGTTCGCGGCGGACACAATCTCGATCTGAAAGCTGAACTCCCGCTCGAGCTCGGCAAGCTCGCGCCGGTGGTGGTTTTGCAGCGCGTCCGCGACTTCCGGATGGAGCGCAACCAGCACCGACTTGAGCAGGCCGTTGGCAGCGCGCGCTTCGATCCGGCGGAGGACCCCCAAGGCCGCGAACTCGGCGTTGGCGATGCTGCCCGTGCCACTGCAGGTGGGGCACACGCTGTGGGTGCGCAAGCGCAGCGCCTGCTTGATCCGCTGCCGGTTGATCTCGACTAAACCATTGGAGCTGATCCGGCTGACGCTGTAGCGCGCTTTGTCGACTTTCATGGTCTCGCGCAGCTCTTTTTCCAGCCGGCGCTGATGCTTGCGCATGCGCATGTCGATGAAGTCGACCACCACCAGCCCACCGATGTCGCGCAAGCGGAGCTGGCGTGCGACTTCTTGGGCGGCCTCGATGTTGACGTTGAGCACGGTCTCATCGTGGTCGCCGTACATGGTGGCGCGCCCCGAGTTGACATCGATCGCGGTCAAGGCTTCGGTGTTGTCGATCACGATCGAGCCGCCACCCGGCAAGGGAACCACCCGGTCGTAAATGCTCTCGATTTGGGTTTCGAGGTGGTAGCGGCTGAACAGGGGCAAGCGCTCCTCGTAGCGGACGAGTTGAGTACGGGCGCGCGGCATGAAGGCTTGCATGTAGCTTTCTGCCTTGGCGTAGGCCGCGTCGTCGTCGACCACCACGGCCTCGATGTTGTTGTCGAGGTAGTCGCGCAATGCCTGGACCAGCAGGTCTTGATCGCTGTAGAGGAGGCGGGGACCCCGCCCTTTGCTCGACTCGGCCTTGATCTGTTTCCACAACCGTTCGAGCGCGCTCAAGTCGCGGCTGAGGGTGGTCTGGTTTTGATCGATCCCATTGGTGCGCACGATCACGCCCTGGCCGGGCGGCAGCACCAATTTGTCGAGCCGCTCGCGCACTTTCTTGCGCGCCTCGTCGTCGTTCGCTTTGCGCGAGATGCCGCGGACGTCGTCGAAAGGCATCATCACCAGGTAGCGGCCGGCGAGCGCGACGTTGGTGGTTAAAGCCGCGCCTTTCTGTCCGACGCCGTCCTTGGCTACCTGGACAATGATCGGGCGTCCGCGCTCGAGCACTTCGTCGATGCGCGCCCGTCCCCCTTCTTTGGGCTGACGGTGATAAGCGGAGGGCAGGACGTCGCCCAGCGGGAGAAAGCCATGCCGCTCCTCACCGATGTCGATGAAAGCTGCGTTGAGACTGGGCTGCAAATTGGCGACGACGCCGCGGTAGATATTGCCGCGGCAGAGCCCTGCTTCG
Organism: uncultured Thermoanaerobaculia bacterium; assembly: GCA_964499975.1. Lineage (GTDB taxonomy): Bacteria > Acidobacteriota > Thermoanaerobaculia > Multivoradales > J023 > CAZCOV01. Next base: position 5,776 of record CAZCOV010000004.1, read on the forward strand.
GCGATTTCCACCTGGTAGGCAGTGAGCGTCGTGCCGTCGACGATTGCAACGCGGATTTGTTCGGCGCGTTGCGCATTGATCAGCATTTTCATGCTTGGGGAAGCTCCGTAAGGTGAAGCCGAGCGCCCACCTGGCCCGCAGGCCAGGGCGCTGGCTCATGAGGGTTTGGCTCACGCCGACACGTCGCCCAAGCGCGCCTGCGGTCAGCGCAGGGCAACCACCGCGAGCGGCGGGGTTGGCGGGCAACGGTTGAGCGGGTGAGCAGGAATTCATCGTTGCATTAGCCCACAGCAAGCCATGCATCCCGCCGTCTTGCGGGGGAAAGCAGACTTTGGCGCAAAGTGGACCGCTGCCTCCTAACGATAAAACAGAGGAAAACGCGCTGGTTCAGCTTCATGCATCAGCTCGTAGACCGCAGCGAACACTTGCTCGACGTTGGGCTTGGACCAATAGTCGCCGTCTGAGCCATAGGCCGCACGGTGGGGTTTTGCGGAAAGAGTGCGCGGTTCGGCGTCGAGCCAGGGGAAGCCGCGTTGCCCTTCGAGCACTTGCTGCAGCATGTAAGCCGTGGCCCCGCCCGGAACGTCTTCGTCGAGGAAGACGATGCGGTGGGTGCGGCGCAGGGACTCGCTGATTTTTCCCGGGAGATCCAAAGGCAGAAGCGTCTGAACGTCGATCACCTCGAGCGAAATTCCTACTTTGGCGAGCTGCTCGGCCGCTTCGAGCGCGATGCGGCAGCAAGCGCCGTAGGTGACCAGGGTGACGTCTGAGCCCGAACGGAGGATTTCCGGGACCCCTAGCGGAAGGGTGAAGTCGCCGATGTTGTCGGGCAGTTTCTCCTTGATGCGGTAGCCGTTCAGGACTTCGATCAGAATCGCGCTGTCGTCTGAACGGAGCAGGGTGTTGTAAAAGCCGGCAGCCCGGGTCATGTCGCGCGGGACGCATAAGTAGATGCCGCGCACCAGGTTGAGAATGCCCGCCATGGGCGAACCGGTGTGCCAGATCCCTTCGAGACGGTGGCCGCGGGTGCGGATGATGACCGGCGCTTTTTGGCTGCCAGCACTACGGTAAGTCAGGGTCGCAAGGTCATCCGAGATGATTTGCAGAGCATAGAGCAAGTAGTCGAGGTACTGGATTTCGCAGATCGGGCGCAAGCCCCGCATCGCCAAGCCGATCGCTTGACCGACGATGGTGCATTCGCGGATGCCGGTGTCGCTCACCCGCAGTTCTCCGTACTTCTCTTGCAGCCCGAGCATGCCCTGGTTGACGTCCCCGAGTTTGCCCACGTCCTCGCCAAAGATGATCACCCGCGGATCGCGCGCGAGCGCAGCGTCGAAGCAGTGGTTTAAAACCTCGAACCCGTTCATGCTGGGAGCTGCGTCGCCGTAGCGGGCCGGAACCGCTGGGACGGCGAGCGCCGCGCTCGCCGACTGGCTGGTAAGGTGCGTGCTGTAGCGTTCTTGATAGAACTGGTCGCGTTCGTTTTTCCAGGCGATCAGCTGGGCCCGCGCTGGGGTGGCTTCGTCATGGACGGCCAGCAGCGCTTGGTGGGCCCCCACCATCACATGGCGGTGGAGTGGGTTGGGAATCCGGTCGAGTTCGCGCAGGATGTTTTCCAGGTCCTGCCGGTGGGAAGACTGCTCGGCGAGCGCTGCGACGTGGGTGCGCAGTTCGGCGAATTCGCCGCCGATCGAGTGGGTGAAGTCGTCCCAAGCCTGGCGCTGCCACTGCCGAACTTCGGCCAGCCATTCTTCCTCCCAGGCCGCCAGCTCCGTTTCCCCGGCGTAGCCCTGTTCGCGGATGTAACCGCGCAGGCGGGTGAGGCCATCCAGTTGCTTTTCCTCTTCCAGCCGCTCGGGCGACTTGTACCGCTCCTGGCTGCCCGAGGTTGAATGGCCTTGGGGTTGGGTGAGCTCGATCACGTGGATGATCGCTGGGACGTGCTCGGCGCGGATGCGGGCTGCGGCTTCGCGGTAAGTGGCGCATAACTGCGGGTAGTCCCACCCCGGCACGGTGTACAAATCGAAGCCGCTGCTCCGCGCGGGGTCCGTCGCAAACCCACGCAGTAGCTCGCTGAGGTTGCCCTTGGTCACCTGAAAGCGGTTGGGGACGGAAATGCCGTACTCGTCGTCCCAGATCGAGAGCAGGACCGGCGCTCCCAGGACGCCGATCGCGTTGACCGCCTCCCAGAACATGCCTTCGGCACAAGTCGCGTTGCCGATCGTGCCGAAAGCGATTTCGTTACCGTTTTGGGAAAAACCGTCCATTCCCTTGAGTTCGCTCTGCTGGCGATAGAGCTTGGAGGCGTACCCCAGCCCCACAAGACGCGGCATCTGCGAGCCGGTCGGCGAGGTGTCCGCAGACGACCACTTGAGTTCGCTGATCCGCTGCCAGTTACCTTCGGGATCGAGGGTGGGCGTGCTGAAGTGGCAATTCATTTGCCGGCCACCGGATGCGGGCTCGAACGCGAGGTCGGGATGGGCGTACAGCTGAGCAAAGAACTGCCGGATGTCGGACATCCCGGTGGCGAACATGAAGGTCTGGTCGCGGTAGTAGCCAGAGCGGATGTCGCCCGGACGAAAAACTTTAGCCATGGCCAGCTGCGGGACTTCTTTGCCGTCGCCAAAAATCCCGAACTTAGCCTTTCCGGTCAAGACTTCGCGCCGGCCGATCAGGCTGGCTTGCCGGCTTTGGTAGGCGATCTTGTAGTCGCTGAGAACTTCTTGCTGCGTCAAAACTTCTTCCTGGCAGGACGGCGACTTGCCATCCTGGAGCCCACCCGCGATCGCAGGGGGTGCCTTGCGGGTCAAGATTAGCGGAGCCGGGGCCCCACCGCAAAGTCGCGGCATTGTAGCATAGTGCCCGACAGGGTCGTGAATTGACCTCAATTGGCGCGGGCACGCAGCCTGCGCCGGAGGATGAAATGGCGGAAAATATCAATTTTGAATACACCGAAGCGTTCCTCAAAGCCTTGCCCAAGTCGGATCTGCACGTGCATCTCGACGGTTCCTTGCGGCTTGAGACCTTGATCGAGCTGGCCCGCGAGCGGGGCGTCAAGCTGCCTGCGGAGACGCCGTCCGGGCTGCTCGACTTGGTGTTCAAGGAGCAGTACCGCGACTTGCCGGACTACTTGCACGGCTTTGCCTACACCTGCTCGGTGATGACCGACGAAGAAGCGCTCGAACGGGTCGCTTATGAGCTCGCTTGCGACTGCCTGGCCGAGGGCGTCTACTACATCGAAGTGCGCTTTGCCCCGCAACTCCACTCCCGCCCGGGTTTCGACATCAGCCAGGTGCTGGCAGCGGTCGATCGCGGTTTGAATCGCGCCCGGCGCGAAGACGCCGCCCAGCCGGCAGTCAAGTCAGGGCAGCGTCCGCTGTTCCACTACGGTCTGATCGCCTGTGCCTTGCGGATGTTCACCCCGAGTTTCAGCACTTACCACAAGAACCTCTTCACCGTCCTCGACAAGTCGCCGGTCAAGGAGATTTACGGCGTCGCCTCGCTCTCCCTGGCGCGGTCGGTGGTCGAGGCGCGCGACCGGCTCAACTTGCCGATCGTGGGTTTCGACCTCGCCGGAGCCGAAGCCGGCCACCCGGCGTCCGACCACGTCGCGGCCTACCAGTACGTCCACCGTCACTTCCTCAAGAAGACCGTGCATGCGGGCGAGGCTTATGGTCCGGAGAGCATATTTCAGGCGATCACCTTGCTTCATGCCGACCGCATCGGGCATGGCACCCGGCTCTATGCGGTCGACGAAGTGAAAAACGAGGACGATCCCGAGCAATACGTCCGGCAGCTGTCCGAATATGTGGCCGATCGTCGGATCACGCTCGAAGTCTGCATCACTTCCAACTTGCAGACCATGCCGCAGCTGCGGCGCGTCGAGGATCATCCGTTCGGGCGCATGGTACGCGAGAAGCTGTCTGTCGCCCTGTGTACCGACAACCGTTTGGTTTCACGCACGACGGTCACCGCGGAGATCGCCAAAGCGTGTCAGGCGTTCAAACTGACCCCGCGCGAGCTGCGCAACGTGGTGATCCACGGCTTCAAGCGCAGCTTTTTCCCAGGCACCTACCGCGAAAAGCGCAGTTACGTGCGTCAGGTCATCGACCACTATGATGCCGTTGCCCAAGAGCACGGCGTCCCGGTGGGGATTGGCCGTTAGCGACCCTTGGACTCGCGGCGCCGTTCCAGCACGGACCAGGTCAGCTGCGGCGGTTGCGATTGAGCGCGTAAATCAGCGCTTCACATTCGGAAATCAGCGGCTCGACTTGGGCGCAAATCGTGGCGATGATGTCGCGCATTCGCCGCAGGGCCGCCCCCGCCGGATCAGGAATCCGGCCCAAGTCGAGCTCCATGAGGTCATCGGCGCGTCGGAGCAGCGAGTTTTCGCCATACAAGGCAGCATGCTCACTGACTTCTGAACCGCGCACTTTGAAGCGTTCCGTCTGGATTCTCCAGATTTCGAACAAGAGATCATCCATGGTGCAGTCCAGACCTTCGAGGATCTTCTCGATCTGGCTATCGCGCGGTTGTCGTTTGCCCTTTTCCCACTGGCACCAGGTCCCCGTGGGGACTCCAGCCAGCCGGGCAATCAGGCGTTGAGGGCGGCTTCCACGCAATCGGATCAGGGCTTCACCAAGCAGTGATTTGTCGAACATGGAGTGAGGATACTCATCTGATAATGTGAAGGCAATGTCAGGAATCAATCAATTGGGACGCTGCCATCCTGCATTACGAAGAACAGGCGATTGATCCGGCTTGGCCTTGTGAGCTTAGCAGTAAGCTCTTATGATCACCAGCTGGACATTTTTGATCGCAACAGTTTCATCACAGAATACTAAAAAAACGGTTTAAATTTTTGATCTTGTTTAATCTTGGACGACACTGTAGAGGGAATAATTTCTTCCACACCACGGTAAAAACTGGAGAGGCACCCAAGAAACTACCCTCTGGCGACGTTGGTTAAGATAAGGCAGATAGGCAAATCACGCCCATATCAGAGAAAGTACCTGGTAACTTTGAGTAAGTTTTGGGATAAAAAGCCCGGTTGCTCGACCTACTTTTTCGGCTGCCGGCTCCGTGACATCCACGTCGTCTGGCCAAGCTGTCTGGCGGCGGCGGGCTGAGCCTTGCGCCGTTGACCCTGAAGGGAAATGGGGGAGGAGGGCAATGCAGCTTGAGCGCACGGTCAAGGGGTCAGGGCAAACGGCGGACGACTACCAGGGTGGTGTCATCGTCCAGCCGAGCACCTGAACTGAACGCCTCGATCTGTTGCCGGATGGCGAGGATCAGGGAGCCGGAATCCCGCCCCGGATCCTCGGCGAGAATCTTGGCCAAGCGATCGGTGCCGAATTCGTTACCGTCTTCGTCCAAAATTTCCGTGATGCCGTCGGTGTAGAGCAGCACCGTGTCACCATTTGTGAGCACAATTTTGTTGCTGGTGAACTCGGCTTCCTGCACCAAGCCGACGATCGGTCCGGTCGACTCCAGCTCAGCCACTTGTCTTTGGTGGGACCACAACGAGGGGTTGTGTCCCCCGCTCACATATTCGAGGGTGTGCTGCTCGGCATCGAGTTCACAATAAAACAACGTGGCGAATGCGTTGGGCGGAGTTTTCCACCAGCACCCGGTTGAGCTGATGCACCAGCGCTGCGGGATCGGGGGTGGTGGAAATCAGGGCGCGGAGGGACGCCTGGAGCACCGCCATCAGGAGGGCAGCGCCCACTCCCTTGCCCGCAACGTCGGCGATGACCACCGCCAGCTTGCCGTCCATCTTGGCGATGAAGTCGTAATAATCCCCGCCAATTTCGTAGCAGCTCTGGTTGAGGCCGCAGATGTCATAGCCCGGCACTTGCGGGTTCGATGAAGGCAGCAGCCGGCGCTGGATCTTGGCGCCCACAGCGAGCTGCTCTTCCATCCGCTTCTTCTCGAGCTGTTCTTCGAGCAGGATGGCATTTTCGATTTTGACCGCCGCCAAGTTGGCGAGCAAACCCGCCAGCCGGAGTTCCTGCTCAGTAAAACGCTGGTCTGACAAGCGGCGGTCGAGGTAAATCATGCCGATCACGTCGCGGTTGTTCCATAACGGAACGCAGATGATCGAGCGGATGCCTTGCAGCAGGATGCTTTCGGCTAGGCCAAAGCGGTCGTCGGTTTGCGCGTCGACGGTCAGCACCGCTTTGTGATTCAGCACGACTTCTTCGGTGATCGTGCGGCTGATCTTGACTTCTTCGTTGGCGCTGTAGCCGTAAACCGCCTGGATTTCGAGCTGGCCGCCGGTTTCTTCTGACTTGAGCAGGATCGCACCGCGCTCCGCGGGGATCGCCTCCTTGACCAGGTTCATCACCACTTGGACCAGTTCGTCTAAAGGGTAGTGGGTGATCAACGCAGACGCTGCCCCGGTCAGGGCCAAGAGCAAGTGGTCTGCATCGCTGGGCAGGGCCGCCCCGTCCCGGCGCTGGTCCGCGCGGTAGCGGTCGAAGACCAGTTCGTTTGAGCTGATCAGCAGGGTGCCGTGGGTCGAGAGCTCGGGAGCTGGGATCTGGGTCGAGCTGGTTGAGCTGGCCGGGTTCAAGTAGCGCAGACGGATCTCGCGCAGCATGACCACGTCGCCGTCCACCAGCCGAACTTCGGTCTCGGCGATCCGTTGGCCGTTGAGGTAGGTGCCGTTGCGGCTGCCCAGGTCGACCAGGAAATGCTGCCCATCGTGGTGGATGATCCGGGCATGCAGGCGGGACAGCCAGGGATTGCCAAAATGGAGGTCATTGCTGAGCCCGCGGCCGATCGTGAATTCATCCTGATCGAGGACGAACTCGCGGGGAGCTCCGGGCCCATTCTCCAAGCGGATGCGCGCCGAGGTGTGCTTGGCCATTCTGCTTACCTGTCTGCTGTGCGCCCGTTTCAGGTGCGGTTGGGTCGTGCATCAGCCCTATGGTCAACTCAGGGCAGGAATTCTAGCCCATCCACTCACCCATCGACCACTGTCCCTGATCAACACGATCATTACGATCATCACGATCATCAGATCAGCGCTGATCATCACGTCGCCATGCCGTAGGGGGGCATGACCGGACCCGCTGGGACGGCCGAACTCCTCAGGGAAACCCGCACGCTGAGGCTGACTCGTGTAATCTATGGGCGGGATGGTTTGGGGGGCTCGCCGATGACGTCAACACGCGAACCCTCGCGACCGACCTTCACGGGTGCGCCAGGCATCCGCAGCTGATTCGCAGCCGAAACGCATGAACCGATCCGGGCCAGAGCGGGCACGGAGCTGGAGTTTTGGTCTTGGGGATGGAGTTCAACAGGTGGGCTCGCCGCTTTGCCCGGCGGGTCCAAGACGTGACGCCACCCACCGCGCGCGGGGTTTTGGTCGGCCTGCTCGCCGCAGGAAGTCTGTGGCTGTACGGCTTTGGCCGCCTCGATCTGGTCCTCTTTGTGCTCGGCAGCGTGGGACTGTTGCTTTTCGGCTTTGCCGGAGTGGCGGTTTCGACCACTGCTTTCGTGCTGCGCCGTCGGCTCGACCCACCCAGCCAGAGCGCCGACCCCGGGCTTTCCGCACTCCGACTGGAAGCGGATTCGTTGCTGCCGACCGGCTTCAAGGTGCCTTGCTTTCGCTACTTACCGTGGGTCAAGTTGACCTGGCAGTGGGTCGAACCCGCGGGGGTGGAGTGCCGCATCCGCCACGTCGGCGACGTCTGGACCGAAGAAGTGGTGTTCCACCGCCGCTTGTTGGTGCAAGAAATCCACCGCCGCTTCACCGTCTACGATGTGTTTGGGCTGTCCGCGGTGGCTTGGCAGCGGAGCTACCCTACCGCGCTCAGGGTGCTGCCGGCCAAAGGACGCCTCCGCCACTTGCCGGTGGTGCAGTCGATGTCCGCGGCCGAAGGGTGGCCACACCCGGCAGGAGCACCCACGGGGGATCGCCTGGAGATCCGGCGCTATAGTCCCGGCGATTCAGTCCGCCATATTTTGTGGAAAACTTTTGCCCGCACCCGCCAGCTCAATGTGCGCATGCCCGAGCGCAGCGTCGACCGGGCCCAGCGCACAGTGGCTTACCTGGTCACCGGGCCGGACGACGAGCCTGCGGCTGGGGCGGCGCGGGTGGCGCTCGAAAGCGGGGCTTTGGGCGACCACTGGATTTTCGGGGCGGATGGCTCCGAGACCCCAGCAGACCGCCTCGAACCCGCGCTGGTTTTGCTGGCGCGGTCGGGTGCTGCGCCGTCCCGTCCTGGACTGGGCAGCTTCCTCGAACAAATGGCCCGGCAGGGTGAACTCCATTGCATCGTGTTCGCGCCTGCGCGCACCGGTCCTTGGACTGCCGAAGTGCTGCGTTTGGCCCAGCGCTCGAACGGAACGCTATCGCTGGTCCTGGCCACCGACGGGGTGGCCCCAGCAGATCGTTTGCCCAGGTGGCAGCGCTTCTTGCTGCGCCCCCTGCCCGCACCGGGAACCCCAGCTGCCGAGCTTTCTCGGCTGCTCCACGCGTTGCGCAGCGTGGGCTGTCCGCTCGTGGTCGTGGACCGCACCACCGGCCGCAGCTTCGGCAGTGGACACCGTTTCGGCGAGCCTCTGGTCGCCTCCGGCGTGGCCGCGCCCGGAGTGGACCGTGCTTTGGAGGTCCTCACCTGATGGGGATTTTTGACCGGCGGGCGAACCCTGACTGGACCTTGTGGCTGCGCGGCCTGGCGCTGGCCGCTGCTGCGGTCGTCTGGTGCTGGCCCTTCACGGTCGCAAGCGGCATCCTCGCGGCAGCGCTGGGAGCCCTGGTCGGCACCCTGGCGGCCGAGCTGGCCGGACGGCTGCGGCTGCGCCTGGGTGCAGCGCTCTTGCTGGCGCTGACAACCCAGCTCTTGCTCTTGCTCGCGGCTCACGTCCTGCTCAAAAGCAGCTGGCCGGCACACCTGCTGGGGCCGGTTGCGACTCTCGGCTGGAGTGAGTTCTGGCGCTTTTTAGGGCTGACCCTACCGGTAGTTTTCCTGCTCCGCTGTCTCGTCCGCGAGTGGCCAGCGCTGGCCGCCCTTGAACTGCTGGCGGTGGGACTCGCGCTGGCGAGCAGCCTGGCGGCTCACCGCAATGGCATGGTCCACCGCCCGTTCGTGCTGGGCGATTGGGCCTGGTCGCGCGGGCTCGATCCAGCGCTGATTTTCCTCGCGATCGGGGGCCTTGCCACGGTGCTGCTCGCCGCTTTGCTGCTGGCCGAAGACCGCCGACGCTGGCCCTTGCACTTTGCCGCGCTGCTGGTTTTGGCCCTGGTCTTGCTGCTGATCGTCCGCGTCCAGGGCCTGCCGCAACCCCAAACCGCGGGTGACCTCGGACTCACCGGCGACCCCGCCGAAGGCGATCCGCAAGACGGGGAAGGCGGACAAGGTCGCGGGCGGGGGGACCGCAACTCGCGCACGGACGGCCAGCTGGGCGACCTCGAGTTCAAGGACGAGTACAGCGCGACCGGTGGCGAGGCGCCGGTCGCGGTGGTGGTGCTCCACGACGACTACTCGCCACCGTCCGGCATCTACTATTTTCGGCAATCCGTGTTCTCGCAGTACAACGGCAACCGGCTGGTGCAAGCCATGCGCGATGACGTTGACCGCGACGTGGTCGCGCGGTTTCCCACCCATCCAATTACGGTGGCGGGCGCCCCGCCGCTTGCGGGCGAGCGTCAGGCCCTGCGTGCGACCGCCGGGCTGCTGACTGACCATGTGAAGCCTTTTGCGCTCGACTCACCCGCCCTCTTCGAGCCGGTGCAAAACCCCAATCCGCTGCGCTTCCAGCGCGCGTTTGCTGCGCTGTCGCACGTCTTGACCTTGCCTTATGACGCGCTGCTCGACCACCAGCCCGGTGATCCGCGCTGGACCCCGGAGCAGTGGCAGCACTACACCGAAGCGCCGAGCAATCCGCGCTACCTTGAACTCGCGACCCGACTTTTGTCGGTGCTCCAACCTCAGTTCCAGCGCGATCCCCTGGCCCAGGCCCTGGCGATCAAGATGTACCTTGACGAGCAGGGGATTTACAGCCGCAAGAGCCAGCACGCGGGGAGCGCGGATCCCACGGCCTCGTTCTTGTTCGGCGACCTCACCGGCTACTGCGTGCATTTTGCGCATGCTGCTACCTACTTGCTGCGCAGCCTCGGGCTGCCGGCGCGGGTCGCTGCGGGCTATGCCGTCCCGGAAAGTGCGCGCGGCAGTGGCTCGGCGATCATGATCCGCGGCGACAACGCGCATGCCTGGCCCGAGCTCTACCTCGCAGGGATCGGCTGGGTGGTGGTCGATCCCACGCCTGCGCGTTCGCTCGATCCGGCCACCGCTCCCCCGGATCAAGCGCTGCAGCGGATGCTCGGCGAGATGTTGCGCCAGCCGGCGGACCCGCGGAAGATGGCGGAAGCCCTGGCTCGGCAGTGGACCCTGGCCAAAGTGCTGCGCGGACTCTTGGGGCTGTTGCTGCTGCTCGCCACTTTGGGGCTGCTGGTCAAGGTGTATCGCGCGTGGGCGCCGAGCTTTGCCGCAGCAGATCAGCTCTACCGGGTGGGCTACCGGGCCGCGCTCGATCGCTTGGCAGAAGTGGGCTGGTCGCGGCAACCCGGTGAAAGCCGCGAACACTTCGCCCGCCGTTTGGTCGCACTCGCCCCGACCTTTGTTGAGCTCACCGAGAAGCACCTGCGCGCTGCGCTCGGCGAGCGTCAACCGGCGGACCCCAAAACTTTCTGCCGGCTGGCCGACCAGGTTGAGCGCGAGCTAGGGCAAAACGTCCCGACCTGGCGGCGTCTCTGCGGCTTTTGCCACCCTTTTTCGTGGATGATGGCGCGTTAGTGCTGCGGCTTTGCTGAATTGGACTGGAGAAACGGAGACATGATGAGCGGACCGGAAGCCGAGCGTGCAACCCTCCCCGTGGAAGTCGCGGCTGAGCCCAGCCAGGCCGGGCCTGACCTGGCCGGGCTTGACCTAGCCGGGCCTGACCTGGCCGGGCCTGACCTGGCCGGGCCTGACCTGGCCGGGCCTAACCTGGCAGGGCCTGACCTGGCCGGGCCTAACCTGGCCGGGCCTGACCTGGCGCCTGATCCAACCGATCTGACCGGCGTTTTCGCGCCCGAGGATGCTGCGCCAGCGGGTACAGCGCCCGCGGCTGAGAGACCCGATACGCTCGACCAGGCCATGTCCGTCCTCGATCGCTTGCGCGCGCGCCTGCGGGCCCAAGTGCTGGGACGGGACGAAGTGATTGACTTGATACTGGTGGCTTTGATCGCGGATGGCCATGTGTTGCTCGAAGATTTCCCCGGTTCGGGCAAGACCACCCTGGCCAAGGCTCTGGGCAACTCGATCGTGGGGTCTCAGACGGACGGTGAGCCCATTTCCCAGGTTGAAATTGCCGATTTCCGGCGAATCCAGTTCACCCCGGACCTCTTGCCTTCGGACCTAACCGGGGTGGCGGTCTTTGATGTGACTGCCAACCGCTTCCACTTTCGTCACGGCCCGATTTTCGCGCGGGTGGTGCTCGCCGACGAGATCAACCGCACTTCCCCCAAAGTGCAGTCCGCCATGCTCGAAGCCATGGCCGAAAAGCAGGTCACCGTCGACAACACCACCTACCCGCTCGACCAGCTGTTTTTCGTGATCGCCACACAAAACCCCCTGGATTTGGCGGGTACCTATCCCCTGCCGGTGGCCCAACTCGATCGCTTCTTGTTCAAGATCCGCATGGTCCACATCGACCGCGCTGCCGAGCTCGACGTGTTGCGCACCTACCGCGAACGGCGCGACATGGAGCGCCAAGACCTGCCGCGGGTCAGCCGCGCCGACGTGCTCATGGCCCGCCGGGTAGTCGACGAACAGGTGGTGATCAGCGACGAGATCAAGGAGTTCTTGGTCGACGTGTCGCGCGCGATCCGCGCCGACGAGCGGGTCTTGCAAGGCAACTCGACGCGCAGCATGGTCTTGATGCTGCCCGCCTTGCAAGCGCTGGCGGCGCTGCGCGGGCGGGACTTTGTGACCAGCGAGGACCTGCTCACCCTGCTGCCGCGGGTTTTAGGCCATCGCGTCGAGCTCGCGCCCGGGATCAGCGAGATCCACGACGTCTTGCAGGACTGTTTGGCCGCGCCGCTCGAACGGTTGCAGCGCGCCACCTTGAGGCGGCGGTGAAACGAGCGGACCACCTTGCGGCGAGCGCATTCCTCCTCAGCCTGGCCGTCCTGGCTGGGCTGGCGGTAGACCTCCAGGGTCAGCCGCCGCCCGCAACACCGCCCGCAACACCGCCCGCAACACCGCCCGAAACCTTCGAAACCTACGATCTGCCGGAGTCGCACGATTTGAGTCTCAACGACTTGACGAGCGAAGATTTTGCGGAGAGACCTCCCGGTTTTGGCGACGATCCCCAAGCTTTGCGTGCCTATGGTGCGGTGCTTTCCGGCAAGTACGTGCGCGCCCGCGAGCTGACCGAAGAACTGCTCCGGCAAAAGCCCGACTCGGCACCGGGCAACTGCTTGCTCGGAGTCGTTCTGCATCGCGGTGAGGGCAACTTGCCGCTGGCCCTGTTCCGGCTGGAGCGCTGCCGCCAGCTGATCGAGGCCGCGCATGGGCCCGAGCCCGGTCCAGACGCCCCCTGGTTCTGGCACGCGATGGCACTCGTCGAGCTGGCTTTTGTCAGCGGCGAGATGGACCGGCATCAAGACAAGCTCGACTACCTCGCGTTGCGGGACGCGATTTACGCGCCGCCCTGGCCCGCGGATCGCGGTTGGCCGCTGATGCGCTTGCGGCGCTATGACGAAGCGCGTGAGGCCGCCCTCGCCGGGCTGGAACTCCAAGACCAGCCCGATCAGGTGGCGACCGCGCGCACGGCGCTGTGCGCCATCGAGGCTGAACAGCTCCACCGCGAGGCATCCTACGGAGCGTGCCAGGCGGCGGCTGAACTCGAACGTCGGTTTGGCAGCGGAGCTGGGCCCACCCCGTTCACCAATGCTGCCGAAGCCGCGCTCGGCATGCTCAAAATGGACGAAGCCGAAAGTTTTGCCCTCGAAGCCACCCGTCATTTTGCGCATGGGGCGGTGGCCAACCCCTGGCTGGACTTGACCCAGCTCTACCTCGGTCAGGGACGCACGGCCGAGGCGCTGGACGCGGTCCGCCGGATGTTCACTTGGCGCAACCGTCAGCCTGCCTATATCGACGTGCAAAACCGCACCGAGATCGAAATGACGTCCGCGGCCTTTTTGCTGGTCGCCGGGCACCCACTCGAAGCTGTTCGGATCACCGCGCGGGCGCTGCAGCACCCTGACCGCACCGGCTTCACCAGCGCCGAGTCCGAGCAGATGGAAGCTGCTACCGCTTTGCTCGATCGCGCCGCCCAGCAAATGGCCGCCGAGCTGTGGCGCGAAACCGCGGCCACCAGCAGCTTCAAGGCGAGCTGGGCCGCGCGCTTTCAGGCGGCCCGCCATCAGCTGCAAGCCTGGTCCTCGGGACGCCGGGCTGCGGCTTTGCTGGCCCATGAGCGCCGGCTCATCACCACCCTCAGACCCTACCTGGCCGGCGCGGTCGAAATGCCGGAGTGGCTCGAACCCGAGCTGATCGCGGTGCTCGGTCCAGGGGTGGTGGCGAGCGCGCTGGCACAAGCCCGCAGCGAAGAAACACTGGCCGCTGCCGCGGGCTACTTCCGCGCCTTTGATTGCGAGATCGCCTGGCGCCAAGGTCGCTACCAGGAAGCGCTGCGCGCGGGCGACGAAGCCGTGACGCTCTTGCCCGGCAGCGAAGTGCTGCTGCGCGCTCGGATCTTCGCGATCAGCGCCCAGGCCGCGGCGGATGATGGGCAAGAAGAGCGTGCCGTTGAACTTTTTGATCAAGCTTGGCAGCTCGATCCGGGGGTGATCCGGCGGTTGGGCTTGGCCTTACCCTGCACTTTTGCCGCCACCCGCGACATCTTGGCGGAGCAGGCCCTGCGCGCGCTCATGCGCTCACCGCGCTGGACCCCTGCAGCCACCGGCTTTCGCGTCCAGACTGAGGGCAGCGACGAAGGCCAGGCCTGCCTCTACGGACCCCAAGGCGCGGTCCTCGCTTGTGCCCAGGTGCGACCGCGCGCGGGCGAGAGCGTGCTCGATCGCGCGCGTCGGCTGGCGCAGGAGCTGCAAAAAGTCGCGTTTGCTCCCCGTCTCGACTTGACCCAAGCGGACTTGCAATCGCTCGATGGCTCTCCCACGGTCGGCGATGGGCGGAGCGCCGAGCGACTGAAGTCGGTGCTCTCCGACGTGATCAACGAGACCCGTGGCGGCAGGCGTTAGGGGAAAACGTACAGCAACGGTGAAGTTGGCAGAAGAGGTGTAAAATAGTAAAGATGATCGAGGTCACCTCCGGGGCAAATTCGCGCGAGGGGACTTCGGAGGGTACTCTGATGGGAGGGAGCGTATGGTCAATACTCTGGTCCAATGCTACCGGACAGCGAGAGCGGCCAACAGCCACATGACCGACAGCAGTTCGATGAGTGGCAGCGTGCTGGTCGTCGACGACAACGAAGTCGTGCTGGCGGCGGCCCGCCTTTTTCTCGAAGGCGCCGGTTTCCGCGTCGCAGTCGAGCAAAGCGCTTTCCAGATGAGCGCGGCTATTTTGAACCACCGACCCGACGTCATCCTGCTCGACGTCAAAATGCCAGCGCTCAACGGCGATCAAGCCGTGACCATCCTCAAACGTTATCCTTTCACCCGCGACATTCCGGTCCTGCTCTTTTCCGACCTCGAAGAAGACGAACTGGCCAAGCTGGTGCGGGCCACGGGCGCGGCGGGCTACGTCAAGAAATCCGCGGGCAGTCGCCGGATGATCGAAGAAGTTCGTCACTGGGCCACGGCATCGCGGCAGCACCGCTATGGCAACCCAGCCACGTCGGTGCATTGAGCGGCCGGCATGAGCTTAGCGATCCTGGGAACTGGAACCGACGTCGGTAAAACCGTGGTCGCAGCGCTCGTCTTGGCCCGTTACCGGGCAGAGTTTCCGCTCGCTTACTGGAAACCGATCGCGTCGGGTCTGCTGGATGGACGCGATACCGACACCGTGCAGGCGCTAGTTCCCGGGATTTTGACCCTGCCCGAAAGCTACCTCTTCCCCGAGCCCCTTTCCCCGCACCTCGCCGCGCGTTTGGCTGGCCAAGCCGTGGATCCACAGCAAGTCGTCCGCGATCATGCGCGGCATTGCGGCGCGCACCCAGACCGCGCCCTGGTCGTCGAAGGGGCGGGCGGGGTCTTGGTTCCGCTCACCGATCAGGGCGACTTGTTGATCGACCTCATGGCTCAGCTCGCCTTGCCCTGCTTGGTGGTGGGGCATTCGACCTTGGGCACGATCAACCACACCCTGCTCACCCTCGAAGCCCTGCGCCGGCGCCGCATGGAAGTTGCGGGCGTGGTCTTGAGCGGTCCGCCGAACCCGGAGAACCAGGCTGCGATCGCGCGGTGGGGTGCCGTCGAGGTACACTCGGTCGCGCCATGCTCCCCGCTCACCGCTGAAACCTTGGGGCAAGCTGCCCAGCGCTTCGACCCCACCGGCCGACTCGGTCGCTATTTGAGGACGGCATGAACTGGATCGAGCTCGACCGCCAGCATGTCTGGCATCCCTACACCCAGATGCTGACCGCGGTTCCGCCGATCCCGATCGCGCGGGCCCAGGGGGTCTACCTTTACACCCCCGACGGACAGCGCTTGCTCGACGGCATCTCTTCTTGGTGGGTCAATATCCACGGCCACAGCCACCCGCGGCTCAACCGGGCGCTGGCGCAGCAAGCCGAACGCTTTGCCCAGGTCATTTATGCGGGTTGCTGTCACGAACCCGGCGCGCGGCTGGCAGCTGAACTGGCGGCGCGGACCGGTGGGGACTTGCCCCGGGTCTTTTTTTCCGACGACGGTTCGACTGCCGTCGAAGTCGCGCTCAAGATGGCGTACCAGTTCTGGCTCCACCGCGGGGAGCCCCAACGGACCTGGTTCGTGGCGTTCGACGACGCCTACCACGGCGACACCGTGGGCGCCATGTCGGTCTCCGGGCTGCCGCTTTTTCATCAAGCGTTCCGCGAAATCTTGTTCAAAGTTTGCCGCGCGCAGACCCCGGTCTCAGCGCTCCGACCGCACCCGAGCGAAGAACTCGCAGCCCTGCTCGCACGCGACGGGGAGCGCATCGCCGCCGTGATCGTCGAGCCCATGCTGCAAGGTGCTGGCGGCATGATCGTGCTGCCACCGCACTTCTTGCAGCAGATCCGGGAGTTGACCGAGCAGCACGGGATCCTGCTCATCGCCGACGAGATCATGACCGGGTTTGGCCGCACCGGACGCTTTCTCGCTTGCGAGCATGCTGCGGTGAAGCCGGATTTGCTTTGCCTGTCCAAGGCACTGACCGGCGGCTACTTGCCCTTGGCCGCGACCCTCGCGAGCGAAGCGGTTTACACCGCGTTCCTCAGCACCGACCGTCGGCGCACCTTCTTCCACGGCCACTCCTTCACCGGCAATGCCCTGGCCACCAGTGTGGCGTGTGAGAGCTTGGCCGTTTTCGCTGAGGAGCGCTGTCTCGAGCGGGTGGCGTCGCTCGAAAAACTGTTTGCCGAACGGCTGGCGCGACTGGCCGAGCTACCGGCCGTGGCCGCGACCCGGGGACTCGGGGCCATGGCGGCGATCGAACTCGCACCGCGCAGCGGAGGCGGCTACCTCGACACGCTCGGACCGCAGCTGGTGGCGGCTTTTCTCGCGCGCAACATCCTGCTCCGACCGCTCGGCAACGTGCTCTACTTTTTGCCCCCCTACGTCATCACCGACGACGAAGTCCACCAGGTTTTCGATGCGATCGCAGACGTCGTAGGCCAGCTTTAACAATCTGGCGCTGGACACCACCAGCCGAACCGGACGGGCCAGCGCCGTCGGGTTACCACTCAGCGCCAGTAAGGCTTGCAAGTGGTTCAAAATCGCCGTCCCGGTCGTGCGCGCACCGTGCAGGATGAGGATGAGGATGTGGATGAGGGACAACTCGGCCGGTCCGAGCTGCAAGGCTCAGACCGGCCGGTAGGTTCAATTCGAGCCGAATGGGCTCAGTTCAAGGCGGAAAAGCGTTTAGGGCGCGGAAGCCTTCTCGGCTTCGAGGGCGGTTAGACGGTCGGTGAGCCGGGCAAGCTCGGCATCTTTTTGTTGGAGCAGCTGATACAGCCCTTGGATCGCGGCGAGCGCGACACCCGCGGTGTCAGAATCGGAGATCTGGCGGTCGCCTGGACCAAGCCCGAAGGTCGCCCAGAAGTCTTCGGCCATTGGGCCGAGGTGGCGGTTCTTCTGCGCGTCCCGCTGATAGGTCCACTCCGCAAGCGGAAGCTTGGCAACCCGATCCAGAATGGTTTGCGGGTCTACCGGCGCGAAATTTTCCTTGACCGTGCGCGAGGAGGAATGGACGACCACGCCGTTGACCAGGACGTCACCGTCGGGCTCGATGTTGAATTCATCGTTGCCGCCGGAGCCGTCACGGATAATCGCGAAGTTGTCGTTCTGCCGATGGGCAACTGACCAAGAGCCGGCAGCAGTGATGTTGTCGAGCTGGAACCGGGTCGAGACGCCACCGGTGGTGAGGATCAGAGCGGTCTCCAGGGTGCCGGTGTCTTCGATTTTGACTTCGGAGCTGCCGGAACTTCCAAAAATGTGCAAATGAGCGGATGGCGACGCTGTGCCAATGCCCACATCACCGCTTGCTGAGATGTCGATCGAGCTGGTGGGCGCACCCGGACGGATGCGGAAAGGCAGTTTCGAGCCGCTGGTCACGTCGCGGACGAAAAAGTTGGCCTCGTTCCCGGCGATGTCCCAGGTCTGCGCAGTAAAACCGCCCGCACTGGTCTGTTCGAGGCGGAGGGCCGGAGTGTTGCTGGTAGAAACGTGGAGGTCGAGCACCGGAGTTGACGTCCGGAAGCCGACGCGGCCCGAGCTGTCGACGAAAATTGAGTTGGTGCTTGCCCCGGCTGTGACCGTGAACGGCACCTTGGCGCCGGTGATGTCCTCGATCGAGAACTTGCTCTGGCCGCCGCTCGCCGAATCGTTGGCGGTGAGTTGCCAGTCGTTGGTGGGGAAACTGCCGACGCTGGTGTCTTCGAACTTGATCCGGGTGCTGTTTTCTTTGAGCCGGATAGTGTCGAAGCCGAAGCTCTCATTGTTGACGCAATCGAAACCCACACACAGGCTGCCCTGGATGATCACGTCATCCGCATGCACGATGTCTTTGGGGGTGATCTCCTCGGCCCGGTTGTCGAGCAGGATTTGCCCGCCAACAACCGCAAACGTGCCGGTTGAGATCAGGTCTTGCCGGGCGTTGGGAAGCTCGCTGCCAGCCGCGCGTGCCGCGATCATCGCGACCCGCTGTTCAGCGCTCATGCGCGGAACGACCTTTAACTCGTAGTGGTAGCTGCCATCCTTGAATTGGACGCCAGGCTGGTCCAAGAGGCCAAGAAACATGCTGCTGCCGGGCTTGAACTCTTTTTCTAGGAGGAATCCATCCGGACCGCTGACGGTCAGGGCCAAACGTTCGAAGTTCAGCCCGGAATTCAAACTCAGCCCACCGGCGCTCAGCTCGACGGTCGCCGCGGGTTCGGCCATGACGGCCGCGGGTCCAGTCCACCCGATGATCCCGGACAATAAAATCGCCCCCACGATGTGTCTGGTTAGTTTTTCTCGTTGCTGCATGCTGTACTCCCTTCTCGGTGTTGTTACGGACATGAAGAGATGTATCCTAGCACATCCGCGCAGTGCTAAGGGACCTTCATTTGACCTTGCATCTTAACTGTCTAGCTGTTTGCCCTTGGCCTTGGCTTTAGAGCCCTTAAAGTAACAAGGCTTGAGCGATTTCCAAGTAGATGCGCGCCAAGCCACAGAGGTCGCCTCTCGGGCTCTTGAGTTCTGGCAGATGGCGGTCGAGCGCGGTGGCCAGCTCCTCCGTCAGTGCCGCGAGTTCGCGCGTATCTGGTTGACCGCGCAGCACTTTCTTGATCGCCAGCTTGGTCAAGTGAGCAGCGATGTAGAGGCGCTGCTCTGTCGGTGATTCTGTGCTGGTATCGCCGGGGAATGCGCTGACGAGAGGTTCCGGGTTCTGCTGAGCGGCAACCCTGGTCAACCGATTCGCCTGATAAAGCATCTTCATCGGTCCAAAACGCTCCCAGGCGGGCGCTGGCTGTACTTCTTGCCGGGCGATGAAGTTCAGATCAAGTCCGTGGAAAACGGATTCGTCCTGGAAGACCACCGGCAAGAACACGTGATGGCCCGGCAGTTGCGGGTAGGGGACCAGAACAGAGTAGTACAAGAACGGCTTGTACTGGCACAATTGCTCCACCAGCCCCCCATAGGTCTGAGGGCCTGCGGGCAGCAGCACCATGAGGTCGACGTCGGACCAGCGATCGACCTCACCCGAAGCGTGGGAACCAAAAGTGCAGATCTGGCTCACTTCGGCAAACTGCGCAAAGAAGTCACAAAGCTCCTGCAGCAGCTCGCGCGGACGGTCTGGATCAGGGTAGGTGAGACGGTGGTTCATCGGTTGCGGCACCAAAACAGCTCCGCAGCGGAGTTTCCT
Source organism: uncultured Thermoanaerobaculia bacterium (assembly GCA_964499975.1). Lineage (GTDB taxonomy): Bacteria > Acidobacteriota > Thermoanaerobaculia > Multivoradales > J023 > CAZCOV01. The sequence goes on from CAZCOV010000004.1 coordinate 25,314, forward strand.
TCAGGAATGCCGTGACGCGCAAGGAATCCCCGCGCGCTTCTTTGAGGTACGCTTAAAGCGATGTCGCGGTTGAAAGTCCTCCCCTCAAAGCCCCCACCGAAAACGCCGATCCGCGCGTCGCGGGCGGCCCGCTTTCGGGTCGTGGCTTTGCTCGCGGTGCATCTGCTGATCGCGGCGCACATCGCGCACTGGCTGAGCACCGGAACCACGGTCACCCCGGTCGAGCCGTCCGAAGCCATGGCGTTTGTCAAGGCTGGGGTGGTCAATGCCGGGTTGATCTTTTTTGCTGTCACGATCGTCTTGACCGCGCTCTTCGGTCGCTTTTTTTGTGGCTGGGCCTGTCACCTGGTGGCCCTCCAAGACCTGGCGCGCTGGCTCTTGCTCAAAGTCGGGATTCGTCCACGCCCGCTGCGCTCGCGCGTGCTCCGCTGGGTGCCGGTGCTGGCCTTTGCCTACATGTTCTGCTGGCCGCTCGCTTATCGGGTGTGGCGCGCTGACCCACTGGCACCGCGCCACTTCGAGTTGACGACCTCCGAGTTTTGGAGCACTTTTCCCGGTCCGGCGATCAGCGTGCTGACTTTCCTCATCTGTGGCTTCGTGGTGATTTACTTCCTCGGCGCCAAGGGCTTCTGCACTTACGCTTGCCCTTACGGCGCGATCTTTGCCGTGGCGGAGCAAGTTTCGCCCTTCCGCATCCGGGTGACGGATGCTTGCGCTGGCTGCGGTCACTGCAGTGCGGTTTGCACTTCCAACGTGCGGGTTCACGAAGAAGTGCGCGATTTCGGCATGGTGGTGAACAGCGGGTGTATGAAATGCCTGGACTGCGTCAGCGTTTGCCCCAATCACGCGCTCTACTACGGCGTGGGCAAGCTCCCCTTCTTGGCCCGACCGCGCACGGAACCGAGTACCAGGGGCGCTACGAAGCCGGCATTTTCGTGGGGACAAGAAGCGGTTCTAGTCGTTGCTTTTGCTGCTGCCTTCCTGACGTTTCGCGGACTTTACGGCGCGATCCCTTTTCTCCTCGCTTTGGGGATCGCCGGAATCTTGGCGTATGGCGCGTTCATGGCGGTCCAGCTGCTGCGCCACCGCGAAGTCTCCCACGGTCACCTGGCCTTGAAGCGCGCCGGGCAGTTGACGCGGCCCGGCCGGTGGGCCGTGGCCGTGGGGTTGGGGATCCTGGTCTTTTGGGGTCACAGTGCCGTGATCCGCTGGCAAGCTTTTGCGGGCGAGCGTCTCTACACCCAGACCGCGGCTTGGCGGCGTACCGCCTTGGACGTGGTCCATGAGCCCGCGCTGGACTTGACCCCGGTCGAAAGCCAGCTCGTCCACCGCGCGCTCCGCCACTTTGAAATGGTCGAAGGCTGGGGCTTGTGGTCTACCGCAGGTCATGCGGCCAAGCGGGCCCAGCTGCACCTCCTTTTGGGTGATTCTGCGGGGCTACGCCCAGCGGTCGAAGAAGCGTTGGCGCGCGGCGAAGAGCCTGCCACGATGCACCTCGCCCTGGCCAAAGACGCCCTGGCCCGGGGTGATCACAACCAAGCGCTGCTCGCTTGCGAGCAGGCGATTACCGCGGATCCGCGGGCGCCTGAGCCTTATATGAGCCTGGGGGTCTTGCAAGCGCAAGCCGGGGATCTCGCCGCAGCGCGTGCGACTTTTGCGCGCGGCCAAAGCCAAGCTACACCATCGCCCCAACTGCTTTATAATAGCGGGCTGGTTGCAGCATGGAGCGGCGACCCAGTACCGGCCATCGACCTCTTCAAGGCAGCGCTCGAACTGGCCCCCCAGCACTTGGAGGCCCGCGAGAACTTGGCTGGAATGTTGGCAAGTATGGGCCGCTTTGCGGAGAGCAGCGTCCAGTATCGGCTGGCTCTCGAACAAAATCCTGCGGACCCGGTGACCCGTTTTCTATTGGCCAAGACGTTGATTGCAACCGGCCGAACTGCAGAAGCCCGAAGGGAGCTGGACGAAGCCCTGCGGCTCGACCCAACCCTCGAAGCTGCTCGCGCCCTGCGCGCTGAGCTGACACAACCCTGATTCCGCGCGCAAACGACCGGGGAAGTCGGTCGTTTTAGGCGCCAGAACCAACCACTTATCTCGAGGGAGCTGAACATGATGCACCTCCTAGCGCAAACCCGGACCCGCCGCGTGGCTTTGGGCTCGACCCTTCTCCTCCTCCTGCTTTCGACCTTGGGGTTTTGGGGGACGTACAGCGCCAACGCCGGAACCACCACTGGCCCTGACGTCACCGTCATTCGTATTGGCGATGTCGCCAACAATGGTTCGTCAGGCTCCACTCAGGCTTATTCCGTGGGCACCACCTCTTGCAATGTCGGCAACCAGCCAGTGTGGTGGTGCAACGACTCTGGCGACACTTTCTGCAATACCAACCAGCACCCGGTGATCGCGCAGAACATGTATCGGCTCAAAGGCGGACGCTTCGAACAGATCGGCATGAGCTGGCTCAAGCACGGCTTTGTTTCCACCAATTCCTTTGAATCGGCTTGCGGCAGCTGCGTGTCCCCGCCCCACGGCGGGGATCAGCTCGGGGTCGGCTGCACCGACACTTACAGCTCTGGATTGAACGGCAGCCGTCCGTTGGGGATGCGCTCGGAAGTCAATGCCACCAATGGGGATTTCCGCTATCCCTACACCACCGTGAGCAGTTCCACAGTGATTGACCAGCGGGTGCAAGTCGCGCGTTCGGAGCTGGATCCCGCTGCCAATCCCGGAGCGCGCTACTGGGTCGAAGGCCATTACATCGCCGCGGATGATGCTGGTGTGGGCAATGCGTTCAACAACGCGTCCTACCGCGAAGTCACGGTCAGCGCCGGAACCTACAACTTGAGTTTTGTCGGTTCGACGGTCCGCGAGATGCCAGCGATCAGCGTGTGGCAGGTGATCGACCCGACCGTCAGGATCGTCAACGCGGACGTCCCTGGGCCGATCGTCGAGCGGTTTCATGTGGCGCGCAAAGTGACGGAGATCGTCGGGGGTTTCCACTACGAGTACGCGGTTCACAACATGAACTCCGACCGGGCAGCCCGCCGTTTCGTCGTCCAGTTCCCCAACCCAACGGTGATCACCAACGTGGGTTTCCGCGATGTCAACCACCACTCCGGTGAACCTTTTGCCACCACCGACTGGACGGTGGACCTGGTGGGCCTGCCCAATGCCGTGCAGTGGTTGACCGACACGTTCGACGTCGATTCCAATGCCAATGCGTTGCGCTGGGGCACCATGTTCAGCTTCTGGTTCGACGCCGACCAGCCTTCTGCGGGCTCCACCCACACGATCGGCCTGTTCAAGCCGGGCACTCCCACTGACGTCACGTTCAGCTTGGAACAGACGATCTTTACCGACGGCTTTGAGTCGGGCGATATCGATGCCTGGTCGTGTAGCACTTCTGGCGGGTCGCCGTGCATGAGCACCCTTCGCGGGCTAGAGCAGTGAAGCGTCTCCGCGGTTGTGGCGGCTGATGCGGCGCGCAGCCCTCATCCTGGTGGCACTGCTGCTGGCAGGCGCGGGGAGCGCAGCCGACTCGGTAGCGCCAGCTCCATGGCCGCAGCAAGTGGTGCGCTGGCTGCAGGAGTACCTTCAGATCAACACCACCAACCCGCCGGGCAACGAGCGCGAAGCAGCGCTCTACCTGGCGGGGATTCTCGAATCTGCCGGGATCCCCAGTCAACTCTTGACCAGCCCTGAGGGGCGGACGAGCCTCTATGCTCGGTGGGCGGCGCCGGGCAGCAACGGCCGCGCCCTGGCCTTGGTCCACCACCTGGACGTGGTCCCTGCTGAGGGGGCGTGGCAAGAACCGCCCTTTTCCGGACGCTGGCGCGGCGACGTGATTTGGGGGCGCGGTGCTTTGGACGTCAAGAGCTTGGGGATCGCCCAGCTCGCCGCAATGATTTCGCTCCACCGCGAAGGCGTGGCCTTGGCGCGCGATTTGATTTATCTCGCCGTGGCCGATGAAGAGGCCGGCGGGAAGCAGGGGGCTGCCTGGCTGCTCGCTGCCCACCCGGAGCTGTTCACCGGCCTGGAAGCCGTGCTCAACGAAGGGGGCAACAACCGTGCCCTGGGCGGACGGCTGATTTATTGGGGCGTCGAAGTGACCCAAAAGCGCCCGTTGTGGCTGCGGGTCCAAGCGCAGGGGCGCGGCGGACACGGTTCGCAGCTCAATCCGTCCAGCGCCGCCCACCAGCTGATCCGCGGCCTGGCGCGCCTGGTCGAGCGCCCGCCGCGCTACCGGGTGACCGCGGCCGCGCGCCAGTACCTGGAAGCGCTCGAGCGGGTTGAGGGCCGTCCCAATGGGCTTTCCCGCCGGCTCGACGCGGTGATCCGCGAATCCGGGCCGACCGAGCCGCTCCCCCCCGGACTGCCCGGCCTGTTCCTCGACACCGTCCAGGTGACCACGCTCCAGGCGAGTCGCGGTCCGAACATCATTACCGACGAAGCTGCGGCAGGGATCGATATCCGTTTACTGCCGGACACCGACGGGGAAGCCTTCCTGCGGGCCGTGCGCGAAGCCCTGGGGCCTGAGCTCGCGGTCGAAGTAGTGTTGGAATCGCCGGTGGTGGCGGCGTCGCCCACCGACCACCCGCTGTTTTTGACCTTGGAGCGGGTGTTGGCGGTGCGCGCCCCGGTGATCCCCGTTTTTGTCGCGGGCACCACCGACTCGCGCTATTTCCGCGCGCACGGCATCCCCGCTTATGGTTTCAGTCCGTTTGGCATCGACGCTTTAGACCTGGGCGGCATCCATGCCAAGGATGAACGGATGTCCGCGACCGAGCTCACGCGAGGAGTCGAGGTCCTGCGACGGGTGCTCCTCGCCTATCCCGGCGCGGGCTGAGCGCTGTCGAGTGTTATGGTCGAGTGGTATGATGGACGCCCCGGCGCAAGGTCCGGGCAACCCGAAAGGCCAACTTGAGTTCAGCTCAACCTCCTGCGCAGCATCCTGAATCGGTCGGACGTTACCGCATCTTGCGCCCATTGGGGGTGGGTGGCATGGGCGAAGTTTTCCTCGCGCTCGACCCCAACATCGACCGTCAACTCGCGATCAAAACGGTCCGCTTGGTCGGCCCACCGGAAGAAATCGAGGAACGCAAGCGGCGGTTGTTGCGCGAAGCCAAAGCCGCGGGACGGTTGCTCCACCCCAATGTGGTCGCGCTGTTTGATGCCGGAGAAGCCGAGGGCCTGCTCTACTTGGCTTTCGAGTTCGTCGACGGCCCTGACTTGAGCCGGCGGATGTACAGCCCGCCGCCTTTGTCTCTGGGCCAGATCCTGCGCTTGGGGCGGGAAGTCGCGAGCGCGCTCGAAGCCGCCCATCGCCAGGGCATCGTCCACCGCGACATCAAACCCAGCAACGTCATCCTCAGCCCGGACGGCCTGGCCAAGGTCGCTGATTTCGGCATTGCCAAGCTGGCCGGCATGGCCACCCAGCTGACCCAGAGCGGCTCGGTCGTGGGCAGTCCGCAGTACATGTCGCCCGAACAAATCCGCGGCGAAGAACTCGACGGCCGTTCCGACATTTTTTCGCTCGGAGTGTTGCTCTACGAGTTGCTCTCGCGCCGTCGGCCGTTCGCCGGCGAGACGATCAGTACCCTGGTGTTCCAGATCCTGAGTCAGGAACCCCTGGCGATTGATCAGCTGCAGCCCCTGCTGCCGCCGCGCCTGGCGCGGCTGGTCCACGCCATGCTGGCCAAGGACCGCGAGCAACGGTTGGGCTCAGCTGCCGAGGTGGTCGCCGAACTGAGCACGATCGAACGCGAGTTGTTGCCTGAACAGCTCGCCGCGAGCAGTGTGGATGAGCAAGCCGCCACCCGCTTGCTCGGCAGCAGCGCGCCCAAGCCGCCGCCGCTGCCCACGGCTCCGCCCGCGACCCCAGGACGGGCCGCGACCACCCCGCCGCCCATCCCCCCACCCCCGCCGCCAATCCAGGCGACCGCAGTGAGTCCCGGAGCGGGGAGCGGGGGAATGGTGAGCGGGGGGACCTATGCCATGCCCAAAGCGCCCACCCGGCGGACCTGGATCGCGCTTGCCGCCGCGGCCGTCGTCCTTTTTGCCGGCGGCTTTGCCTTGCTCCAGCTGCTGAGCGGCCAACCCGCAACGGAATCCCCAGCGAGCCGGGTGAGCCCGCCCCCCCCGGCAACCACGCCGAGCGCGGAGCGTCCTCAGTCCAACCTCACTCCATCGCCGGGAAGGTCAGAAAGCACGCGGCCGGGACCCGCCGAAGCAACGCCGCCGCTGACGGGACCCCGTACCGCAGACCCCGCGCGGGCCGCGCCGCCCCCGCCGACGAGCGAAGGGCGGAGCCCGCGCCATGAGCCCGCGTCCACGCTCCCATCCCCGCCCCCGAGCAACCCGCGCACGGAGACCGTGGCCTCCCGCCCATTGCCCCCGCCGTCCGTGCGCCCAGTGGTTCCCCCGCCGACCTCCGAACCCGCGGCGGGCGAGGCGAGCCCGACGCGCGACGACCATACCGATGACCGTGCTGACGACAGCGCCGACGACAGTGCCACCCGCAAGTTTGATCAGGCTGCAGCCCGCGCTGAGCGCACCCTCGAAACCGGACTGCGCTTCCAGTTTCAAGTCGAACCGGACGACGCTTTCATCAAGGTCTGGGAACGGTCAGCGCCGCGCGCGATCGTCCAGGGACGGGCGAGCGCTTTTGCCGTGGCCAAGAAGAACACGCAAGTGCTGGAGCTCCCCGGCGACGGCGACTACTTGATCATCGTCGACCGCGATGGCTTCCCCGAAGAAGCTATCTTGGTCCATGCCCAAGCGGCGCGCGGGCAAGCACCCCACCTGATCCGCGCCAACTTGAACCAGCGCGCGAGCGGCGGGCTCAAGGTGGTGGTGGTGTCGCAAGCCATTGCTTTCGAAGGCACTCCTGACGCGACCGTGCTGATCGACGGCGTCCCCCGGGGCAAGGCCAGCGAGTGGCCGGGCGGCCGGCAGGGCAGCGAGAAAAACCTCAAACTGCCGCCCGGGAATTACCTGGTGCGGCTCGAAGCACCGGGGCGCAAGCCCTATGAAGTCAGGGTCGAAGTCCGGCCGGACGCGCGCGAAAAGCGGGCGGTCATCCGCTATGCCTTGTTTTGACCGCGGGTGCCCGAGACGACCACGGATGAGCGGCCGAGGCCAAGCTTGAGCTTTCCCGATCCCCACGAGCTGTTGCCCACCCCGGTGATCCGCCAGCTCGACAACGGACTGGTGGTCGCAGTGCTGGCCAACCCGCAAGCGCCGGTGGTTGCGACCGCGCTGTGGTATCGCGCCGGAACCTGCGACGAGACCGCGCTTTACGGCGGCACCGCGCACTTTCTCGAGCACATGATGTTCAAAGGCAGCGCGCGCTATGGTCCAGGAGAAATTGATCGCCTGACCCGCGCGCTCGGCGGCTCGAACAACGCCTTCACCAGCCACGATGCCACGGTCTACCACTTCACTTTTGCGGCGGACCGCTGGTCAACCGCGCTGGCGATCGAAGTCGACCGCATGCAGGGCCTCGAGCTCGAGCCCGCAGAAGTCGACAGCGAACGTCAGGTGATCCTCGAAGAAGTGGCGATGTATGAAGGCGAGCCATGGGATGCGCTGGAGCTCGCAGTCCTGGCAAGGTTTTTTGCTGAATCCGGCTATGGCCTGCCGGTGCTCGGCACCCGGGAAAACTTGTTGCGCATCGATGGCGCGGTGCTGCGCGCTTTCCACCAGCGCTACTACCAGCCCAGCAATGCGATCTTGGTGCTTGCCGGAGACCTCGACCCGGAAACCGCCCACCAAGCCGCGGCAGACGCTTTTGGCGCGCTCCCGCCGACGCCGACCCTGCGCGCGCAGCCACCCGCAAGCCCCCTCCCCCAAGGGCTCGTCCGCTTGGAGCGCCGGCAAGGCGAGTTGCCACGCCTGCTCCTCGCCCTTCCAGCGCCCGCAGCCAGCGCGCTTGAGCACCCGATTTTGCGTTTGCTTTTGGGGGTGCTCGCTTCTGGACGCAGCAGCCGTCTCCACCGCGCCTTGGTCGACGAGGGGCAGCTCTGCAGCTGGGTTTCTGCCGAAGTCGGCGAGTCCTGCCGCCCAGGGATCGTGCTGATCGCGGCAGAACTCGTGCCCGGCATTGCCCCCGCAGAGGTCGAGCAGGTGCTGTGGCACGAACTGGAGCGACTGCGCACCCACCCGCCGCAAGCCGACGAGATCGCGCGCGCCAAAAAGATCATCTATGCCGACTGGGTGTTCGCCCACGAGAAAGTCGAACAACAAGCGCTGCTTTTGGGGTCGGCCTTGACCCACTTCGACGCGGTCCATCCGTGGCGCTACTTGAGCCGCTTATTCGCTGCCACCCCGGCTGAGCTGGCGGCGACAGCAGAACAGCTTCAGCCCACCGCTGGCGGCGTGCTCGGCTGGTCCTTGCCGCAAACCGACGACCCGTCGGACGATTGCGGCAGCAGCGCTGCTGAGGTCGGATGAGCCTGCCCATGTCGCCTATGTCGTCGCCCGCCGCCCCCCCCACCGTGCCGCGCTTGCAGCTGCGGGTGCAACACGTGCGCGGGATGCCGATGATTGCGGCCAAGGTGTGGTTGCGCGGCGGAGCGCGCGCTGAAGAGATCCCGGGGCAGGCCCTGGTCAGCGGTCGACTGTTGACCGAAGGCACCGAGCAGCACACCTGGCAAGAGATTGCGGCTTTGAGTGAGGACCGCGGCATGCTCCTCAACGGTTCGAGTAGCTATGAAGCGTTGAGCATCTCGGTGCAAGCTCTCGCTGAAGACTGGCAAGAGGCCCTCGCCTGGCTCGCCGAGCTGACGTTTACCCCAGTTTTTCCCACGGATCGGCTGACCTGGATCGTCCGGCAAGCCGCCGCCGAACTCGAAAGCATGCTCGACCAGCCCGAGCTCAAAACCAGTCAAGCATTTCTCGAACAGCTTTACGCGCCACATCCCTACAGCCGTTCACTCTATGGCACTCCGGCAAGCCTCGAACGCCTGAGCGCGTGCGACTGTGCCGCGTTCCACCGGCAAGCCTTAGCCTGGGGCGGGTTGGTGGTGGTCACCGGCGAACTCGACGAAGCGGCGGTGAGCGCACGGGTCCGCGAGCTCTTTGCGCCGCTTTTGCACCCACGGGACGCGGCTACAGTCGTGCCCACCCCGGCTCAACCTGCACCCGAGCTTCCGCCTTACCAAGAAATCATCGCCGGCGAAGCCGATCAAGCGCACGTGTTCATCGGTCACCTGACCGTGCCGCGCAACCACCCGGCGAGCACCGCACTCGAACTGATCGGGGTGGTGCTCGGGGCGGGGGCGGGCCTCAGCGGGCGTTTGCCCGAACGCATTCGCGAGCGCGAAGGCTTGGCCTACAGCACCCAGATCGCAACCCGCTCGGGTGCCGGCCTCGACCCGGGCCGTCTGGTCGCTTACGTCGGCACTTCGCCGAAGACCGCGGCGCAAGCCGAACGTGCGGTCCGGGAAGAGCTCGAACGCCTGCTCACCCACGGCATCACCGACGAGGAATTCAGCGAAGCGCGGGCCTACTTGATCGGCCGCGACCCCTTGACCCGCCAGACCGCACGCCAGTGGGCCGATCTGTTGGCCGAAGCCGAGTTCTACGGCTTGCCCAGCGATCGTCCGGACCGGGTCATCGAAGAACTCCGCAGCCTGACCCGCGCCGAGGTCGAAGCCATCGCCCGCCAATTCATCGATCCGAGCGCGCTCAGAGTCACCGTGGGCCTACCAAGAATTGCCTGAAACTTGGACTAAGCCAAGATGTCAATCCGGCCTTGCCTCGGCTTGGAGCCTTGGCGGCTGGGGACCGCTCAAGGGGTGAGGACGCCGAGGTCCACCAGCGCTTGGCGCAGGACGGCCACGGCGTCGCAACCCAAAAACAAAAATTGGTCGACCCCTGCTTGGAGATGCTCAGGCAGTGGCTTACCCGCCAAGTAGACGCGGGCGCCGCCGGCTTTGAGTGCGGGGCCGACTGCGGGAACGACTTGGCGGTAGCGGTCGTCCGTGGCGCACAGCACCACCACCGGAGTTTGCGCTTGAGTCCAGGCCAAAACCGTTGCCTCGGGGTCAACGCTCGGGTCGCTTTCGTCGAGATCGCGGGTGAGCATCCCGCCCAGGGCAAAAAAGTCGCGCACGAACGCCGCGCGGGCGCGCGTTTCCGCCGCTGGACTGAGGTGGAGCAGCGCCACGCTCGGCCGCCCTCCCGTTGACGCTGACCAGCGATCCGCGGCCAAGCGCAGCGCTTCGAACGGAGCAGCCAGGCGTTCCAGGGGCAGCGGCTGAGCGGCGGATGCTCCTGGTGCTGCCGCGGTCAGCTGTTCCGGCGCCGTTGGCGGTTCATCGAGGTCGGCAAACTCGCTCACTCCGAGGATGACTTGACGGCGGGTGGCAAGCGCTTCCCGCTGGGCTAAAGCAGCGGCTCGGATGCGGGCTGCGAGGTCACCGCGCTCCAGACAAGCGACCATGCCGCCCTGCTGTTCGAGCTCGCGAAACAGGTCCCATGCCCGTCGGGCGAGTGCGTCGGTCAGAGATTCGAGGTAATAGCTGCCCGCGGGCGCACGTTCAACCTGGCCGAGGTGGACCTCTTCCGCCAGGATGTGCTGCAGCTGGATCGCCAATCGGCGACCGGCATCCCCACAATCCGCCTGCAAAACATCGTGGGGCAAGGCGGTGAGGCTATCGGCGCCGCCCAGAACCGCGGCAAAGCTGGCGGCGGTCGTGCGCAGCAAGTTGTTCCAGGGGCTGTAACGCGTGTGCATGGCCACGGCTGTGCGCGCATGCAGATGCACGGGAACGTCTGGCGCACCCCAGGCGCAGAGCACCTTGGCCCACAGCCTGCGGGCCGCGCGCAGCTTGGCAATTTCTGTGAAGATGTCCTGACGGACGCTGAACGCCAGGCAGAACCGGCGCCCGACCTCGTCCACGGGCAAGCCAGCGCCGGTCAGCCGGCGCAGGTACTCGACGCCGGTCGCCAGACCGAAAGCGAGCTCTTGGGGGATGGTGGCTCCAGCCTCCTGATAGGCCGAAGTGGAAACCAAGACGCTACGCCAGGCGGGGGCATGCTGCGCACTCCAAACGACCCAGTCGGCTAGGCGGGCGAAGGTCGCGGCGGAAACCGCGGACCCGGTCACCGCGGCTTCTCCTAGCGGATCGCCGAGAATTCCCCCCCGCAGCGCGGTCAGAGCAACCCCTTGGCGTTCGGCCGCCGCGACCACTGCTGCCCCAACCTCCGCCACTTGTGTTCCGGCTGCCAGAAAAACTGCGGTCGGCAGGGACAAGACCTCGCGCCATTCGAGCGCTGCTGCGGGACGATCCACTTCTAGCCACAACAGCTCCACCCCGCGTTCGACTGCTGGTGCCAGCAACCCGGGCGCCAGTTCAGAGATCCGGTACTCGACCGTCAGGGACCAGTTCGCCCCCGCGTGCGTTCGGGCCGCGTGCGGTCGGTCGGGCAGGCCAGCCGGCTCTGGGGAGGGCAAGTCGTGGGCGCAAAACAGCGGCTGGACCCGCAGCCCCGGAACTCCCACCACTTGACTGGCCAGGGCTGACGCTACCGGTCGGCCGAGTTCGGCTTCCACCTGTTCTCGCCAGGACGCAAAACTCATGGCGGGAAAAGCCAACTCCCACAGGTTGGAGTGCGATTGGAGGGCGCGGTTCGGGTCGAGGTTTCCGTCGAGGTTTCCGTGGAGGCTTCCTGGGTCTTCAGCGATTGTATCCACCATGGTGTGCCAAGATTACCAAAGAACCCACCTCAGAAAGCTTGGATGTCGCCGAAGCTGGTGAAGCTCCCGGCCGGATTGCGGTAGCGCTGAGTCTCCCCGGTAACGGTGTCCGTCACGGTCAAGGTGTACTCGAGGTTGGTCAATGCTCCCGAGAAGAGCCAGAACTTGCCGTTGAAAGCCTGTCCATCGAGCATCTTGACCAACAGCTCGACGTTTTCCGGCTGCGCGAACCAGAAGTAGCCACTGCTTTCGCTCAACCCCCGCGCCTGGCCCGCTTGCAGGCGTCCGTGCGCATTGCGCCACTCCACGTTGACCCGGAACCGCTGGCCGAGACATAAGCGTTCAGCGTTGGTCGCGCAAGTCAAGTCAGCTGGCACCGGACCAGGCGACAGCACCTGGGGCGCCTGGCTGGAGGGGAAGGTGGTGGTTGGCTTGGGGTTGCGCAGTACGTCGATCTCGCCATGGCTGGTGAATTGTCCCGGTGGGTTGTTGAAAGTCTGCTGGCGGCCGGTCGCGAGGTCGGTCAAAGTGATGGCGAAAGCAAAGTTGGTCAACCCGCCATGGAACCACCAATAGCCACCGTTGATCTTTCTCCCGTCGAGCAATTTGACCACCAGTTCAGGGTTGCTGGGTTGGAAAAACCAGAAAGCAGCGGCTGAGCTGGTGAGCGGCAAGGGTCGAGCCCGGCCGGACTGGCCCATAAAATCCGTCCAGCTGGCCTGGACTTGAAACCGTCCTTCGGCGAAGTAAGCGGCATCTTCCTGCGGGAAGATCGCCTCGAAGATCCCGCGTTCGGGAACGCTGGCATAAACCTTGGAAGGAGCTGCTGGATCGAGCGCGAGCGCGGTTACTCGGGGCAGGCTCAAGCCTTGCTCTGCCGGAGTCCAGGTCAAGCCACCGTCCGTGCTGCGGCTGAGACCAGAAAAGGTGCTGGCGTAGAGGACTTGCGGCCGGGCAGGATCGACGGCCAAAGCCACCACGGGGAACAGCGAACGGTCGACCAAGTGCGGGGTCCAGGAGCGGCCGCTATCCTGGCTTTTGAGCAACCAACCCGCGACCGTACCGGCATAAACAGTGGCTGGCCGCTGAGGGTCGATCGCCAGGCAATAAATCCCGCTGGACCCGTTCAGCGGAAGGTCGAGCCGGGTCCAGGTGGAACCGCCATCTCGGGACTGGTAAAGGCCAGGACCGGAAGCCTCGCTCGCGGTCTCACTATAGGTCTCGCTATACGTGCCGGCATAGACCAGCGCTGGATCGCGAGGATGGACGACCAGCGCGGCGATTCGCTGGCCCAAGAGCCCACTGCCCGCGGGCTGCCAGCTGACTCCGCGGTCGATGCTGCGGTAGATCAGCGGTGATTCGCCGACCAGACCGACGTACATCGTGGCCGCATCGCTCGGCGCGATCACCACCTGGCTGACCCCGCGATAGTTGAACGGGGTTTCGGCCAAAACCCAGGAAAACCCCCCATCTGAACTGGTGTAAAGGCCGCGGGAACCCGCCCACAGCCGATCGGGATCGGTGGCATCGACGGTCAAGGTGTTGATTCCGGGCAATGCCTCCAAGCCCAAAACCGTCCACGGACCGCTGCGATCGCTGCTGCGCGCCAGACGGTGACCCCGCCAGGCAAAGATCTCGGTGCCTGCGGCTGACCCCACCGCGGCCAGCCCGCTCCAGGTTGAGGCAAACAGGCCCGCATTCGCACTGTCCCATAGAGCGCCATCCAGACTGCTCCACACGCCGCTCTCGGTGGTCGCTAGCAGCCGCTCGGGGTGGGGATGAACCAGCAGTGTGCGCACCCGACCATACGGCAATTGACCGCGGCTGATGAGTTTCCAAGGACCCCTTTCACGGCTCACAAAAAGGCCCTCACGGGTGGCGAGGTACAGCGTGGCTTGGTCTTGCGGGTGGGTGGTCAGGGCCTCGAAGTTGCCAGGCGGCAAACGGTGCGGCAGTGGCTCCCAACGCCGGCCGTCGTGCGAGTGGTAGAGGCGGTCGGCGAGCAAGAAGAGCGTGCGCGGATGACTCGCGTCAAATACCAGGCTGACAACTCCTTGCCCCCGCCGCAGACCCTCCATGCAGGTGCTCCAGGCTCTGCCCCCATCATCGCTGCAGTCGAGTCGACCATTTTCGCTGATCAGATAAAGACGCTCACCGAAGTCAGGGTCAATCACCAGCTGTTTGAACGGTCCGGCCGGCCCCGGGAGTAACGTCCAGGTCCGCCCTTGATCCCGGCTGCGCAGGACCCCCTCGCGTTGCGCCAACGCATAAACCACTTCAGGATCGGAGGGATGAAACTGGAGCGCCAGGATGGCCGACGCCACTCCTGCCGCGTCGCCGCCGGCACTCTCGCTCCAGGTGCGCCCCGCATCTGCGGTTCGCCACAGAACCGGCGAGCTCAGCCGACCGTCTGCGGCGCTCGCGAGCACCGCCTCCGGGTTGTTGGGATCGACCGCAAGCGCCAGAAAGCCCAGCTCGATCCCGCCCATCGCGTTCCACGTCAACCCGCCGTCATGGCTGTGAAAAACGCCCGCCGGAGTCCCGACGTAGAGCCGGCGGGGATCCCCAGGCGCCACCGCCAAAGCCAGAATATTGCCGCCTTGCGGCCCGATCGGTGACCATGTCTCGATTGCCGCAGTCACCGGATTGACGACCTGGCTCACGAGCAAGACCAGGATCAGCACAGGAGTTTGCGGGATGGAGCAGCGCATAGGTAAGGGTCGGGTCAATTCGGGGAAGTGATTGGGCCGCAGGAGCGGGCCGGATAAATGCTATTACAGCATATTTGTGCCCTCACTGCAAGCCCCACATCCCTCTATACGGTCAAGGTGACGTTCTCGCTTGGGGTTCGTTCTCCGACGAGATTCACCGCCAAGCGCTGGAAGCCGCATGGTCCTTGGGTTTGCTGTCGAGCACTTCGCGCACCTTGAGGGTGAGTGAGCGCGAAGAAAACGGCTTGCGGATCAAGTTGCCCCCCGCCCCATCCATCTTGCGACCGAACATCGATTCTTCGTAATAACCCGACATGTACATAACTTTCAGATCCGGCAGTTGCCCGAGCAGGCGCTCGGCCAGCTCCGGACCTTTCATTTGCGGCATGACCACGTCGGTCAAGAGCAAGTCGATCGCGCTGTGGTTCTGCCCAAAAATGTCGATCGCCTCGAACCCATTTCGTGCTTGCAGAACCGTGTACCCGCGCGAGCGGAGGATCTCACAGGCCGCGTTCCGCACCGCGTCTTCGTCTTCCACCACGAGAATCGTCTCGGCAGCACCCGCTGGCGCATCGCTCAGCTCAGGTGTTCGTTCAGAGGTCTCCGCTTCTTCGACCGTGGGCAAATAGATGCTGAACGTGGTTCCCTCACCTGGGGTGCTGTCAACGAAGATGTAACCATCGCTTTGCCGGACAATGCCATACACCATCGAGAGCCCGAGACCCGTACCCTTGCTCAAATCTTTCGTGGTGAAAAACGGCTCGAAAATATGCGCCTGGACCTCAGCGTCGATGCCCACGCCTGTATCTTTGACTTGTAACAGCGTGTAAGCGCCTGAAGCGATCATCCCATGCCCGACGTCGTGGGCATGGGTGCTTTCGAGGTCATAGGTAGAGATGGCGAGCAGTCCACCCTCGGGCATGGCGTCATTGGCATTGACCACCAAATTCAAAACAACTTGCTCCATCTGCCGCGGGTCAATTTTCACATTCGAGTTGGCGGTCAAGTTGAGCGCGAGCTCGACGTCCTCACCGATCAGCCGGCGCAGCAACCCTTCGACGCTGGTGACCACGGCGTTGATGTTGACGACTTTGACTTCGGCCGCCTGCCGTCGGCTGAAGGCCAACAGCTGTTTGGTCAGGGCTTCTGCTTTTTCGCCGGCGTCTTTGATTCCAAAGATGTATTTGAGTGTGGCGCTGTCGGCTGGCTGGCGGCTCAGCAATAACTCACTATAACTCAAGATGGCGGTCAAAAGGTTGTTGAAGTCATGCGCGACTCCAGCAGAGAGGCGTCCAATGGCTTCCATTTTCTGCGCATGTACCAACTGCTGATGCAGACGCTTGTTCTCCGTGATTTCTTGCTGCGCACGCACCACGGTCGCAATTTGATTGGCGATGTTGGTCAATATGTTGATATCGCTCTTGGGGTAAAAATTGTCGGGGTCACGCTTACCGAGAAACCAGACCCCGATCAGTTGCTCTTGGATCGCCAAGGGAATAGTCAAACGGACCCAACTATATTTCTCTGCCGACAAACCTGTCGGAATATACCGCCCGGCTCTAGTCAGGAGATCTTTGAACTCAGGATCCTCCTCGCTGACGTCGAAACTCTCTGGGGGCAGCAGGCGCTGTTCATAGAGCAACCCTCCGCCACCGCGGCCAAACAAATAAAGGCTTGACTGTCGAATCGAAAGGGTTGGCAGGATCTCATCGACGATCACACTGCGCAAGCTATCCCGATCAAAAGCGGTAGGGATCTTCTCTGCAAAGGCGCTGACGACCTCGTCGGGCCGGTACTTGATGCCGAAAATGGTCCGGTCGACCAGCACCTGGAACAGGTAACGCAAGGGTGGCGCAATCGCTAAAAAGAAAGTAGAAATCAAGAGACTCGCGACGATCGGCTGTTCACGCAGCGACAGCCAGCGGGTGCCAACAAAGAAGAAGGTCGTGACATAGAAAATCACCGAGAGCGATAAGAAGCCATAGATGCCCAACAGATTGCTGCCACGAATCCGCAGGAGACCGCTGTCGGGCTTATAGACGGAGTAGATGTAAGACAACGGCCAGTTGGGCACCGCGAGCAAGGCTACTGCCCAGATGAGCAGGCTGTCGACCCCAAATGGCAGGTCTTCAAGTGATGAGTTGTAAAACAAGATCATGGCCGCAACCCAAGGCCCCCAACCGAGCACGCTGCCGAAAAAAAGCAGCCGGCGCGCTACTTTGAGCTTGGGTGCGGCAGGCAGGAACAGTTGATAGACGATGATCCCGAGAGATGCTAAAACACCGATGAGCAGAGGGAGCTTGAAAAACGATCCTCCGATCCAGCTCAGCCAATCCAACCCGAAGCAGAAGGCGGCCAACCCATAAAGCCAGATCAGCCCCCGGCGCAGCCGCGGAGCTGAGAGGTCGGGGAGGACCAGGTGGAGGTGGATCAGGATCGGCAGGAAGAACCAGCTGGCGAAATGGAGGACCACAGGTGAGTAAGCCAGCCGCGTAAACGAGAGGGTGCCTGAGCTGAAGAAGACAGCAATGCAGTTGTAAGCCAATACCTGCAAGACCCAGCGCTCATCGCGCGGTCGCAGGAGGAGCAGGGTCAACGTCCCAAACGCCCAGAGCACTAAGGGGAACAGGGTCGCGAGGATCCCTTCGAGCAACTCCGCGAGCTGTTTGTCCCTGGCTGCGAGCTGGATGAACCGTTCTTCTCCCGACCGCAAGATTTTGAGCGAGAGGGGCTGGGTCCAGCGAATGGAGGGCTGGTACCTTTGTTCGATGTACTGGTCCCGGGTGACCCCATCCATCTCCAAGATCAAGTCGCCCGCCGCGACGCATGCTTGCGGGGGAAAACACTCAGGATCCTCTGCTATGACAGCCCAGGTTGCGGAATCCCACTTGAACCCAGGCACTGGAAGCTGCAAATACAACCAGGAGTAGTGACCCCACAGGAGCATCACCGCGAGAGACAAAGCCGCCAGGAGCCAGAACCCGAGCGAGTTTTTGGACTTGAGCATGGTCAATCCGGTGCTTAGTCCTGCGTATTCATCGCATTCATACTGCCAGCATTCATGCTGTCATGCTGTTCGGTTTGCAGCAGCGCCTCGGGGTTCTCGGTGCCGTTGCGCCGCAGCAAGGCCAGGAGGGGCCGCATGTGCTCGTCGAGGAGGTCCGTCATGGGCTGGGGAAAGGGTAGCGCAAGGCGGTTCAAGGTTTGTTTGGCTTGTTGGTACGCGGCGATCGTCTGGTAAAAACAGTAACTGATCGCACCGCAGCGGATCAAGATCTCCTGGGCTGCCGCGAGCGAGCGCGGGTTGGTGGCTTGGGGGACGAGGTCCAGAAACTCGGCCCGCTGTGGATGATCCGCCAAGGAAGCATAGATTATGGGCAAATTAGCACTGCCAACGCGCCAGTCAGGCTTGGCGGGGACGTGGAGGGCATCGCTCACATCGTCGTTGATTTGAACAATTTTTCCGAGCATCCCTCCCAG
>CAZCOV010000004.1:43215-47529 GCA_964499975.1 uncultured Thermoanaerobaculia bacterium
TCGCTGAGGCTTAGAGCGACGATCTGGGACCCACCGCCGAGCAAGGCTCCCAAGTAGAGAGCGCTCGCGAACAGGGGAGGCGTCTTGGCCTGGACTACCCGCCAGTAGTCATCTTCGCAACTGATTTGACCCGTATCCAGATACTGCCCGTAGGCAGTGGCCAGGGCCATTTCAGCAAGGCTGCTCTGCGCTGCTGCCAAATCCTGAGCGGAGAGTCCTGAACGCTGCAAGCAGTTGCAACTGACCGCCTGGAAAGCCAGAGCCAGATTCGCTACTGCACCAACACCTAGCCGATGGTGCTCACCCCGCGGATCTTCGTCCAGCAGGTCATCCACCAGGTTGATGCTGGTCAGCATGCAAAAGATGGCGGCTGCACCGGGAAGGGCCTGATCGGCTTCTCCGCCAACCGCTTGCGCCGCCTTCAGGGGATATTCGAGGCAACCCATCGGCTTCGCGGGGTCCAAACGCTGTACCAGGGTCAGCATTTCTGGCCATGCTGAAGGTAGGGAGAGAGAACTGATGCTCGATATAATATATTCGTATATATGCATTTATATTGACAATTATATTGACAACCGACCCGCCGACCTCGTCCTTACCCACTCGGATAAGCTCCTACATCGCTCGCTGCCCTTCTAGTGCCCACCCCACAACTCTCAGGACCTGCCTGAGTTCATAACGGTGTATCTTACCAGCAAGCGAAGGTCAGAGGGACAGCTGAGAACCTCTGGGCTATTTGGCAGCCCCGAAGACGAGCGAGGCCCACTAGCTGTGGCCTCGAAGAGGGGGCCTCGCTCATCCTGTGAGTGAGCAATTGCACACTTTCGGCGAGTCGTCAGGCGGCTTCCACCTGGTCCGTCGCAAGTCTCGCCGGAGAAAAAAGAGGTAGAGAATAGGAAACGAAAAGTGGCTAACGAAAGGAGCCGAACTCTTTGCGCCGCGATGGCGCCGCAGCAATCAAAAGATGATCAATTATTTTTCGATGTGTCCAGCAATGCTTCAGCAAAATTATCCCAGGGTATCCATCCTGGCGCGATCTCTTCCTCTGAGATGAGCGCGGTGCTTTCTACGCGGGTCAGTTGATGCAAGGCTTGGAGCAAACCGGTGTCCGCAGGGTTGACCTGAGCGATCTGTTGATTGAACTCTACGATTCGCATACTTCTTCTCCTGACTTGTTTTTGTAGCCGGACACAGCAACTCGTCCGGCCACGGTTGAGCTTATGAACGCTATGCACACTCGATTGGAGAGTTCCAACCGGAGCATTGATATCTGCGTTGACTCTTTTTGCGAACCCAAGTCTTTAAGAGAGAGAAGCCGCATCTGCTTGGCTTCTCGACCAGCCCCCTGAATGGTTCAATTATCGCTGGCCTGATCGGGTAAGTCAATATCTGAAAATCTTCACCCGAGAATTTTCACAAATTATTTAACCAAATAATACATCTTTTTGTCCTATATGATTTGCTGATAGCGAAAAATCCTCCTTTAAAGGCAATTTGCGAGACTATTTCGCAAAATTCCTCCGCGCAATTACCAAAGTTTTTTCAAGATCGACTGCAAGAAAAATTTTCAGCAATTAGCAGGAAAAGTGACCGGTAACATGGGCGGACGCCACATGCGGTCCCTCAATTCGCTATTCATGCATGTAACCACAATCGACCGTGATCCACCCAGTCTCGTTCTTGCGGCGAATTTTCTTCGGGACGAAGGCCCTGGCCGCATCCTTTTTGGTTCCAGCCCAGAAGCCTTGGACTTCGACTTCTTGTGCCGCATAGTCGGCCAGGGTTTTTTGTGGGCTACAAGCAAAAACCGCGGTGATCTTCTTGCCGTCGAAGAGGGCTGCGGGCTGGCCCGCTTTGAGGCACTGAGTGGCGCAAGCTTGAATCTCCCCAGCTTCAGTTGCATGATGATTTTCGGCATGCTGCCATGAGCCGCGTTGGGCGATCCCGCGGGATGCGCAAGTGAGGTCGACCAACCGGCCGAAAAGTGTGGTGGTGGTCGGCACCCGGGTTTCAGACTGGGTGGGAAACGTCCAAACCAGCACCAAAACGATAACCCAGAAA
This sequence comes from uncultured Thermoanaerobaculia bacterium, assembly GCA_964499975.1. GTDB lineage: Bacteria > Acidobacteriota > Thermoanaerobaculia > Multivoradales > J023 > CAZCOV01. The sequence goes on from CAZCOV010000004.1 coordinate 45,277, forward strand.
CGGTAGATATGCTTCATATTGCCTCCTCGTGGTTAGCTCGGTGAGCACCGCACCAAGACGCCGAATCCCTTGACCGCGTCCCGGGAAGGCGTCGCGGAATGCTAGAGTGCTGACGAGGGGAGTGTATGAAGTTTCGAGCCTTACCGCTAGCTGCTGCAGAAAATCACATCCTGGGCCACAACATCACGGGAGAAGGCGGCAAGCGGATGTTTCGCAAGGGCAAAGCTCTTGCGGCAGAGGACCTTACAGTCCTCCGGACACTGGGGCATGAGAGCGTTTACGTCGCCCAGCTCGCTCCCGATGACGTCGACGAGAACACCGCCGCCGAACGGATCGCGCAGGCGATTTCTGGCCCTGAGCTCCGCCGGTCGCAAGCGCAGACCGGCCGGGTGAATTTCTACGCGCCAAACCCTGGCATTCTCCGCGTCGACCGCGAGCGCCTGCTCGCGCTCAACTGCCAAGAAGGGGTGACCGCAGCCACCTTGCCGACCCACACTGCCGTGGCCAAAGGCAAGATGGTGGCTACCCTTAAAATCATCCCCTATGCCCTGCCGGATACCACCGTGCGGGCAGCCGAGGCGCTCGCCACGGCGCCCCCCCCCGCAGGAGTGTCCGCGCAGTCTCCGCTGATCGCGTTGCAACCCTTCATTCCGCGGCAAGTCGGCCTGATCCTTTCCGGCTCACCCGCGGCACGCGAACGGATCGTCCGCAGTTTTGGCGAAGCTTTGAGCCCACGCCTGCTGGCCTGGGGGGCGACCCTGGCGACCACGGACTTCGTTCCCTTGGAGGACGAGCGCGGAGAGCGCCAGCTGAGCACCGCGGTCCGCGGCCAGCTCACTGCTGGAATCGACCTGCTGATCCTCGCGGGCGAGACCGCGATCATGGACCGCGAAGACATTGCCCCGCGGGCGCTCTTGGCGGCGGGTGCCACCCTCGAATGCTTTGGCGCGCCGGTCGATCCCGGCAACTTGCTGCTCCTGGCCTACCACGGCCAGGTCCCGATCGTCGGGGCTCCGGGATGCGCGCGCAGCCTCAAGAGAAATATCGTCGACCTGATCCTGCCCCGCTTGCTGGTCGGTGATCGGCTGACCCGCAGGGATATCTTGGAGCTGGGGCACGGCGGCCTGCTCGAAGACGTGCCCGAACGTCCCCTGCCGCGCAGCTGGCTGACGTGACTGCGCTCGTCGCAGACGCAGTCTGCAACCTGGCCGATATAATTCTCTATATTATTCTTCAGCGGTAAGCCCTGGAACGAGACCAGGGTTCAACCAGGTCCAACCTGCGGAGGAACGACATGCTCTTACCCTTGGGACTTCTTTCCTGGCTCCTCGTCGGCTTGTTCATCGGTCTAGGCGCGGCCTGGACCCTGCCCAAAGTTTTCCGCTCGGGGTGGGTGCTGCCGACGTTGTGGGGAGTGAGCGGCGCGACCTTGGGAGGAATGCTCGCCACGTTTTTGGGTTTTGGCGGCCTCGTGGGGTACGATGTACGCGGGCTTTTGACGGCAACTTTGGCCGCAGCCTTGACCGTAGCGCTTGGGTACGTGTTCAAGTTGCGCCAGCCCGCGGACTAAGGTTCGACGCATCCATAACTTTCCATTCTGGGCGCCACAAATGTGAATTTATGGATGTGTCGACCCTAAGCTGAGCCCTTGTGCTAAGCTCGGCTGCGGCCTGAGGCGTTAAGGCTTTAAAGAGAGAAGCGGAAAGAGAGAAGCGGGAAGCGGGTTTCTTGCGAGGTCTTTTGCGTTGATCAATTTCAGTGTCGACCAGCTGCTCAGCCGGATGTTGTCCGCCGGACAGGGGGTTTCTGACCTCAACTTTTCTGCGGGGAAACCGCCGCAAGTCGAGGTCGACGGCAGCCTGCGGCCGGTCGAGTTCCGCGGTATGACCAAACTCGCCCCTTATCACACCGAAGCCGTGGCCATGGCCCTGATGCAGGGCCAGAAAAAACATCTGCGCGAGCTCAAAAACCGCGGCTCGGTGGACCTCTCCTACGCGATCCCCGGCTTGACGCGCTTCCGGGTCAATATCTTTTACCAGCGCGGCACCCTTGCCGCGGTCCTGCGGGTGATCCCCCAAGGAATCCCCACCCTCGACCAGCTCGGCTTGCCCCAAGAGCTACACAACGTGTCCAAGCTCAAAAACGGCATCGTGCTGGTCACCGGGCCGACCGGTTCGGGCAAGTCGACCACGCTCGCCGCGATGATCGACCAGATCAACCGCACTTTACCCGTCCATGTTGTCACCATCGAAG
>CAZCOV010000005.1:0-47202 GCA_964499975.1 uncultured Thermoanaerobaculia bacterium
TACTCTTGCTCTCGCCGCTGGAGTTGTTTGGTAGGAAGCCAATCAGGCAGCTCACCCTTGAGGAAGTCGGACGAAAATGGTGATGCCCCGAAGGGCGTGCTCGACTACATATATAAAAACGCGATACCGCAGTCCGATTTTAGGGGAGGTGCGTCCGGATCCGGTGTTGGGGCATCTGTCCAAGACCTCGAAGAGTTCATCCGCGACACCTCAGGAGATCCGTTGGGGATCTTGCTCAACTTCGTGGTGAGGTGTGGAGGTACGCTGCTCCTGGCGGTTGATCCGTTGCGGATGGGCGAGGCCAGCGGCACAGCAGGCGGGAGGAATTGTGCTGACGGTCGGGCGGCCCCTGACCCCTCCCCTGGTCCCACTGGCCTCACTTAGGCAGCTTTTGGTAGCTTGCTGGAAGGCTCTAGCAGTGTATACTGTGTCGGTCATCAGGGGTGTTTCTTTAGCTGACACTTGCTGTCTGGAGGTTGTGCAATGGAATGCAAGGTAGAATTAAAGAAGGTTTGTTGCTTTGTCATTTTGACTGTAATTTTTTGTTTTTGCTGCTCACTGGGTGCTGGCTGGGCCCAAGAGCTCGACTCCGAGGAAGTAGAAGTCGCCGAAATACAGCGGCTCGAGCCCGATGGGATCCTTCACCTCGAAGACTTGACGACGCCGCCCCGACGACCCGCTGACCTGGCAGAGCTCCAGGCTATGTTCAAAGCGGCCGACCGGCGGCTGTGGGTTCCCGACTCGGGGAAGGCCCCCGAGGCGCCGCATGCGGGAACCGAAACCCGGGTGTCGACGGTGGCCCCCCGTACTTCGACTGCGCCCAAGGCCTATGTCGTGCGCGATACCGTCCGTTCCAGCCTCGGTAGCTCTCCTGGTTTCTCCGATGTCACGGAGATGTCCGGGGCGAACGACGGCAAGTACGTCTTTGCTACGGGCAACTGGTGGGCGGCGCGTTCGACCAATGCGGGATCGACTTGGACTTTCTATGATCCTTACAGTGGCTTCTCGAGCTTCTGCTGCGACCAGGACGTGGTCTTCGACGCGGTCAACGACATGTTCGTGTGGTATCGCCAGGGGGTCTTCAGCGGTGGAGCAGGGGGCACCAATCAGATCCAAGTTGGGGCTTCAACCGATGATTCTGCGACCTGGTGCATCTACACGTTGACCAGCCCTGCGGGCGAGTGGTTCGACTTTCCTCACCTCGCCTTGACCGAGCGCTATCTCTACTTCACCACCAACATGTTCGACAGCGATGATGACTACTTGCGCAGTCGGATTTACCGTTTCCCGCTGTCTGGGATGAAGACCTGCTCGTCGATCACCATCTCGTCGGTCTCCAATTCCACGGGCACGATCACCCCAGCGCAAGGGGGAACCTCGATCCTCTATGCTGGGCAACACGTGGATACGGCGACCCTGCGGATTTTCAAGTGGCAGGATGGGTCAAGCAGCGTTTCGTCGGTTACCCGGTCGATCCCGGCCTGGACGGCAGGTGCGATGAGTTGCCCAGGGCCGGATGGTCGCGACATGTGCGCGCGCGCTGATCACCGGATCACCGGTGCCTATGTGGGGCGGCACACCTTGCCAGAAAACTCGGCCACGGAAGTCGTGTCTTTTTTCTGGAATGCCAAAAACAACAGCTCATTTCCCAAGCCCTATGTCGACAACGCTTGGTTCAAGACGGCCGATTTGAGTTACGGCGGGCGGCAGTACATTTGGGATAGCAGCAACGTCTGGATGTACGCCCATGCGTTCCCCAACCGACGTGGTGAAGTGGGCGTGGTGGTGAGCAACAACAAAACCACTGTGCATCCCCGCGCTTGTTTGTCCAAGGACGACTACAAGGACAGCTCGGTTCCTGGTTGGGGCATGACTTGCCCATCGGCAGCAGCTGGCACCCAAGGCCCGCCCGACGACATCTGGGGTGACTACAACCGCGTGCGCTGTTTCGAGCCCCGCTGCACTTGCTGGATGGCGACCAGCCACATGCGCAAGAGCGACGGCGCTCATCCGGTGTTCTCAGTTTTTGGTCATGCTGACGACCAGGGCAGCTGCTACACCGACTGGTTCAACCAGCCTTAAACGGGTGAGTCTAGTGCTTTCCCGTTTATTCGCACTGGTGCGGCTCGCCGTGTTGGTGGCCTGCTTGGCTGCTGACATGGCGAGTCCTGCGCGGTGGGCCCAGGCGGAAGAGGTCGCGCTGCCCGAGGCTCTGGCCGCAGCGCGGCCGGCGCTCTACGCAGCGACCTTCCGCTACATGGTGAGTCACCACGCTGAGGTGCAGGAAGCCCACTGGCTGTGCCTCGACGTCCCCAGCGATCCTGAGCGGGTTGCAGTCACCGCCAAGGCGCTCGGCGACCTCGCCAGCGCGGACCGCCAAGTCCAGCCGGCGAGTGCATGTCCCACCCCTCGTCCTGCGGACGCAGTGCAACTCGAAATCCAGGAAATTCGTCCGGTGCGCCGTCTTGCCGACCGAGCCGAGGTCTGGGGTGTGGTGCAAGGCTCTGCTGCTCCCCCGGTCAAGTACCGTTACTACTTGATCCTCCAGGAGGAACAGTGGGTGGTCACGGCCCATCTCAAACCTTGGGAGCCGCCTCCGCCAGCCCAGGACGGAGACGCCACGCCCTAGCCCCTACCTCTAAAGCCCATAGCGCTCCAACCGCCGGTACAGCGCACTGCGGCTCAGGCCCAGAGCCTTGGCCGCATCGCTGACATTCCCTTGCGTGCGTTCGAGCGCTTTGCGGATCAGCAGGCGCTCGACCTCTTCGAGGGTCATGTCCTCCACTTGGGGGGGGCGCTCTGCAGTCGCTGCGAGTCCGAGGTCGCCTGCTTGGATCACCGGGTGGGCTGCCATCAAGACCGCGCGTTCAACCACATGGGCGAGTTCGCGCACGTTGCCCGGCCAGTCGTAGTGGGTGAGCGCGCGCAGGGACGCCTCTTTAAAGCTCAATCCCTTGCGGCGATAGCGCTGCTCCAGCTGCCGTAGGTAATACTCGGCCAAGAGCGGAATATCTTCCCGCCGTTCGCGGAGCGGCGGAAGCTTGATCTCGACGGTGTTCAAGCGGAAGAGCAGGTCCTGGCGGAAACGCTGCTGCTTCACCTCCTCATGGATCTGGGCGTTGGTCGCCGACAAGATGCGCACATCCACGCGCTGCGTCCTGGACGAGCCGACCCGCTCAAACTCGCCGGTTTCGAGCACCCGCAAGAGTTTGCGCTGCTGGTCGAGCGGGACATTGGCGATCTCGTCGAGAAACAGCGTCCCGCCATCGGCGAGCTCGAAGCGGCCCACGCGGTCGCTCTTGGCGTCGGTGTAAGCGCCTTTGACGTGACCGAACAGCTCGCTTTCGAAAATCGTGGCGGACAGCCCACCGATGTTGACCGTGATCAGCGGCTGGGCAGCGCGTGCGGAAACCCGGTGGAGCAAACGCGCGATCAGGCTCTTGCCCGTGCCGTTCTCGCCGGTGATCAGCACATTCGCTGCCGAAGGACCGATCCGCGCGATCAACTCCTGCACCGGCCGCATGGCTAGAGAGACCGCGATCAGTTCGGGGGCATCGCGTTGCAGCAGCGCATTTTCAGCGGCTAGCCGTTGGCCCTGGCGCAACGCTCGGCCGAGCTCGATTTGGGTGCGCAGGATCGCGAGCAGGCGGTGGTTGTCCCAGGGCTTTTCGACGAAATCATTGGCGCCGCGGCGCATCGCTTCAACCGCCAGGTCGACGCTCGCCCAAGCGGTCATGGTGACCACCGGCAAGGTGGGGGCCAGACTGCGGATCGCGCGCAAGAGGTCGAGCCCTTCGGTGCCCGACGTCGTGTCCCGGGCGTAGTTCAGGTCCATCAGCACGGCTGCGAAGTCTTGCTGCTGGAGCTGTGCGAGCAAGCCTTGCGGGGAGTTGACAGTGCTCACTTGAAAGCCCTCGGTCTTGAGCAAGAACTCGAGCGCGGTGAGCACGTCCTGCTGGTCATCAGCGACCAGGATTTTGTTCCCTGAAGCCGTGTCCTGCGCCATCGCTCAACCCCCCAGATTCTACGGCAGACGGGTCACCAGGACCTTATCTACCCGCCGTTCGTCCATGTCCATGATTTCGAAGCGCAGTTGCTCCCATGCGAAGTGATCGCCTTCGTGGGGAATGCGGCCGAAGTGGGCCATCATGAAGCCGCCCACGGTCTGGTAGCCGCCCTCGTCTTCACCGGGGAGCTGGCGAAGACCCAGCAATTCTTTGAGTTCGTCGGTTGGGAGCATGCCGTCGAGCAACCAGGAACCATCTTCCCGCTGGACGATTTGCGGGGCCTCGCCCGCGTCCGACCAGGTGACGTCTCCGACGATGGCGCCGAGCATGTCGTTGAGCGTGACCATGCCTTGAAACCCGCCATACTCGTCGATCACCAGAGCAATGTGGGTACCCGCTTGTTTGAAGCGCTCCAGGAGGCGCAGCGCCGACACACTTTCCGGCACAAACAGGGGTTGGAGCAGCGCGGACTCGAGGTCGACCGGACGGCCGTCGACGACGTCCCCCCACAGGCGCTTGACGCAAGCCACGCCCACGATCTCGTCGTGGCTGCCACGGCAGACCGGGAAGCACGAGTGACCGCTGGCGACCATCTTGCGGCAGCTTTCTTCTACCGAATCGGCGAGGTCCACCCAGACCACGTCGGTGCGCGGCGTCATCAGGGTGCTGACCCGGCGATCCCCCAAGCGAAACACCCGTTCGACCATACTCTGCTCGACTTGTTCGAACACCCCGACCTGAGTTCCTTGGCGGATCAGCACTCGGATCTCGTCTTCGGTGACGACCGGGTCCTCCGACGGCTTGATGCGGAAAGCCCAGAGGACGAAGCTGGTCGACGCGCTGAGCAAGCGGACTATGGGTGCGGTGCTTTTGGCCAACCGGCGCATAGGGCCGGCCACGGCTGCTGCGATCAGCTCGGGGCGCTGCAGGGCCAGCCGTTTGGGCACCAGTTCGCCGAGCACCACCGACAAATACGTGATGGCGACCACGACCAGCCCCACGGCCAACGTTTCGCTGTGGGGTGCGAGCAGGGGCCAACGACTCAACCAGGCGGCCAGCGGCTCAGCCACGGCTGCTCCGCCAAACGCCCCGGCGAGGGTGCCCACCAGGGTGATCCCGACCTGGACGGTCGACAGCAGCTGATCGGGTTCGGTCGCGAGTTGGAGGGCGGTGCGGGCATGCCGATCTCCCTCCTCCGCCATTTTCTCCAGCCGGGCCTTGCGCGCCGACACGATCGCGATTTCCGACATCGACAAGATCCCGTTGATGAGGATCAGCAACAGGATCAACCCTAGCTCGAAACCGATCGCCATGACCGCGTCACCCTACCGCGAATATCCTGGACCCGTCAATCGAGGCCATGCCAGCAATGCCAACACGCCAACCGATGCAGCCGAGCAGGCCAATGCGCCAGGGGCGAGCCAACCCCAGCTACGCCAGCTGCCGCCTGGCGATTGGCGCGCCAAATCCACTACAATTGCCCACCATGTCGGATTTAGAGGATCTCGCGCACACGCCGCAAAACCCGCTCTACGAGCGCTACGCTTCCCGCGCAATGGGCGAGATTTTCTCCGCCGCCCACCGTTTTCACTGGTGGCGCGAGCTGTGGATCCTGCTCGCTGAAGCTCAGCACGAACTGGGCCTGCCGATCCGTGCAGAGCAGCTCACCACCTTGCGGCGAGCCGCGGCCACCCTCGACCTCGCGCGCGTCGCCGAACTCGAACGGGAAACCCGTCACGACGTGGTCGCCCACCTGCGCCACTTCGCGGAACTCGCAGGTGAGGCCGGCGGGATCTTGCACCTCGGGGCGACCAGTGCCTTCATCACGGACAACACCGATGTCTTGCTCGCACGCGAAGCGCTCGACCTGGTCCGCCGGCGGACGGTCGGCGTGTTGCGGCACCTGGTCGCATTTGCGCGGTCAACGCGCGACGTCCCGACTTTGGCTTACACCCACTTCCAACCCGCCCAGCTCACCACGGTGGGCAAGCGCGCTTGTTTGTGGCTGCAGGATTTCCTCCTCGACTTGACCGAGATCCAGCACCGCTTGGGCCAGCTGCGCTGCCGCGGGGTCAAAGGGACAACCGGAACCCAAGCCAGCTTTCTCACGCTGTTTGCCGGTGATCACCAAAAAGTGCGTCAACTCGATGAACTGGTGGCGCACCGCTTGGGTTTCTCTGCGGCTTTTCCGGTCACCGGCCAGACCTATCCGCGCAAGCAGGATTCACAAGTCCTGCAAAACCTCGCGGGAATCGCTGAGAGCTGCCACAAGATGGGGACGGATTTGCGGCTGCTCCAGGGAGTGGGGGAGCTCGCTGAGCCGTTCGATTCCGGACAAGTCGGCTCTTCGGCGATGGCTTACAAGCGGAACCCGGTGCGCGCGGAACGCATGTGTGGCCTCGCCCGGCGGCTGGTCACCGACGCCCTGAACGGCGCGCTCAACAGCGCCACGCAATGGCTCGAACGCAGCCTCGACGATTCTGCCAACCGGCGCTTGGTTTTGCCCGACGCTTTCCTCTGCGCGGACGCGATCCTCCTCCTGGCGGGTCATTTGGCGGCAGGGCTCGAGCTGCGCCGCGAAGTGATCCGCGGGCGGGTCGAGCGTCAGCTGCCGTTCATGGCCACCGAGACTTGTTTGATGGAAGCGACGTTGCGCGGGGGCGATCGCCAGGAGCTGCACGAACGTTTACGCCGCTACAGTTTGGCCGCTGCCACTGCGGTCGAGGCGGGCCAGGCTAACCCGCTGATGGAGCAGGTGCTTGCGGATGCCGAATTTCGCTTGACCCGCGAAGAGGTCACCCGTTGGCTCGACCCCGAGCGCTTCACCGGCCGCGCGAGCGCCCAAGTCGACGAATTCCTCGACGAGGTCGTGCTGCCCGCACTGTCCGGCTTGGCCGACGCGCCGAGCGAAAGCCCGAGGATTTAGTCATGGTTCCCACCGCAACCACCCCCCCACGCCCTCGCTGGCCCTGCGGTTCCCTCGGCTGGACCCTTTGCCTGGCCTTGCTTGCGGTGCAGCTGGCCGGCTGCGCAGCGCACCGCCTGGAGCGTCCGCAACCGCCGGGAATGGTGCAGAAAGGGCTGGCCTCTTGGTATGGCCCAGGTTTTCATGGACGGCGGACCGCTAGCGGTGAGGTGTTCGACAAACATGCGATGACCGCCGCCCACCGTGACTTGCCGCTGGGCACTCTGATCGCGGTCAAGAACTTGGAAAACGGTCGCCAGACCGAGGTCCGGATCAACGACCGCGGACCTTTTGCCAAGCGGCGGATCCTCGACCTCTCCTACGGCGCTGCCAAAGTTTTGGAGATGGTGCGCGCGGGCGTGGCGCGCGTCGAGTTGCGGGTTTTGCGGCTGGGTGCGAGCTTGCCGGGCGAGGCTTTCACCGCAGCTTACACGGTCCAGGTGGGAGCCTTTCGCGATCCGGTCAATGCTGCCAGCCTGTTGGAGAGTTTGGTCAGCGACTTTCCCGCAACCGAAGTCCGCAGCGACGCGACCCTCCATCGCGTACAAGTCGGCCGTTTTGCCGCGCAAGCCGAAGCCGAAGAGCTGTGCGCCAAGCTGAAGCAGCGCGGATTTGCTGCTTTTGTCGTTCCACTGCCGGCCAGCTAGGGAAGGGCTTGAGCTCCGTTGCCTTCGTCCGTTCCCGGCACGGCCGCTCGCGGCACGGCCGCTCCTGGCACGACCCAGAGAATCGCTCTGAAGCTGTTGCCAAAGGATTTCGCCAATTGCTTTCTTGAGCAACCCTGCAAGCTTCGTGATAAGCTCAAATCCCCGCCATCGGAACAAGCGATAGCCGCCGGTGAACCCGATGGTGGTCGGTACGGAGGTCTAAATTGGCTGGCGGATGGCGCTATTACCTCGAATTCGGTGCAGAGCAACTCGAGCTCCAAGAAGGAACCCAGACGGTCGGCCGCAGCCGCGAGTGCGAGGTCACGGTCCATCACCCGAGCGTGAGCCGCAAGCACCTGCGGTTCCATGTCAACGCCGGGAGTGTCACGATCGAGGATTTGGGTTCGAGCAACGGAACCGTGCTCAGAGGACAGCCGGTGCGCGGCACAGCTGAGCTCCAGAATGGCGATGTGCTCGAGCTGGGCGACACCAAGGTTCGCCTGGTGATCGTGCCGCCGCCCGAACCTGAGCCATCACCCCTGCAGACGGTGAGGATCCCAGCGGTTGCGGGTGCCAAGCCGCTCGGGGACGCTACTTTCTTCCTCCAACGCGCTTCGGTCGAGCTGGCCGAGCAGGCGCTCGATGCGGCTGAGGAGTTGTCCGAGCCCGAGGTCAGCCCTACTGCTTCCCCCTGGGCTGCTTCGCCCCCGACCGCGCCGCCAGCTGCAGCCGATCCGTTGGTCACCGATAGTTTACCGGAAGCCAGCTTTGCGGGGCTTTTCGACAGCTCGCCAGTAATTCCCACGCCCGAGTTGCCGGTGGTGCCGGCCCCGCCAGCTCCTCAAACCATGCCAGCAGCCATGCCTCCAGCGGCAGTGTCGGCGAAACCAACAGTCCCGCCGAAACCAGCAGCGCCCCCGCTGCCGACCGCTGCGTCGGGTCCTGCGACTGTGCCGCCGCCCTTGCCACTGGTGAGCAGCGCGGTGCCGCCGGCCCCGAGCATTCCGCCGCCGCTAGCTGCTGCCCCGGCGATTTCTCCGCTGCCGAAGAGCGTGCCTCCGAAGCCGCCGCTCCGCGTGCCCAGTGGCACTTTGAGCCCGCCGCCGATGAGCCCCCCAGCTTCTCTGCCGCCCAAAGTCGGGGTGCCTTCCGGCAGTGAAAAGCCGCGGCCTGCGGGTCGCCGGACGGAGATCCTGCCGTCCCTCGACGAACTCGAGGCGGTGATCGGCCCACCGCTTCCCGAGTTGCCCAAACCTGAGCTGGCAGCGCACCGATCCCAGGGTCAACGCCATGCCGGAGGCCCCTTGCAGCCTGCTGGTTTTGGGCCCCGTCTCGCCGCCGCGCTGCTCGATGGTCTGTGGATGACCGTACTCAACGCAGTCGCTTTGCTGGGGGCCGGCGGGCCCACCAGCTCTGCGGGATCGCTCGCCTTGGGGATTAGCGCAGCTGCCGCCTGGGTGGTGGTCGTTTTGGGCTGGGGGCTGTGGGGGACGACGCCGGGCAAGCGGCTGCTCGGGCTTTACGTGGGCCTGGCACCTAACGGCAGTCCCGGCATTGGGGTGGGGCGGGCCCTCCTGCGTGCTGTGGGTTACTTGGTGAGTGCCGGACTGCTCGGGGTAGGCTTCTTGATGGTCGCTTTCAGTTCATCCAAACGCGGCCTCCACGACCTGATCGCCGGCACTTACGTCGGCCGTCGGTAGGTGGGTGTGGGTCGGTTGAGAGGTGCAAAGATGCGGTGGCGAATCCACAGTCGGACGCGGGTGTTGTCGGGGATAGCAGGGCTGCTGGCCGTTCTCGGCTTGGCCGTGCCGCCGGTGGTTGGGGAAGGCAAGCCGGCAGGTGCCGAACCGGGGGCAGGAGAACTCCAGGCAGGCCAGAGCGCAGCGGCTCAGGACGCCTATGCCGCAACCATCGAGTCGTGGCGGCAGGAGCGGCGGGAGCGGCTGGAGCATCCTGACGGCTGGTTGACCTTGGTCGGGCTGTTCTGGTTGCCGGAAGGGGCGAGCACCTGTGGCAGCGACCCAGGCAATGCGCTGGTTTTCCCTGCGGGAGCTCCTGCGCGGCTCGGCCAGTTCGAGCGCCAGGGTTCGTCCGTGTGGTTCAGCGCTGTACCCGGGACGGGGGCCACGGTCGCGGGTGAAACCGTGACCCGCGCTGCCTTAAAAGCCGACACAGAAGGCCAGCCCACGGTCGTCACCGTGGGGACCTTCTCATTCCACCTGATCGAGCGTGGCGGTCGCTTTGCGGTCCGGCTCAAAGACAGCGCGAGCGAAGTTCTGCGCGGGTTCAAGGGCCTGGAATACTTCCCGATCGACGCTTCTTTTCGGGTAGAGGCGCGTTTTGTTCCCTATGATCCGCCCAAGCCAGTGCGCATCCCGACGATTTTGGGAACCGTCGAAGAGCAAGCGAGTCCCGGTGCCCTGGAGTTTCGCCTCGCTGGTCAAGACTACCGGCTGGATGCCTTGCCGGGCGGGGATGGCGAGTTGTTCCTGGTCTTCGCGGACGCCACTTCGGGCAAAGAGACCTACGGCGGCGGCCGTTTTATCTACACCCCAGCCCCCGACGCCACGCACCGCGTAACCCTCGACTTCAACCAGGCGTTCAACCCTCCCTGTGTGTTCAGTCCCTATGCAACTTGCCCGCTGCCGCCTCCGCAGAACCGTCTCACTCTGGCAGTGCGTGCGGGCGAAAAAAACTATGCTGCGGGGCACTGAAGCGCCCAGGGCGCACCGTAAACTCGCGCAAGAAGCGCAAGGTAAATTGTCAGAAAGGGGAGCCGCGATGACCTCGAGAAACCCTGTGACCCAACCCCAGCCAGCCTCCCAGGCAACGCCGCGTCGCCAGCGGTGCATGAACCCAAGGGCGGTCTTTGCCGCTTGGATCTGCGCTGTTGCTGGTTGCGCGCTCCCAGTGCCGGGGCGGGCCGCGGACGCCACCGCCGAACCCCGGGCGGAACAGCGCACGGTCCTTTCCGAGGTCTACACCGTCGACCGCATCTACCGCTCGATGTCCGGACCCTCCAGCCAGCAGGAAGTGTATCTCCTGCCTGCGGGCAGCCCGTCCGAACTGCTGTGGATCACCGGCTACGAAGCCACCATGGTCAGCGCTGATGGCAGTACCGCCAAGCCCCAGGAATTCATGTGCCACAGCAACCTCGACATCAACGTCGGCGTGCATCGTCAACTCATCCCCACCAACAACAGCTTCAATCCGCGCTTGTTCACCTTGTCGCAAGGACAGCTCCAAGTGGGTTTCCCCAGCGGTTTTGGCATTCCGGTGTTTTCGGATGAGCCGCTCAACCTGGCGACCCAGGTGCTCAACTTGAACCTCGAAGGAGAGAAACACGAGGTCCGACATCGGGTGACCATCCATTTCGTGCGCGATGCGGATGCCCCCCACATGAAAGCCCTGTTCCCGACCAGCGCTTACGGGCTCGCTCTGCTTTCAGGAGACAAGGGGTACTTTGGGGTTGAGCAACCGGACACCGCAACCCATGGTCCGGGCTGCTTGCCCGGCGCGAATGCCTCGACTTTTGAGTATGCGGACGGGCAGGGGCGCAAATTTACCGGGCACTGGGTGGTCAAGCCCGGACGCGAAGTCAATCGCACCCTGGTCACCCACTTGATGCGGCTACCATTCAATACCAAGATTCACTACATCGCGGTCCATTTGCACCCGTTTGCTGAGTCGCTCGAGTTGCGCGACTTGACCACCGGTACCACTTTGTTCAAGAGCCAGGCGCGCAACTACGCGGACCGCATCGGGCTTGCAGCCGTCGATCATTACACGAGCCCCGAAGGCATCCCAGTTTTTACCGGTCACGAGTACGAATTGGTCAGCACCTACAACAACACCACCGATCAGGATCAGGACTCGATGGCGGTCATGTACCTCTATCTGCACGATCTCGACTTCAACCGGCAACAGGCCATCGCCCAGCGGGCTGCCGCCGGGCGGGCCGGCGGCTAGCTCCGCACGCGCAGACCCCGGGATTGGACCATGACAGCAGCCTCGCTCTTTCAGTCGGGCGACGTCCTCCAAGGGCGCTACCGCGTCGACCGTCTGCTCGGCAAGGGAGGCATGGGTGAGGTCTACGCCGCCGCGGATCTGTTGAGTGGTCAAGAGGTTGCGCTCAAATCCTTGCTGCCGGAACTGGTCGACAGCGTCAAGGCTACCTTGCGCCTCGAGCGTGAGGCCGAATTTTCGCGGATCATCGCACACCCCAATGTGCTGAAGATTTTTGCGGTCTTCCGGGTGCGCTCGCCAGCAGCCTTTCAAGGTGAATCCTTGCAGGAAGTTCCTTGCATGGCCATGGAGCTGCTGCACGGCTCGACTTTGGCGGATCGCTTGCAACCCGGCGGACGGCTGGCACCGGAGGAAGCCCGGTTGATTTTCAGCCAGACGGCAGCAGCGCTCACCGCAGTGCATGCCGCGCACATCGTCCACCGCGATCTCAAGCCGGACAACCTTTTTTTGACGACTGAGCCGCAGGGACTGCGCGTGGTCTTGGCCGATTTCGGGGTGGCGCGGTTCAGCCACGAGTCTGAAGATTCGGCCGACGCGCGAGCTGACGGAGACTCTAGCCGCGATCCGCTGACCGCTTCGAATGTGGTTCTGGGCACACCCAGCTACATGGCGCCCGAGCAACTCGAACTCGAGCAGGCGCTGCCCGCGAGCGATGTTTACGCGCTGGGCCTGATCATGTATGAAACGATCACTGGTGTTTTCCCTTTCCAGCACGAAGTCCCGATCCAGGCGGTGTTCCGGCGGGTTCACCACGATCCAGAACCCCCGCGCCGCCACCTGCCGGACCTCGACCCGCGCTGGAATCGCCTGATTCTGCACTGCCTCGAGCGCCGAGCGGATAGGCGTCCGACCGCGTCCGAGGTGGTCACTGCGCTCACCGATCTCGGGCAGTCTGAACCCATGGATGCCTTCGCTGACGATGCTGCCCAGCTGCCCTCCTGGGCGTTGGCCGTGGTCGGCTGCGTCCTGGTGCTCGCTTTGATCATTTTCTTTCTGGTCAATTTTTGAGCCGCTGTGCTCGGGGCACCACGCCCTGATCAGAGTGCAGAGAAAACTGGCTGCAACTCCCAGCCCAAGAGACCGTACTTCCGAGAGGCAACGCACCCTGCCAGCGCTCACCTCGCACGGATCGACGCTTAAGTCCCAGCGACAAATTCCTGGTGAGCGCTGGTCGACCCAAGGACCATTTCGAGCAAAGAGGTACGTATGAAGCGACGCGTCATGTACTCCCTGGTTCTCCTCGTTGCGCTGAGCTGGTTGGGGCTCGGCAGCCACAGTCTGGCCCAACAAACGCAGTCAGGACTGACGCTGCCCCCGGGCGGTGATAATCAACATTCGATCACCACCCAGTACATGGGGATGGTTGCGGTCACGATCGAATACAACAGCCCTGACGTGACCGGCCCCAGTGGGGAAGACCGCAAAGGCAAGATCTGGGGCCAACTGGTGCCCTATGGGCTGGCCAATCTCGGTTTTGGCAATGGCAAACCAGGACCCTGGCGGGTAGGGGCCAACGAAAACACCACGCTGGCCGTCAGCCACGACGTGGAAGTCGAGGGAAAGCCGCTGCCTGCGGGCAAGTATGGCCTCCACATGATCGCGGGCCCCGAGGAATGGACGATCATCTTCTCCAAAAATGCGACGGCGTGGGGCAGTTTCTTCTACGAAGAGTCTGAAGATGCGCTGCGGGTCACGGTCAAACCGGAAAAAACCGAGTTTCGCGAATGGCTGAACTTTGATTTCCTGGACCGCCAGCTCGACTCCTGCTTGGTCGCCTTGCACTGGGAAAACTTGCGGGTGCCGTTCCGCATTCGGGTACCCGACATGGTCGGTCTCTATGTCAAGACGCTGCGCCGCGAACTCACCGGCGCTCCCGGTTTTTATGACGCCAACTGGAACGCTGCAGCCCAGTTCCTGCTCCAGCGCGACAAAGAGGGGAAATATCTCGGTCAGGCCCTGGAATGGGCTGAAGCTGCGGTGAGTGCGCCATTCGTCGGGCGGGAAGATTTCACCAACCTCCAGACCAAAGCGCAAGTGCTCGAGCGGATGGGCAAGACCGCAGATTTCCAGGCCACCCTGCAAAAAGCGCTCGACCATCCCACCGCAACCGCCCTCCAGATCCACCAGTACGGACGGCAGCTCTTGACTCAGGGCAAGACGCAGGTAGCGCTGCAGGTGTTCGAGCACAATGCCAAGCGTTTTGCTGGAGGCTGGCCGACTCAGATCGGGCTGGCGCGCGCGTATTCCGCCACCGGGGAACTGAACAAGGCGCTGGACGCAGCCAAGAAGGCGCTTGCTCAGGCGCCGGATGATTTGAATCGGAACAACATCCAAAACATGATCAAGAATTTGGAGCAGGGCAAGACGATCTGAGCCCGTGGCCGTGCGGCGGGTTACAACACCCACCGCACGGCGACCCAGCACCAGCTTGCCGCGAGCACGGCTGCTGCGAGATCGAGCACGACCCCGGTGCGCGCCATCCGCGGAATGGTCACGTAGCCACTGCCGAACACGATCGCATTGGGTGGGGTCCCGGCGGGGAGCGCAAAGTCACAAGACGCGCTGATCGTGGCGGCAAACAAGACGGTCGGCAGCAGCGCGGGATCTGCCACCACGTCTTTCAACACCACCAACATCACCGCGATCGTTGCGGTATTCGAAGCCACTGCTGAAATCGCCACGGTCGTGACCGCAGCGAGCAGGACTTGGCTGAACGAAGGCAGCCCGCGGAGGGCTAAGAGCTGGCCAGCGGCCCAGTCAGAAAGCCCGCTTTTCTGGATCCCAGCTGCCATCGAGAAACCACCCCCCAAGAGCAGCAAGGTTTCCCATGGGACGTGGCGCAGTGCCCTGAGCGGTAGCACGGTCTGCCCGCGGCTCTTGAGGAGCATGAGCAACAGCGCGGCCAACAGCGCAATTCCGCCCTCGACGTGAGCGGTCGTGAGCTTGAACTGCGTGACGTACCCCGCGAGCCAGTTGGTGAGCGGTTTGCCCGCGATCCACAGCCCGGCAGCGGTTGCGAAAACCGCCAGCACGATCCGCTCGGCCCGCTGGATCTTGCCGAGTTGCCGCAGCTCAGCCAAAACCACTGCGGCAGCCGAGGTCCCGACCGCGCTGTCATGGCGGGCGATCCGCCACAACATGAACCACAAAAGCGGCAAGAACAGCAGCACGAAGGGTAAGCCCACAGCCATGAACTGCAGGAACGAGATGTCGATCCCGAGCTGGGCGACAAAACCGGAAAACTGCGCGTTGGGTGCCGTGCCGATCTTGGTGCCGATGCCGCCGACATTCGCCCCATAAGCGACCGCCAACATGATCGCCATGCCGAAATGGGCCAGCCGTCGACCGGCTTGGCTTTCGAGCTGGGTGATCACCGCCATTCCGATCGGCATCATCATGGTGGCGGTCGCCGTGTTGGAAATCCACAGGGAAATTGCGGCGGTGGCCACCAGAAAACCCGCGAGCACCCGGCGCGGATCTGCGCCAATCCAGTTCAGGATGGTCAGAGCGATCCGCCGATGTAAGTTCCAATGCTGCATGGCGGCCGCGATCCCCATGCCGCCAGCGAAGAGAAAAATGTAGGGGTCGACGTAGGGCAGGAGCGTTTCTTGGAAGTTACTTCCGAGATCTGGGCCGAACACCCCGAGCAGCGGGAACAACACGACGGGCACGCAGGCGGTGGCATAAATCGGCAGCGCTTCGCTCAGCCACCAGATCGCCATCAGCGTCGCGACTGCCGCTGCTCGGGCTGGCCGCGCCCCCCAGTTCCCATGATCTTGGAGCGAAGTTTCGCTGACGAGCAGCAAGGCACCCACCGCGATTCCCAAAGCCAGCCCGATCCACTGGAAACGCGAGCGCTGGGCAAAGAGGTCCATGCGGTTTGCCGCGGCTCAGGTCCGTTGGTTTTGGGGACGGGTCCGTGCTGGTTTCATCTGGCGGATGATATCGCGTGGCGTGCGTTGCTGCTCATGACAGCAGGTGGAGCTTTTGAGTTGGGGCGCCTGTCGCTCGCTTACAGTCACTCGCTTACAATAGGGGTGGAAGTATGTGGAAGTATGTGGAAGTATGTTTTTGCCCCACTTCTTGCACCGCCTTTGCCCCTGATGACCACCCCTGGCGCGCTGGTCGCACGCTGGGCGCGGGTGATCTGGCTCAGCGCGTCGGTCTTGACGGTCACTGCTTTGCGGGCTGACGCGGCAGGTCCGGCTTCCGGCCGGGCTGCCCCGGGTTACGTCCCAGATCAAGCGTGCGCGATCTGCCACAGCGAAATTTACCAGTCCTATCAGCAGGTGGGCATGGCACGATCTTTTTCCCGGCCCTCCGCACACCGGGCGATCGAGGATTTCTCAGATAAACCGTTCTACCATGCACCGTCCCAGCGCTATTACCAGATGCGCTCGCAACACGGGAACTACGTTTTTCGCCGCTACCAGCTCGATGCAGCGGGCCGCGAAATCAACGTCTTCGAGCAGCAAGTCGATTGGATCTTGGGTTCGGGCAACCATGCGCGTACCTATTTGTTTCGCACGCCGGGCGGCGAGCTCTACGAGTTGCCCCTCGCCTGGTATGCGGAAGGCGGCTGGAACATGGCGCCGGGATTTGAAGCCGCGGATCACCAGGAAGTCACCCGGCGGGTACGCCGCGAATGCATGTTTTGTCACAACGCGTATCCCGATGTCGCGGCGGGGAGCGACGTCCACTGGGCCGCGCAAACCTTCCCGGCAGAGTTGCCCGAAGGCACCGGTTGCCAGCGCTGTCACGGACCCGCACCCAGCATGTGGAACTCGCCACCCGCCAGATCAGCGACCTGCAAACCGTGCGGGCGTCGATCGTCAACCCGGGCAAGCTGTCACCGGAACGCCGCGATGACATCTGCCATAGCTGTCATTTGCAGCCTTCCGTGGAGCTTTTCGGGGTGCGGCGTTTTGGTACCCCAGACTACGCCTTCCGCCCCGGGCAAGCGCTCGCCGACTATTTGGTGCTGGTCGATGTCGAGGAAGAAGGCCGGGCACGCGCCGATCGCTTCGAGATCAACCATCACCCCTACCGCTTGCGCCAGAGCCGCTGCTTCCTCGCGAGCAAGAAGCTTTCCTGCTTGACCTGCCACGATCCGCACCGCAAAGTGCCGCCCAGCGAGCGCCTAGCGCACTACCGCGCCGCTTGCCTCAGCTGTCACTCCGCCGCGGCTTGCCGGCTGCCGGAAATGGCGACCCAGTCTGCGCCAGCTGGCATTGTCGCGGACGACTGCGTGGCTTGCCACATGCCGCAGCGCCGTCCCAGCGACGTGATCCACACGGTGATGACAGACCACTGGATCCGTCGCCGTCCGGGAGGACCTGAGTTGGTCGCCCCGCGCGAGAAAGAGCCGCCGTCGGTTTTCGTGGGGATGGAGTTTCTGTTTCCTGACAGCGCGCCGCAAGGGCAGCTGGGCGAAGTGTACAAGTCCGTGGCGGTGCTGCGCGCTGCGAGTGGTACCGCAGCCCTTGAGCACCTCGAACGCAGCCTCGCGGCCGCGCGTCCGGAATCGCCGGAGCCCTGGCTCGACCTCGCGCAAGCGCAGATCCAGCATGGACGCTTTGCCGCTGCCGACTTAACCCTCAGCCGTTTTCTCGCACGCTTTCCCCGAGATCCCTTGGCCCGCGAATGGCAGGCAATCACCCAGGCGCGGTTGGGCGCTGAAGATCGCGGGGTTGAGACCTTGCGCGAACTGGTCGAAGAGCAACCGGAACGGCCGGAAGCTTGGTTTAATCTCGGCCTTTTCCAGCTCAGCCAGGGCGAGGTAGAAGCTGCCACGTCAGCGCTCGAACGCGCGCTTGCGCTGCGTCCCAACTTGGTGTCCGGCTGGTTTTACCTCGCCCGCGCTCGCGCTGCCCGTGGCCAGCTCGAGCTGGCGGCAGCGGCGTACCGTCAAGCGCTTGCGGTCGATCCAGGAAACGAACGCGCTTACCTCGACTACGGCGAGCTCTTGCTCCGCCGCGGCGAACGCGCGGAAGCCCTCCGCTGGTGGTGCCATGGTCGAGCCGTGGCCAGGCGTCCTGAGTTGCTGGCTGGTCGGTGCGAGTAGGATTTGAGGGATTTGTCGGACAGGTCGGACAGGTCGCTTGTCGGACAGGTCGGACTTGTCGGACAGGTCGGACAGGTCCGGATATCATTGGAAGTGTGAAAGGAGTGCTATGTTTTTTTCCCACAAGAAGCTGAATTTGCCTTTGCCGCACGAGGCTTTGCCCGGACGTTCGACGCCGATGCCGGTTCCCGAACGGCATTTTGTGCTCGCGGCTCCGCTCGCCCCCCCCTTCCCCGCGGAGCTGGAGCTGGCTCTGTTTGGCATGGGGTGCTTTTGGGGCGCGGAGCGCAAGTTCTGGCAGGCCGCGGGAGTTTTCTCCACGGCAGTAGGTTACGCCGCGGGCTTGACCCCGCACCCCACGTACCAGGAAGTTTGTAGTGGGCTCACCGGGCATAACGAAGTCGTCCGCGTGGTCTTCAACCCGCAACAAATTACTTACGAAGCCTTGCTCAAGATTTTTTGGGAGAACCACAACCCTACCCAGGGGATGCGGCAAGGCAATGACGCGGGTACCCAGTACCGCTCAGGGATCTACACCTACTCTGAAGCCCAACATCTGGCAGCGCTGGCCTCGCGCGAGGCTTATCAGCAGCAGCTCCAAGCAGCTGGATTTGGCGCGATCACCACCGAAATCTTGCCTGCCCCCGAGTTTTACTATGCGGAGGACTACCACCAGCAATACCTCGCCAAAAACCCCGGCGGCTATTGCGGCCTGGGCGGCACGGGCGTCAGCTGTGCGCTCGGAGTTGGGGTGAAAGTGGGTGCTTGAGGGATTGTGTGCGGCGCGAGAGCAAGGCATTCCATCCATGAGCGGCTACCAGCGCTAGCCCGCCGGCGACCACCAACACAGTCCCCCAGCCAGTGGCCGCGGTCTCGTGCTTGACCAGGTGACCCCCGATCAAGAACGCCACGGCCAGCGCCAGCACGCGGAAGATCTTGCCGGAGCCGTGTTGACGGTAGCCGAGGGTCAGGCTGCTCGCGGCTAAGCTGGCAGCTCCAGCGGTCAAGACCCACTCGACCGCTGGACCAGCGAGGAAGCCCATGCCCCAAAGGGGAAGCAGGGAAACGAAAATCGGCAGCAGAGCGCAGTGGATGGCGCACAAAAACGAGGTCGTGGCGCCCACGGCATCGAGCTGAGAAGATGTCCAGCTGAGGGGACGATCGGTCTCAGAGCTGAAGTTCACGGCAAGGTCACTAGTTCGGCAGTCGGCGGTCGTCATAGTGGACGGGAATGATAATTCATTATTGTTTAGGCGTCAAGCCACCGTGGGCGTCAAGTCACCGTGCAGAGGGCGCAGAGGCGCAGGGGTTGCGCTGGGACGAGCTGGGTTGACGCTTGCGGAATTCCGAAGATCGCGCCTCCCTCTGCTTTGGAGTTTGCGGTAAGCTTCGCACGGGATCTTAGTTTCAGAGATTGTTTAGATTACAATCATTTGCTTTGCCAGCGCTGCAGGGGTGGGTGGCTGGCGAAAATGGGTCTTTTTTTTGCAAGAAACCATGCCCGTACTGGTCAACTTCGAGTTCCATCGCCACGGCATCGGCCTGGTCCCTGAAAGCGGACAGGGTCAAGCCGGCTCGGCGATCCATGTCGCCTACTCCGGTAAAAGCAGCCGCTCGCTCCGCTCATGTACTTGTGAGACCAGCAAAAAGAAGACTTGCCGACATTTGATCACCCTGTCGCAAGGGGTCGACGAGTTCGGCAAGGTCTTTGGTGGCAAGGGCTGGGACGAGCTGTTCACACCCACGCCGTGGTATCAGCTCGCTCATCTGGTTTTCGAGCATGACCCACAAGCTGCGCTGGACGTCCGGGTCAGCTTGCTCGAGCGCGAAGAGGCACGGGTGATCCGCATCACTTCAGCGCGCGGGGCTGAGCTGGCGCAGTACTTGGACCCCAGCCCGGCGGCGATCCGCTTGCTCGAACGGACCGGCAAAGCACCGCATAAGTTGGGTTACAGCGATCGCGCTGGGTTGCTCGAACGCCTGGCGATGTTTCAAGCCAGCCCAGACGAGCGTCAGCTCAACACGCATGGGGTCAAGACCCAACGGCAATCTTGGGAGGAGAGCTTCTGGTATCGCCTGGCTTACCACTGTGTGCGCGAGTTCGGTTTCAAGGCCGGGACCTTCCACCCCGCGATTCACGAGACGAGCGGCGATTTCACCCTGACCTATCGCGTGGACGAACAGCCGATCGTCAAACTCACCGTGCCGCGCGGTCGGGTGCAAGCTGCGCTCAAACTGTTGATGAAAGCCGCGCCGGGCCAGCAAGACCTGGCGATCCATCCGGTGCCCCTGCGTTCGATTTTCCGGGTGACCCAAAGCACCGAACTCGATCTCGTCGAAGTGCGCCCGGTGATCCGCGCCCTGCAACAGACCGGTGAAGAACGCTTCTTCGAGCGCCGCGATCTCGAGAAGTTCCGCTATGGCAATTTGGTCTACATCAAGGTCTTGGGGATCCTCGCGGAGCTCGAACGGCCAGGGGCTGAGCGCAAGTTTCGCGCGCCCCTCGAAATGAAGTTGCGCCGCAGTCAGGTGCCGACTTTCCTCGACGCGTGGAGCGAGGCCATCGACGAAGGCGCTATGGTGCTCGAAGAAGGGCTGCAGGACCTCAAGGTCTTCAAAGAAATCGACTACGTCGAGATCGACGCCCAAGCGCTCGAACGCAGCTGGTACTGGCTGGCGGTCGAGTACGGGATCGGCAATCAGGAAATTTCGTTGCAGCACATCCTGCAAGCTCGGGCTGAAGGCTTGCCCTATCTCGAAACCCCGAGCGGCTGGATCGACCTCAGCTCGCCCGCTTTCGCCCACCTCGACCGTCTGCTCGCCAAGTTCCCGGACGCGCAGAGCAAGGGCCGCTTGCGCTGGTCTGCGAGCGAGTTGCTGCGCTTGCAAGCCGACACCGGCAAGGCGTTTAGGGTCAAAGGCGAGCGGGGGTCAAGCGGGCCGTCGGCCATCGTGCGGCAGCTGCTCGAGCTCACCCCGAGCGCGCCCTTGGAACCCTTGCAGGGGTTTCGCTCCGTGCTGCGGCCCTATCAGAAAATCGGCGTGGACTGGTTGCGCTTCCTCTACGAAAACCAGCTCGGCGGTCTGCTCTGTGACGACATGGGCCTGGGCAAGACTCACCAAGCCATGGCACTGATGGCTTCGCTGCGCGAGCAAGAGCAGATCGACGGCCCCTTCTTGGTGGTCTGTCCCACCACGGTGATCAGCCACTGGCGCGACAAAATCCGCGACTTTGCTCCGGGACTTTCCGCGGTCATCTACCATGGCACCGACCGCGACCTGGAAAAAGCGCTGGCCCACGGTGATGCGGTGCTCCTCACTTCTTATGGCATTTTGCGCAATGACAGCGAAGTGCTGGCCGAGATCCCCTTCGACTTGGCGATCTTCGACGAGATCCAGTACCTCAAGAACCGCGAAACCTTGGGCTACCAAGCTGCGTTACAGATGAACGCCGCGGTCAAGATCGGGCTCACTGGCACGCCGATCGAGAATTCGCTGAGCGAGCTGCGCAACCTCTTCGACCTGATCCTGCCCGGCTACCTGGGTACCGACGCTGAGTTCAGCGAGCGCTACTTGCGCAACCCAGACGCGGTCGCGCAGGGGGCTCGGCTGGGCGAGCTGCAGCGGATCCTCGCCCCGTTCGTGCTGCGCCGGCTCAAAGCATCGGTTTTGAGCGAACTCCCGGAGAAGATCGAGGATTTGCGCACCTGTGCCTTGAGCGACGACCAGATCAAGCTCTACCGCGACGTCATCACCACCCGCGGCATGGCGCTGGTCCAGCGTTTGCGAACCCCGCAGGAGCCCTTGCCCTACATCCACATTTTTGCCCTGCTCAACCACTTGAAGCAGATCTGCGACCACCCGGCGCTGGCCTTGCGCGAGCTGGACCAAGCCGACAAGTACGCTTCGGGCAAGTGGGACCTGTTCCGCGAGATCCTCCAGGAATGCCTCGACAGCGGGCAAAAAGTGGTGGTTTTCACCCAGTACTTGGGGATGATCCAGTTGATGGAACGCCACCTGCGCGACTTGGGCATTGAATCGGTCAGCTTGACCGGCAAAAGCCAGCGGCGCGACGTGATCATCGATCGCTTCAACCAGGACCCCCTTTGCCGGGTGTTTCTCGGCAGCCTCAAAGCCGGCGGCACCGGCATTGATCTGGTCGGCGGTTCGGTCGTGATCCACTATGATCGGTGGTGGAACGCCGCACGCGAAGACCAGGCCACAGACCGCGTCCATCGCTTGGGGCAACGGCGGGTGGTCCAGGTTTTCAAGCTGATCACCGAAGGCACGCTCGAAGAAAAAATCGCCGCGATCATCGCCAGCAAGCGGTCTCTGCTCGACGCGGTGGTCGAGGAGGACGAACCCGGTCTCGCCAAGGTCTTCACCCGCGAAGAGCTGCTCGCGATGCTGCAGCAGTTCGAGGTTTAATACTTCTTTAATACTTCTTTAAAACTTCATTTTTAAAACTTCATTGGAGTCGCTCATGGGATTTTCTGTGCGCATTATCGATGCAAAAGCCCTGGACTTGGCTGCTTGGGATGCAAGAGCCGAGAGCCAAGCCAGCCCTGCGGTCCAGCCGCGGCCGCACCGTCTTGCCGTCTGGGGGCTGGCCTTCGCCCTGCTCCTCGGCGCTTTCACCGCGGACGCCAAGCCGAAACCCAAAAAGGACGAACCCGCAGAAGCGGACAAAAAAGCGCCGGAATGGGATGTGGCCAACCCCCCGGGTGAGCGCTACGACGTCTCGATCGACGTCACCCGCGGGACCTGGATGAGCCTCGACGTGAGCCCCGACGGCAGGGAGATCGTTTTCGACCTGCTCGGTGATCTCTACGTGATCCCGATCGCCGGCGGCGAAGCCAAAGCCTTGACCCAGGGGCTGCCGTGGGACATGCAGCCGCGCTACAGCCCGGACGGCCGCGCCATCGCCTTCACCAGCGACCGCGGCGGCGGCGACAACATTTGGGTGATGGGGCGCGACGGCAGCAACCCCAAAGCCGTGACCAAGGAAGACTTCCGTTTGCTCAACAGCCCGGCTTGGAGCCCAGACAGCGAATTCATCATCGCGCACAAGCATTTCTCTTCCCGCCGTTCTTTGGGGTCGGGCGAGATCTGGCTGTACCACAAGAGCGGTGGTGACGGGCTCCAGCTCACGACCAAGCCCAACGAGCAAAAAGACGTGGGCGAGCCAGTCTTTTCACCGGATGGGCGCTACGTCTACTTCAGCCAGGACACCACCCGCGGTCTGGTCTTCGAGTACAACAAGGACCCCAACAACGAGATCTACACCATCCGGCGGCTCGACCGCGAGACCGGGGAGATCGAGCCGTTCATCACCGGGCCGGGTGGCGCGGTCCGACCGACTCCGTCCCCCGACGGCAAATCCCTGGCTTTCATCCGGCGGGTGCGTTACCAGAGCGTGCTCTTTGTCCG
The DNA here is from genome assembly GCA_964499975.1 of uncultured Thermoanaerobaculia bacterium. Lineage (GTDB taxonomy): Bacteria > Acidobacteriota > Thermoanaerobaculia > Multivoradales > J023 > CAZCOV01. The sequence goes on from CAZCOV010000005.1 coordinate 23,140, forward strand.
CGACCTCGAAAGCGGCAAAAATCGTCCGCTCTACGACCAGCTCGACCGCGACATGCAAGAGACTTGGGCCGTCCATGGCGTCTATCCCACGCTTGCCTGGACTCCTGACAGCCAAAACCTGGTCTTTTGGGCTGGCGGCAAGCTCCACCGCCTGACCGTGGCGGACGGTCAAGTCCGTGAGATTCCTTTCCATGTGCGCCAGACCCACCAGATGGCGTCGGCGTTGCGCTTTCCCATCGAAGTGGCGCCCGCCCAATTCATGACCCGCATGCTGCGCTTTGTCCAGGTCTCGCCGCGCGGCGACCAAGTGGTGTTAGAGACCCTGGGCCGACTCTACGTGCGCGACCTCCCGGCGGGTGAACCGCGCCGGCTAACCCAGCAACAAGACCATTTCGAGCTCTACCCGTCCTACTCCCGCGACGGCAGCGCAATCGTCTACACCACCTGGGACGACGAAAAACTGGGTTCGGTGCGCATCGTCCCGGCGAGCGGCGGCGAAGGGCGAGTGCTCACCCCGCGTCCTGGTCATTTCGTCGAGCCGTGCTTTTCCCCCGACGGCGCGACCGTGGTTTACCGCAAGACCGACGGGGGCGACGTGCGCAGTCCGCTCTATGCCCAAGATCCTGGCCTCTACCGCATCCCGGCGGCTGGCGGCGAGCCGTTCAGGATCACCCAGCAAGGCTTTCTGCCGCACTTTGGTGCTGCCGCGGAACGGGTTTATTTCCTCACCTTCGAAGACGAAGATGCTCGTGCCTTGCGCAGCATCCGGCTCGACAAAAGCGAAGAGCGCACCCACCTCAAGAGCGAGGCAGCGACCGAGTTCCGGGTTTCTCCTGACGGCAAGTTCGTGGCCTGGAGCGAACGCTTCAACGCTTTCATCGCCCCGTTCGTGCCGACGGGCAAGACCGTCGAGCTGGGGCCCAAGTCCACCGCGATTCCGGTGCGCCAGGTTTCGCGCGACGCCGGCGAATACCTGCACTGGTCTGGGGACAGCCAAACGCTGTTTTGGTCCTTGGGGCCGGAGCTGTTCCGCCGCGACCTCAAGGACGCTTTTGCCTTCATCCCCGGCGCTCCCGATCCCTTGCCCGAGCCAGCGCAACAAGGCACGGTTTTGGGTTTCACCGTAGCGAGTGACGTGCCTTCGGGAACGATCGCGCTCGTCGGTGGCCGGATCATCACGCTCGCGGGCGACGCAGTCATCCCCGATGGCACGATCGTGGTCAGCGGCAACCGCATCACTGCGGTGGGACCGCGGAGCAGCGTCGCGATCCCGCCCGATGCCCACCGCGTCGACATCAGCGGCAAGACGGTGATCCCCGGCCTGATCGACGTCCACTGGCACGGCGACCAGGGTTCGGAAGAGATCGTGCCGCAGCGCAACTGGTACCACGATGCCGCGCTCGCTTTTGGCGTCACCACCCTGCACGATCCTTCGACCGACACCAGCACTTTTTTTGCTGCGAGCGAAATGGCGCGCGCGGGCCTGATCACTGCCCCGCGCATGTTCTCGACCGGGACCGTCCTCTACGGTGCGTCCGGTGACTTCAAAGCGATCATCAACAGTCTCGAAGATGCGCGCTCGCACTTGCGACGGATGAAAGCGGTCGGTGCTTTTTCGGTCAAGAGCTACAACCAGCCGCGGCGCAACCAGCGGCAGCAAGTGATCGCCGCCGCGCGCGAGTTGGGCATGATGGTGGTTCCCGAAGGGGGGTCGCTGTTCCAGCACAACATGACCATGGTGATCGACGGCCACACCGGCATCGAGCATGCTTTGCCGGTGGCCAAGTTTTACGACGACGTGCTCCAGTTGTGGTCCAAGAGCCGCACTGGCTACACCCCGACTCTGGGAGTGGGCTATGGCGGGATCTTTGGCGAGAACTACTGGTATGAGCACACCAACGTGTGGGAAAACGAGCGTCTGCGCCGCTTTGTGCCGCCGTACCTGATCGAGGCGCGTTCGCGGCGTCGGGTGATGGCTCCGCTCGAGGAGTACAACCACATCGCACTCGCCCGCGGGGCCAAAGAGCTCCTGGACGTCGGCGTTTCCGTCCAGCTCGGAGCGCACGGCCAGCGCGAAGGATTAGCGGCCCACTGGGAACTGTGGATGCTGGTTCAAGGCGGCATGACCCCACTCGAAGCCTTGCGTGCGGGCACCCTCAATGGCGCCCGCTACCTCGGCCTCGACGCCGACCTCGGCTCGCTCGTCGTGGGCAAGCTCGCAGACCTGGTAGTCTTGGACGAAAATCCGCTCGACGACATCAAGCACTCGGAATCCGTGCGCTACACCATGGTCAACGGCCGGCTGTTTGATGCCCACACCATGGACCAGATCGGCAATCATCCGGAAAAGCGCAAGAAGCCGTTCTGGGAGGATTGAGTCGGCAGCCGCGCACCACCCACCACGCTAGAGCCGCCCATCTGAACGGGTTCCCGAGCAGAGTGTTGGCGGCTTCAACGCCCGCCAGAACACCCCCGCAAGGGTTGATTCTTGATCAAAATTAGTAGTTAATTGTACTGAAACGGGGGCCTGCCGCGACCCGCCGTGACCAAATGTGGGTGGCGGTATCCGCAAAGAGACTTATAATTTTCTATTTGGACGGTCGAATTGCGTCGATTTTCCCTGAAGCAGGAGTCTTTATGCAACATCGGAGGCGAGGGGTCGAGCATTCGTCTTCGCAATCACCCCAACTCTCGCGCCCAGAACACCGCAGCCGAGCAGGGCTGCGGCAGGTGACTGGCGGCATGGGCAACGCTGGGCCGCTCCGATCTGCAGCGGTCGAGGAACCCAAAGAACTGTCCGCAGCCGAGCGCCATCAGCTGCTGATCGAGTGGAACAGCCACGATCTGCCGTGCATCGACCTGACCCTGCCCGAGCTGATGGCCGCGCAAGCCGCCCGCACCCCAGAAGCCGTGGCGCTAGTCGTCTTGCCGCGCGACGGGCAAGCCCAGCGGCTCAGCGAACACTCCAGCTTTGCCGGGCTAGCGTCTCGGTCAGCTGCGCTCGCGGGTCAGTTGCGCGCTTTGGGAGTTGGCCCGGAAGCGCGCGTGGGAGTGGCGGTCGGACGGTCGGCGACCCTGGTCGAAGCCTTGCTCGCAGTGCTCGCCGCTGGGGGCGCTTATGTGGCGCTCGATCCAGCTTATCCGCAAGAACGGCTGGCCCTGATCCTGAACGATGCGCAAGCCGGGTTGACCGCGCTGGTCCTGTTGAGCGAGGCGCGTTTTCGCGATCGCCTGCCGCAAGCTGCGCTCGCTCGTTCGACGGTGCTCGAACTCGACGCGCCGGGTTCGGTCGAAGCCCGAGGAGAACCGCTCGGGCGAGCGGACGAGCCGCGTTGGCCCGCGCTGGAAAATCTCGCTTACGTGCTCTACACCTCGGGGTCCACCGGTCGGCCCAAGGGTGTGGCGATCGCTCACCGGAGCGTGATCGCCCTCATCGAGTGGGCACGCCAGGTCTTTGACGCGGAGGAACTGGCCGGGGTTCTGGCTGCGACCTCGATCAACTTCGACCTCTCCGTGTTCGAGCTCTTCGTGCCGCTTACTGCGGGCGGGACCGTGATCTTGTGCGACAACGTCCTCGCCCTCGCGGATGCCCCGATGGCGGAGCGGGTGCGCTTGCTCAACACCGTGCCGGCAGCCGCAGCCGAACTGCTGCGGTTGGACGCCTTGCCCGCGACGCTTCTGACCATCAACTTGGCTGGGGAGTTGCTGCGCCAGGACTTGGTCGAAGGGCTTTACGCGTGGGGTCGGGCCGCGGGCCGCGGGTTGCAGCGGGTCTTGGATCTTTATGGTCCGTCAGAGGATACCACTTATTCGACCTGGACCGCGCGGGTGCCGGGCGGCAGCGAGACGCTGGGGCGCGCGCTGCCGGGAACTGCTGCCCTGATTTTGAACCAGCGCTTGGAGCTCTTGCCGATCGGCCAGGCCGGCGAGTTGTGCCTTGCCGGAGCGGGCCTTGCGCGGGGTTACCTCGGCCGTCCGCGCGGGACCGCGGAGAAGTTTGTGCCGCTGGTCGTAGGGGCAGGGGGCTTAGGGCCAGGGGCGCGGATGTATTGCACGGGCGACCGGATGCGTTTTGCCCCGGACGGTCGCTTGCAGTTTTTGGGACGACTCGACCACCAAGTCAAGGTTCGTGGGTTTCGCATCGAGCTGGGCGACATCGAAACCGTGCTGCTCGCTCATCCCGCAGTGCGCGAGGCCGCGGTCATCGTCCAGGGCAGCCAGGCCGAAGCACGGCTGGTCGCTTTCGTGGTCCGCGCCGACCACCTGGACGTGCCCGGAACGGATCTGGACCAGCACTTGACCGCGCAGCTGCCGGGATACATGGTACCGCTCCTGATCGAGCTTCCCGAATTGCCGCGGCTGCCCAACGGCAAGCTCGATCGCGCCGCGCTCGCTCAGGTCGAACATCGCGGGAGCCAGCGCGCAGCGCCGTCGGCCACCGCGCTGCCGCAGAACCCCCAAGAAGAATTGGTCGCCAGCCTGTTCCGCCAAGTGTTGGGAGTCGCAGGGGTCGACCTTCATGCAAGCTTTTTCGCTTTGGGCGGACACTCCCTGCTGGCCACCCAAGTGATCGCCCGTCTGGCCAGCCAGCTGGGGGTCGAGATCACCTTGCCAGAGTTTTTTGCTACTCCTACGGTTGCTGGACTGGCTGCCCGCCTGACTGCAGCCGGGGAACGGACTACCGCGCGGCTGCAGGCGCGGCTGCAGGCGCGGCTGCAGGTGCGGGCCCAGACCGCTCACCAGGGCGAACGGCTGCCCTCTTTTGCCCAGGAGCGGCTGTGGTTTGAAGATCAACTGCTGAGCCGCAAAGCGAGCTACAACTTGCCCTGGCCGCTCGCCTGGTACGGACGCTTGCAGCCGGAAGTCATGACCGCCTGCTTGCAAGAAATCACTCGCCGTCACGAGGTCTTGCGCACCACGTTTCGCGCGGTTTCTGGCCGACCCGTACAAGTGGTGCAAGCTGCTCTTGTGGTGGACGTCACCTTGCCCCTAGTCGACCTCAGCGCCTTGTCCGAGCCCGCGGTCTGGGCTGCCCGCTTGGCGCAAGCAGACGCGCTCCGTCCGTTCGACCTCGGAAAGGGGCCGCTGTGGCGCGTCACCTTGCTGCGCCTGGGGCCCGATGAGCACCACCTGCTTTTGAATTTCCACCACATCGTGAGCGACGGCTGGTCGTTCGGGGTGTTGGCGTCTGAATTGAGCGCGCTCTATTCGGCCTGGGCTACCGCTCAAACCGCGCTACGGACTTCTCCATTGGCCGCGCTGAGGGTACAGTACGGCGACTATGCAGCCTGGCAACGGCAGTGGCTGCGCGGCGAAGTGTTGGCCGAGCAGCTCACCTTCTGGCTGGATGAACTGCGCGACGCCCCCGAGCTCCTGACTCTGCCGACCGATCGCGAGCGGCCAGCAGTCTTGCGCCATGCGAGCGCAGTCCTCAAGTTTCAGCTCGATCCCGCGCTGGTGCAGCAGTCGCGCGCCCTGGCGCAGCGCCAAGACAGCACGTTGTTCATGGTGCTGCTCGCAACCTTCGCGGTGTTGCTCGCGCGGCTCACCCACCAGTGGGACGTGACCGTGGGGTCGCCGATCGCCGGACGGCAAGCGCAAGAGCTCGAAGGCCTGGTCGGCTTTTTCGTCAACACCCTGGTGCTCCGCCAGCGCGTCCTCCCACGGGCCACCCTCAGCCAGCACCTGGCGGCCATCAAGCCGCGAGTGTTGGCGGCTTTTGCCCATCAGGACTTGCCGTTCGAGCGCTTGGTCGAGGAGCTTCGGCCGCAGCGCAGCTTGAGCCACACCCCGTTGTTTCAGGTGATGCTGGCGCTGCAAAACGCACCGCAGCGATCGTTCGCGGAGCTGGCGGCCGTGGGACTTGCAGTGAGCTCGCTGCCTGGGCAGAGCGTGGGCTTACCTTTTGACCTCACCGTGAGTTGCGAGGAAGCGGACGGCCTCGCCTGCGAGTTCAACTTCAGCCGCGAGCTCTTCGACTCGACCACGATCAGCCGTTGGTTCGCGCATTTTCGCGCCTTGCTCGTCCACCAGGTGGCTGACCACCCGACCCCACTCTCGACCCTGCCGATCTTGGACCCCGACGAACGCCATGCCCTGTTCTGGGAATGGAACGACACTGCGGTCGCTTGGGGCGCCGACCTCGAGACCCCTCTGGATGCCCTGGTAGCGGCGCAGGTTGCGCGCACTCCGGCAGCAGTGGCCGTGCAGTTCGGTGAAAAGGTTCTGAGCTACGGCGAGCTGGCCCAGCGGTCCGCTCAACTTGCCGAGGTCTTGCGCGAACGGGGTGTGGGACCAGACCAACCGGTGGGCATCGCGCTCGAACGGTCGCTTGAACTGGTCTGGGGGATCCTCGGGGTGCTCCAGGCCGGCGGCGCTTTCCTGCCGATTGACCTCTCTTATCCGGCGGAGCTCCAGGTGTTCATGCTCGAAGACGCCTTGGGGGAGGCCGGTGGGCTGGTGTTGGTTCAGGCGCAGCAGGAGAGCCTTGCGGGGCTCTGCGCGCAGGTCCAGACCCTGAGGTTGGATGCGGTCCCAGCGCGTTGCCTCGAGAGTCGGCTGGCACCTCGCGCAGACGTCGAGAGTCGGCTGGCACCTGGCACAGCACCTCGCGAAACGACGCAGCACGCCCTGCACCGCAGCGCGAACTTGGCGTACATGATCTACACTTCGGGCACGACCGGACGGCCCAAAGGCGTGATGATCGCGCACCAGGCGATTGTCAACCACATGCGCTGGATGCAGCGCGCCTTTCCCCTCGACACGAGCGATGCGATGTTGCAAAAAGCGCCGATCAGTTTTGATCCGTCGGTATGGGAGATCTTTGCGCCGCTCGTCGCCGGCGGACGTCTGGTGCTGGCCCAACCCGACGGCCATCGCGACCCACATTACCTGATAGCCACGGTGCAGCAGGAGCGGATCACCGTGGTCCAAGGAGTGCCTGGACTGCTGCAAGTGCTGGCCAGCGCGCCCGGGCTGGAGCAGTGCCGTTCGCTCCGCCGTCTCGATGCCGGGGGTGAGCCTTTTGCCGGCGCGCTGCTCCGCCGCTTGCGGCGTCGGCTGGCTTGCTCGATTTGCAACCCCTACGGTCCCACCGAGGCCACGATCCAGGTCGCGATCTTGCGCACGGACACCCGCGCTGACCACGGCCAGGGCATGGTCAGTCTCGGCCGGGTGATCGACAATTGTGCGGTCCTGATCCTCGACCCGCAGTTGGGGTTGCTGCCGATCGGGGTGCCCGGCGAGCTCACGATTGCCGGAACGGGTCTCGGGCGCGGCTACCACCAGCGGCCGCGCGAGACCGCGCTCGCGTGGGTGCCCGACCCCTTCGCGCCGATTTGCGGAGCACGGCGCTATCGCACGGGGGATCTCGCCCGCACCAGCGTGGACGGCGAGCTGCACTTCCTCGGGCTGATCGACCGCCAGATCCAGGTGCGCGGGTTGCGCGTCGAGTTGGGCGCGCTCGAAGCGCGGCTCTTGGCTTGCCCAGGAGTGCGCGAGGCAGCGGTGGCCCCCCGATTGGGACCTGCGGGAAACGCGCAGCTGGTGGCGTTCGTCGCTTTTGACCGCGAAGCGCCGGATCCGCGCCACTCCGACGCCGCGCTGCAGTCGTCCGCAGTGCTGGAGCAGGGCTTACGCCAGCACCTGCAAGAGGTCTTGCCCGCGCCCCAAGTGCCGTCAGAGTTGGTGGTGCTGTCCGCACTGCCGCGTTTGCCCAACGGCAAGATCGACCGCACCACTCTCGGGCGCAAGGCCCTGAGCTTGCTGTCGGCTGGCACCGGGGCGCGCCCGGTCTGCAGTCCACCGCGCAACCCGCTGGAAGCCCAGCTGGTCACAATTTTTGCCGAGGTCCTGGAGCTTGACCGCGTTGGGATCCAGGATCATTTTTTCGCGCTCGGTGGCCACTCCCTGCTCGCCACGCAAGTCATCGCGCGCATCCGCACCCACTGTGGCGTCGAGCTGCCGGTGCGTTCGCTCTTCCTCGCACCCACGGTGGCCAGCTTGGCCGCCGTGGTGGCCGCCGCCGTGGAGGACGGCGCAGGTCCGCGCTGGCCCCCGCTGGTGCACCGCGCGCCCGCAGCGCCCCTCGTCCCTTCCTTTGCACAAGAGCGGCTGTGGTTTCTGGATCAGTTGCTTGCCGGAAAAGAGGTTTACAACATCCCTTGGTTCTGGGAACTCTGCGGACCCCTGGTGCAAGCCGCGCTCGCCGCAGCCCTGCATGCGCTGGGGGAGCGGCACGAGGCTTTGCGCACCACGTTCAGTGCGGTCGAGGGTCAGCCCATGCCGGTGCTCCGCGCGGCAACGCTCGTGCCCCTGGCCTGCGTGGACTTGTGCGGCTTGCGCCATGCGGAAAGCGTTGCCCAGCGCTGGCTGCGGGCCGAAGCCGCACGCCCCTTCGACCTCGAGCGCGGCCCCCTGCTGCGGGCGACCCTGCTGCAGCTCGCGCCGGAACGCCATCACCTGCTTTTGACCGTCCACCACATCGCGTGTGATGGTTGGTCGCTGGCCATCTTGGGCCGCGAACTCGGCCAGGCGTATCGCGCTGCCTGCAGCGGTCAACCTGCATCTTTTCCCGCATTGCCCGTCCAGGTCGCCGACCATGCTGCGTGGCAACAGCAGGTGCTGTCCACGCCGCTCATGGCGGATGAACTCGCTTACTGGAAAAAGCAACTCGCGGGGGTGGCGCGGCTGGCCTTGCCGCTCGACCATCCGCGTCCGCTAATGCTGAGCGGTCGCGGTGGATTGGTCATCCGCCGCCTTAGAGCCCACCAAGCGCAACTCGAACTCTTGACCCGTGAGCACCGGGCCACCCGCTTCATGGTGCTCCTCGCGCTGTTGCAGGTGTTGCTCGCCCGGCATGCGGGCCAAGATGACCTCACGGTGGGCACCCCGGTTGCCGGCCGTCGGCACCAGGAACTCGAAGGCGTGGTCGGTTGTTTTCTCAACACCCTGGTCTTGCGCGCGCGAGTGCGCGGCAGCTTCCGCGAATTCCAACAAGCGCAGCGTGAGCAGGTGCTCCAGGCATTTGCCCATCAGGACTTGCCGTTTGAAAAGCTGGTCTTGGAGCTCGAGCCGGAGCGCAGCTTGAGCCATTCCCCGCTCTTTCAAGTCCTGTTCGTGTTGCACAACACTCCAGAGAGCACGCTCACGCTCGACGACCACGTCCAAGCCACCCCGCTTGTGCCCGGCCGGGTGACCACCAAATTCGATCTCCACCTGGTCTGCCGTGAGCAGGATGGGGGCGAACTGGCCCTGATTTTCAGCCGCGACCTTTTCGACCCGACCACCGCCGAACGCTGGCTCAACCACCTCCTGATCTTGCTCACCGCCGCGAGCGCCGACCCGGATCGTCCGGTCAACGAACTCGTCCTGCTTTCGCCCGCCGAACGCCACGCGCTCTGCTGCGAAAAAGCTGCTGCGTCACCCGCGCAAGCGCCCCAGTGGTGGGACCAGCTCACCCAGCCGCCAGATCGCGAAGTCCTGGACGGAGTGCCCAGAACTCCACCGCCGCTACGCCGTCGCGCGCCGGCTCACCCGGTTGAAGAGATCTTGTTGGGAATCTGGCGCGCAGTGCTCAACGCCGCCGAGCTGGGGATGGACGACAACTTCTTTGCGTTCGGCGGTCACTCCCTGCTCGCCACCCGGGTGATCGCCCGGATCCGCCAAAGCCTGGACGTGGACCTGCCCTTGCGCACCCTGTTCGAACAGCCCACGGTGACGCAACTCACCCCAGCCGTGCTCGCAGTCTTGACCGCCCAACAGGTGCCAGCCCAACAGGTGCCAGCCGTTTCTAGCCAGGTGCCAGCCAGGGGTCCGCTGCATCCCCGCCAGTCGCCGGGCCGACTATCTTTTGCCCAAGAGCGACTGTGGTTTCACGACCAACTCGCTCCTGGCAGCTGGGCTTACAACATCCCCCTGGCCCTGCGTCTCGACGGCGAGCTCGATCCCTCCTGCTTGGTCTGGGCTCTGCGCGCGATCGTCCGCCGTCACGAGATCCTGCGCACCCGCTTTGTCGCCGTCAACGCCCAACCCGGGCTGGTGCTCGATCCGCCAAGCGAGCCAGCCTTGCCCTGCGTTGACCTCAGCGCCTTGCCGACGCTCAGCCGTCGCGCAGAGCTTGAACGGCAAGTGCAGACGGCGGCCCAGCAACCTTTCGACCTGGCTCAAGACTCCATGCTGCGCGCTCGGCTGCTGCGCCTGGGACCCCGGGAGAACGTGCTGCTCTTGACCCTGCACCACATTGCCGCAGACGGCTGGTCGCTCGGAGTGTTGCTGCACGAACTGGCGGTTTTCTCGGCGTCCACCACTGCTTCTCTGCCGCCCTTGGCGGTCCAGTACGCGGACTTTGCCGTCTGGCAGCGGCAGTGGCTGCAGGGCGAGATGTTGCACCGAGAGCTCGATTACTGGCGCGCCCAGCTTGCGGGTGCCCCGCCCTTTCTCACCCTGCCCACCGACCGTCCGCGCCCAGCCTTTCTGCCCGAGCGCGGTGCCGGGATCCCTGACGAACTCCCACCGTCGCTCGCAACCGCCCTCGCGGCAGCCGCTGCCGCGCAAAACGCCACCCCCTTTATGGTGCTCCTCGCCGCTCTGCAGGCTCTGCTCAGCCGTCATTCCGGGCAGACCGAAGTGGTAGTGGGTGCGCCGATCGCTGGACGTCCGCGGGTCGAGTTTGAGGGGTTGATCGGCCTTTTCCTTAACACGTTGGTGTTGCGCACAAGCCTGGCCGGCAATCCCAGCTGGCACGAGTTGCTGCAGCAAGTGCGTAACACCGTGCTCGGCGCTTACTTGCACCAGAACTTGCCCTTTGAAAAACTGGTGGCCGAGCTCCAGCCGCAACGCTCCTTGCAGTTCCACCCGCTCTGCCAAGCGATGCTCAACGTCCACAACTGGCAAGACCCAGCCCATGAGCCGCCACAAATTGCCGGTTTGAGCGTCGAGCGGCTGTACTCGGGTGCGCTTTCGGCCAAGCTCGACTTGACCCTTCAGGTGACCTTGCCGCGCACGGCAGATGGCAGCTCCCGCTGGCGTCTGTTTTGGCTCTACAATTGCGCGCTTTTCGACCCCACCACCCTGCGGCGACTGAGCCAGCAGTTCGTCACTCTGCTTAAAGCGAGCTTGGCCCAGCCCGCCCGTCGAGTGCACGAACTCGCCCTGCTTTCACCCGCGGAACAGCACCAGCTCACCCACGAGTGGGCCGACACGGCCGCTCCTCCGGTGAACCTGGTACTGCACCAGCTGGTCATGCTCCAGGCCGCGCGCACCCCGGACGCTGTGGCCGTGGTCAAAGCGGAACGCGCGCTCTCTTTTGGCGAGCTCGATCAGCGCAGCAATGCGCTGGCCTGGACGCTCTGCGCCCGCGGGGTTGCGCTCGAATCGCGGGTGGGGATCTGCTTGGAAGCGGGTCTCGCCGTGCCGCTCGCGACGCTCGGCGTGCTCAAAGCTGGTGGTGCCTTCGTGCCTTTAGACCCCCAACTGCCGCTAAAACGCCGCGCCCTGATGCTGGCGGATAGCAGCGCGGTCCTACTCGTGACCGACCCTGCGCTCGCCGGCCCGCTAGGAGCAGCTGACTCGCTTGCCGAGGACATCCCCCAGCTGCTGCTCACCCACGACGGAGCAGCGCTCGGAGGTGCCAAGTCCCCGCCCACCGACCTCACTCACCCGGATAACCTTGCGGATGTGGTCTACACCTCGGGCACGACCGGCCGGCCCAAAGGGGTGATGGGACGGCATCGCGGGGTGGTGTCTTTCCTCCGCTTCTTGCACCAGACCTACGGCTTGAGCGCCGCTGATCGGGTGCTGCAGCTCGCGTCGGTGGGCTTTGATGCCGCGCTCCGCGAGCTGTTCGGGCCGCTCACCGTGGGCGGCACCGTGGTGCTGGTCGAGGGTGCCACCCGCCGGGACCCTGCAGCCTTGCTACGCCTGATTGCGGCAGAGCGAATCACCGGCTTGCTCGCCCTGGTGCCCTCGTTCCTGCGCGCTTTGCTCGCCGTCCCCGAACCCGCAACCGTTCCGAGCCTGCGCCTCGTACTGCTCAGCGGAGAGCGCCTGCTCACCGCCGACACCCGCCGCGCTTGGGCCGTCTGGGGGCCCCAGCTGCGCCTCGTCAATCAGTACGGGCCGAGCGAATGCACCATGGTCAAGACCTACTACCGCGTGCCCTGCGTCCAACCCCACCCCGAGGTGCCAGCCGTTTCTCCCCAGGTGCCAGCCGACTCGCGGGGAGAGCGCGAGGCCGTGTTGATCGGACGGCCGATGGACGACGCCGCGCTGCGCGTGGTCGACCGCGAACTGCGCCCCCAGCCGTGTGGGGTGATCGGGCAGCTCGCGCTCAGCACCGCTGACCTGGCCCGCGGTTACCTCGATCGCCCAAGCGCTACGGCTGCGGTGTTTGTCCCTGATCCGTGGGGCGCGGGCACGCGCCTTTATTTGACCGGCGACCTGGGGCGCTTCTTGGCGGATGGCACCTGCGAGTTCCTCGGCCGCCGCGATCACCAAGTCAAAATCCACGGCAATCGCGTCGAGTTGGGGGAAGTCGAAGCCGCTCTGCTCAACCATCCAGCAGTTTCCGGGGCAGTGGTCCTCGCCACCTTGACCCCCCCTCCCGACTTGCGGCTCGTCGCTTACCTCGCAACCCGACCCGCAACGCCCCAGCCATCCGCGACCGAACTGCGCCACTTCCTCAAAGAGCGCTTGCCCGACTACATGGTGCCAGCCGCTTGGGTGATGCTCGAACAGCTGCCGCTCAGCCCCAACGGCAAGGTAGACCGCGGGGCCTTGGCCGCGCTGCGCCACGCTGAAGTCGGCCGCGCTGCTGAGTTTGTGGCGCCGCGCACGGCGGTCGAACAGCTACTCGCGAGGATCTGGGGCGAGCTGCTGGCGCTCGACGAAATCGGCGTCAACGACAATTTCTTCGACCTCGGCGGCCACTCGCTTGCGGCCATCCGGGTGGTTTACCGGCTGCAAGAGTGGATCGGCATCGACCTCGAAGTGCGCACCCTGTTCGAAGCGCAGACCCTGGGCGACTTGGCGCAGCGCGTCGAAGACAAGCTGCTCCCTAGGCCGGCACCTGGGATGGCACGGGCTGACCAGTTGACCCAAGCCTTGGCTGCGAGCTCGGGCGATCGCGCGATCCCGCGCCGTGCCGACCGCCAACGCGCACCGCTGTCGTGGATGCAGGAGACCTTCTGGCTCATCGAGCAGCAAGAAAAGACCAGCGTCTACCGGTCGAGCCATCGCGTGAGCCTGCGTGGACGGTTGATCGTCCCGGCGCTGGTCCACAGCCTCAGCGCGCTCGCCGCTAGGCATGAGATCTTGCGCACCCGCTTCGACGTCGATGGCGAGGGGTTGGCTTACCAGGAGATTCTGTCGACCCTCGTGTTGCCGCTCCCCGAAGTCGACTTGCAGGGTTTGACCCAAGCCGCACGCGCCGCCGAATAGCAGCGAGTTTTGCTCCAGCGCTCGCGGGTCGACTTTGATTTGCGCCAAGCGCCGCTATGGCGTCTGCTCTTGGTGCGCCACGAGCCCGAGCGGTCCACCCTGCTGGTGGTGATGCACCACATCCTCAACGATCACTGGTCCATGGGCGGGATCTTCTTCCATGAGCTGGCCACCTTCTACCAGGCCAAGATCAGCGGCAGACCGCCGCAGCTGCCCGCGCTTTCGGTCCAGTACGGGGACTACGCCCAATGGGAGCGGGATCGTTTGCAAGACGACGTTTTGGCCCAGCTCCTCGCTTATTGGGGCGAAAAGCTCAGCGGCGGCATGCCCCAGCTCGCCTTGCGCACCGATCGTCCGCGGCCACACCGCCCGAGCTACCGCGGCGGCAAGTTCAGCTTTGCGCTCCCTCCTGAGTTGACCCAAGCGCTGCAGCGGCAGAGTCGTGAGCTGGACGCCAGCCTGTTCATGATCACCCTGGCCGCGTACAAGTTGCTGCTCCACCGTCATTCCGGCCAGCTCGACATCTTGGTCGGCAGCCCAGGTGCCAACCGTTTCCGCTTGCAAACCGAACAGCTTTTCGGGTGCTTCACCAACATGTTGCTGTTGCGTACGGACTTGGGTGGTGATCCCACCCTCAAAGAAGTGCTGCTGCGCGTTCGTGAAACCGTGCTCGGCGCGTTCAGCCATCAGGAGATGCCGTTCATGCTCCTACTCGCCAACTTTCCGCCGCCCGATTTCCATTTTGATCGTTCGCCCTTCCAGGCCCTGTTCACCTTCCTCAACGCACCGCGGCGGGCTGCGGTCCAAGCCGACGGCCTGTTGATCGAGGACTGGCACGGGATCGACCGCGGGACGACCGACCAAGACCTTGCCCTCTGGCTGCTCCACGGCGACCGGCTTTACGGCACGCTGATTTACGACTGCGACCTGTTCGAGCGCGCCACGGTCGAACGCCTGGTCGCCGACTGGACCGCGCTGCTCACTGCCGTTTGTGAACACCCAGAACGGCGTCTGTCGGAGCTGTAGCTGTCTCGGGCGCAGGAGAATAAGATGCCTTTGCCCCAGCAGACCCGCGCGCTGGCGGATGCCGGCAGGGATCTGGTGGATGATCGCACCTGAACTTGACTCCTGGAGCAGCTTGCCACCATGACTACCGCAAAAACTGGACGCCATCTCGCTGGGATCTTGCCGCCGATCACCACCCCCTTTGATTCCCGCGGCGAACTCGACTTGGCGGCGCTGGCGCGCAATATCGAGCGCTACAACGCGAGCGGGATCGTCGGCTACGTGGTTTTTGGCTCGAACGGCGAGGCCGTTCACTTGACCGCGGACGAACAGCTGCAAGTGCTCCGGGTGGTCCGGCAGCATGCGGCTCCTGGCTTGACCGTGGTCGCTGGGATCAACCAGCTGTCCACCCGCGGCGCGATCACGGCCATTGCGCAGGCCGCTGATGTGGGGGTGGACGCAGCTCTGGTCATCACGCCTTATTTTTATAAGGGAGCCATGCAGCAAGACGTGCTCCGCGCTTTCTTTCTCGAAGTCGCGGCCGCGTCACCGCTGCCACTTCTGGTCTACAACGTGCCGCAAAACACCGGGGTGGTGATCGAACCCGTCACACTTGCTGAACTCGCGACCCATCCTAAGATCGTCGGGGTCAAGGACAGCTCGGGCAATTTTGCTGCGTTGGCGGAAACTTTGCGCCTGGTTCCCTCCAGCTGGAACGTTCTCGTGGGCAATGCCGGGATTCTCTATCCAGCGCTCGCCATGGGGGCGCGCGGTGCGATCCTCGCCGTGGCTTGTCTGGCGCCCTCTGCCTGCGCTGAACTCTACGCCGCAGTCCAGCTCGGAGACACCGCCCGGGCGCAAGCGCTGCAGCAACAACTGGCGCCGATCGCGCACCTGGTGACCGCCGGTCTGGGGGTGTCCGGACTCAAGGCCGCGCTCGATCGCTGCGGCTGGTTCGGCGGTCTGCCGCGCCGGCCGCTCCTGCCGCTCACCCCGGAGCAGCTCGTCCACCTGGACGCGACCTTGAGCGCGAGCGGGCCGGAGATCTGCACTCGCGACCGCTGACCGCGGCTAGCGCGCGCGGACTTTGATCGTTTCTCCCACCAAGTTGAGCAGCCGGCGCAACTCGTCGTAGTCCGGATGCTTGAGCCGGATCCAGGCGTTCGCCATGTAACCCGCTTCGACCGGCTGGGTGGGGTGGCCCTTGGGCGGCAGGTGGTAGTCGATGACCCACTCGCTGAGGCGGTCGAGAAAGTTCAAGTTGTCGTAGCCGACGATGTGGCCGTCGTGGTCAGGGCGCAAGTTGATCAGACCCGCGGAGTAGCGACGCGAAGGGCGCTGCCCGGGCTGGCCATAGACGATGGCCATGGCCCACTCCTTGTAGACGTCCAGTTCATTGCCGGCGCAGTAAAGGTCCCAAGCCCCCACCCCCGGCGGACGGCAGCCGATTTCGGAGAATTTGAGCCCTTTGGGGCCGAAGAACCACTCCATGTGGGTGGCGGTGGTGCCCAGCTGGAGCGCTTCGATCACGCGCCGGCCCAGGACTTTGACTTCGTCATAGCCCGGTGCGTTCAACCGGTTGGTGGCGATGAACTGGGGTGAGATCCAGCGCGAACGCATGGCTTCGAGCACGTTGGGGTAGTAGTGGGTGATGAATTCGTGCATCACTTTGCCACCCACAGAAATCGTGTCGAAAAAACCCTCGTGTCCTTCGATGAACTCTTCGACCGCCACCGACCCGCCGCGGTCGAGGTTGGATTGGGCGAGGGCAGCTTCGAGTTCTTGGGCGTTGGTGACGCGGCTGGTCCCCGAAGCGCCAGCGGCGTCGCGCGGTTTGATGATCAAGGGGTAGCCGATCTGGGCGGCAAAGGCCCGCACCTCGTCGGCGGAGTTGGCGCCGATCGACTGCGCGCAAGGAATTCCCGCTTGGCGCAAGGCTTCTTTCATCGCAGGTTTGTCGCGACAGAGGTAAGCCGCCTGCACACTTGTGCCCGGAATCCCCCGTGCTTCGCGCACCCGCGCGGTGGCCATGATGTGCGCTTCGATGGTCGCTTCCAGGCGATCGACCCACTCGCGCTCCTGAATGCGCTGGACCGCCGCAAGGAGCGACGGCTCATGGACCACGCTCGGCACTTGCTCATAACGATAAAGCCAGTGACGGATTTCGGAGTTGAGCGCTTCGAGCGGCAGTTCGCCAATTCCGGTCACGCGCGCGCCAACTTCGAACAAGGCCCGGACGAACTGGCGCTGGTTGTAGGGGAAAGCGGGTTCGACAAAAATGACATGCATGACGTCGCCTCTTGGGTCATCGCTGACGCTCATCGCCAGCGGTCGTGACGGAGCCGATCGGAGCTAGCCGTTACCTGATCCTGCGTGCGCGAAGATCGCGTTGGTCGCACGCTCCTGGCGTGGCTTGGACTGCTCGGACAGCTTGCATCATAGCAAAACTATCCCTACCATTTGGGGCGTGAACTCTTTGGCCCTGCCCCCGACGTTCCCCAACTTGTTTGCCCCGCCCGGAGTGGTGGTCGAGAAGCTGGCCTCAGGCGGCTGGCAGCTGGATTCACCGCAAGTGCTGGCGGCGTATCCTCCCTGCTTGAGCGCGTTGCTCGAACGGTGGGCGGCGCAGGCTCCAGATCGCGTCTTTCTTGCGGAACGCGACCCCGCCGGCGGCTTTCACGAAAGCACCTACCACGAGACGCTCACCGCGGTTCGTGCGCTGGCCCAAGCCCTGCTCGCTCGCGGTTTGTCCGCGACCCGTCCGCTCTTGCTGCTCTCCGGCAACAGCATTGACCATGCCCTGTTGCAGCTCGCGGCGATGCACGTCGGCATTCCCGCGGTGCCGGTATCCGCGGCTTACTCGCTGCTCTCCGAGGACCACAGCCAGCTGCGCTACATCGTCGAGCTGGTCAACCCGGGCCTGGTCTATGCCCAAGACGGCAACGTCTTTGCGCGGGGCCTCGCGGTCGCCAGCGCGGCCGGCGCCCAGCTGCTGGTGAGCCGCAATCCAGGCCGGGGCGAGCCAGTCCTGGCGGACCTCCAAATCAGCGTCCCAGGCCCGGCGGTCGCGGCCGCCCGGGCGCAAGTGGGTCCCGACACGGTGGCCAAGATCCTCTTCACTTCGGGCTCGACGGGGATACCCAAAGGGGTCAAAAACACCCAGCGCATGCTGTGCGCCAACCAGCAGGCGATCCTCCAGCTATGGCCTTTTTTGCGGGAGCATCCGCCGGTGGTGGTCGACTGGCTGCCCTGGAGCCACACTTTTGGCGGTAACCACAATTTCAATCTGGTGTTGATGAACGGCGGGACGCTCTACATCGACGAGGGCAAGCCCTTGCCCGGTCAAATCGCGGCCACGGTCGCCAGCTTGCGTGCGGTTTCACCCACGCTTTACTTCAACGTGCCGCGGGGTTTCGACATGCTCCTGCCGCACCTTGAACAGGACCACGAACTCAGCCGCAAGTTCTTTGCGCGCTTGCAGCTGATTTTCTACGCTGCGGCCGCCCTGCCGCAGAATTTGTGGGATCGCTTTTTGGCCCTTGAGGCCCGGGTGTTGGGTGCGCCGCGAATCCCCTTGGTTTCCGCTTGGGGCACGACCGAGACCGCACCGCTCGCGACGTCGGACTACTTTCCGAGCGAACGACCTGGGATCATCGGGCTGCCGGCACCGGGTTGCACGATCCAGCTGGTGCCATCGGGCAGCAAGTTCGAATTGCGGGTGCGCGGCCCCAACGTCACTCCCGGTTATTTCCAGCGCGACGACTTGACTCGTGCTGCTTTCGATGAAGCGGGGTTTTTCTGCACGGGCGACGCGGGTCGTCTGCTCGACCCGGACGTCCCGCTCCGCGGGCTGTTGTTCGATGGCCGCATTGCCGAGAACTTCAAACTCACTTCGGGGACTTGGGTCCACACCAGCGAGGTCCGTCTGGCAGCGATTGCCGCGGGCGAGCCGGTGGTGCAAGACGCGGTGGTGGCGGGTCATGACCGCGACCAAGTCGGCTTGTTGATTTTTCCCAACCTCGAAGGCTGCCGAACCCTCTGCCAGGAAGGGCTCCAAGCGGCGGCGACGGAGCTTCTGGGCCGTCCGGAAATCGTCGCGCACTTGCGCCGTGGGTTGGGCGAATACAATCGCCGGCATCCGGGCAACAGCCAGCGGATCGCGCGCATCCTCTTGCTCACCGAACCACCGAAAATCGACGCTAACGAGATCACGGACAAGGGCTACATCAACCAGCGGGCAGTGCTCGAGCGGCGCGCGGAATGGGTCACCCGCCTGTTTGCCGAGCCGCAAGACGCTGCCGTGATCATCCTGGATTGAGGTCAGAACTTTCTCGGCCATCGCGGTTCAATCGCGCTATGCTTGCGCGCAGGCTTTGCTGTGAGAGCCGCTAGCCTGACCACGGCACAACGAAAGGACGAACCCATGGCGATGAGCAAGTTGCTCGAGCAAGCGCAGAAGTTGCAAGACAAGATGCAGCGCGAACTCAATGAAACGATCACCGAAGCCACCATCGGTGAGGGCGCGGTCCACGCCAAGATGAACGGTCATCGCCAGCTGCTGATGATCCGAATCGCCCCCGAAGTGATCCAGCGCGACAACGTCGAAGAGCTGCAAGACCTGGTGATCGCTGCGGTGAACAAGGTCACCAAACAAATGGACAAGATCCTTCAGCGCAAGCTGGGTCCGGCCGCAACCAGCATGCCCAGCCTGTTTTGACCGGTATTCAACCCCCGATACGGAACATTTCGACTTTTTCGCTCGGGGCAAAGTGTCCTAGCTGCAAGGACGTTGTGCGTTCTTCGGAGTAACGGTCCAGGCGCTGCTCCCAAATGCTGCGCACCAGATCGCTCAGTTCCCCGTCATTCGCGCCCGTGCGCAGAAGCGTCTTGAGGTCGTGACCGACCGACGCAAACAGGCAGGTGTAGAGCTTGCCATCGGCGGACAGACGCAGGCGTGAACAGTCGCCGCAGAAGGGCTGGGTGATCGAAGGGATGACCCCGATTTCGCCGCTGCCATCTAAGTAGCGATGCCGCTCGGCCACCTCGCCCGGACGGCTTTTACCCAACGGCGCCAAAGGAAAGACCCGGTCGATCCGCCGGACCATCTCCTGCGCGCCGATCACCCGCTCGGGGTCCCAGCGATTGAGGGTGCCGACGTCCATGTACTCGATCAGGCGCAAGGTGTAGCCGTGGTCACGGCTGAAGCGGGCGAGGTCGACGATCTCATGGTCGTTTTCGCCGGCAATCACCACCACGTTGAGCTTGATCGGGTGCAAGCCAGCGCGGCTGGCCGCTTGCAGGCCGGCGAGCACGGCTTGGAGTTCGCTACCCAACCCGCTCAAGCGAGTAAAGCGGACCGGGTCGAGGGAGTGGAGGCTGACCGTCACGCGCTGCAGCCCGGCTTGGCGCAAGCTGGCCGCTTTGTCCGCCAGGAGATAGCCGTTGGTGGTGAGGGCGAGGTCTGTGAGTCCGGGGAGCTCGACCAGGGCGGCGATCAGCGTTTCCAGCTCGGCGCGCAGCAAAGGCTCGCCGCCGGTCAAGCGGATTTTGCGCACCCCGAGTTCGAGGAGAATTTTGGCCACCCGGACGACCTCTTCAAAGCTGAGGATCTGTGGCTTGGGCAAGAACTGGTAGTGGCGGTCGCCCGGCATACAGAAACCGCAGCGGAAGTTGCAGCGGTCGGTGACCGAAATGCGCAAATCGGCGAGTGGGCGTCCGCGCAGATCCCGCGGTGGTGGTAGCGACGTCGCCATGGGCCCAAGCATACCCCCACTTGGCGCGAATCGGTGGTTTTGAGTATTCTAGGGCTTCGTTTGACCGTCAGACGGTGGAGGTTTGCGCGTGGAACGACAACATCACTTGATCGAAAGCCAGAGTATGGGCCGGCGAGTGCACGTTTGGTGCTTTGGCAATTGGGGGGCTCCGCTTTTGGTCTTCCCCTCAGCTGCAGGTTTTGCTCACGAATGGGACCGCCAAGGCATGGTCGAAGTGCTGGCTCCCTTGATCGATGGGGGCAAGCTCAAGCTCTACTGCCCGGAGAGCAATGTTTCAGAAACCTGGACGAAAAAAGAGGGCGATCCCGCCCATCGGATGGAACGGCACAAGGCGTATGAGAAGTTCATCTTGTCCGAGCTGGTGCCGGCGATCCGCGAGGACTGCCACTCTCCCGAGATCCGCATCGCCACCTCCGGAACCAGCCTAGGTGCCCTCTATGCCGCCAATGCCGCGCTCAAGTTTCCCGAGATCTTCCACTATGCGCTGTGCATGAGCGGTCGCTACAGCTTGGCCCATTTCACCAACGGGTGGAACAGCCCCGAGGTCTACTTCAACAATCCCATCGCCTATGTCAGCAACCTGCAAGGTGAGCAGCTCGAGCGGGTGCGCAACCAAACCCACCTCACCTTGGTTTGCGGTCAAGGAAAATGGGAAGAAGGCTGCATCGAGGAGACCCAGCTCTTGGCCGACATCCTGCAAGCCAAAGGCATCAGCCACCACCGCGACATTTGGGGGCACGATGTCAGCCACGACTGGATCTGGTGGAAACGCCAAGCGCTGTTCCACCTCCATCGGACGTTTGGCTAAACCTGGCACCGTCGCCAAACTGCGGGGGCAGTATGGCCTCCAGACACGACCTCTTCATCCGCGCAGATCAGCTTTTCGACGAAGCGCTCAACTTGTCGCCCGGCGAGCGGCCAGCCTTTCTCGCGGCGGCTTGTGGTGAAGACCAAGAGCTGCGGGCCCTGCTCGATCGTCTGCTCGCCGCCACCCAAGCTGACGACATGGTCTTGGCCCCAGGCGGGGGAGCGAGCGGCCCCCTGCTCGATCAACTGGTCGATGAGCTCGACAGCGTCGACTCCACCTCGCCAGGCACGCTGGTCGGCCGTTACCGGGTGGTGCGTGAGCTCGGGCGCGGCGGCATGGCGGTCGTTTATCTGGCCGAGCGCGCGGATGGTCAGTTCAGTCAGAAAGTCGCGCTTAAGCTGATCAAACGGGGGATCGACACCGACGACGTGGTCCGCCGCTTTGACCTCGAACGGCAGATCCTGGCCCTGGCCGGGCACCCCAACATCGCCCGGCTGCTCGATGGTGGCGTGGGCCCCGACGGTTTGCCCTTCTTCGCCATGGAATACGTCGAAGGGCAGCCGATCGACCAGTACTGCGATCGCCTGCAACTCACCGTCAAAGCGCGGCTACAGCTTTTCTTGCAGATCGCCCAGGCTGTGGGTTATGCCCACCGCAACTTGGTCGTCCACCGCGACATCAAGCCGTCCAATATCCTGGTCGACCAGGAAGGCCAGGCCAAACTGCTCGACTTCGGGATCGCCAAGCTGCTCGACCCGGAAGCCGCTACCCACCTGACCCGGACCGACACCCGGCTGATGACCCCGATGTTCGCCAGTCCCGAACAAGTGCGGGGCGGACAGGTCACCACGGCTTCGGATGTTTATCAGCTCGGACTGCTGCTTTACATGCTGCTCACCGGGTGTTGGCCCTACCCGGTGGCTGAATCCGAGGCGCTCGCGGTGGCGCGGGCGATTGCTCAGGCCGAGCCATCCCGGCCGTCGACCGTGATCACGCGGAAGGAGATGCATCGCCCAGGCGAGAGCGAAATCGACAGCGCCGCGATCAGCGAGGCGCGGAGCACCACCCTATTGCGGCTACAGCGTGAACTTGCCGGCGACCTCGACCGCATTTTGTTGATGGCGCTGCGCAAGGAGCCCGAACGGCGCTATGGTTCGGTGGCCCAGCTGATCGACGACATCGAACGCTATTTGCAAGGTCGCCCAGTGGCCGCGCGCGCTGACACCCTGGTTTATCGGGTCAGCAAATTCGTCCGCCGCAATGCCGCAGCTTCGCTCACCGCTGCCGCAGCCCTGGTCTTGATCGTGGCCCTCGCGGTCTATTACACCTTGCAGTTGACCTGGGAACGCGATCGCGCGCGGCGCGCAGCCGCTCATGCCACCCGGGTCTCGGAGTTCCTGCGCGGCTTGTTCGCGGTGTCTGCCCCAACCCGTTCCAAAGGCGAAGCCGTCACCGCCCGCCAGCTGCTCGATCGCGGTGCGTGGCAAGTTGTCGAGGGGCTTGAGGGGCAGCCCGAGCTGCAGGCGGACATGATGATCTTGATGGGCGACGTCTACCGTGAGCTGGCCCACTTCGCAGAAGCCAAGACCCTGCTCGATGCTGCGGTGCGCTTGCGTCGTGAAGCCCCTGGCGAGGATGCTTTGGGGCTTGCAGCAGCATTGTTCGCGCAAGCCCGACTCAACGCCGAAACCGGGGAGCCCGGCTCCTTGGCAACCGCGGCACGCATTCTCGGAGAGGTACTGCGGATTCGTCAGCATGTTTTAGGGCCGGATCACCCGGAAGTCGCCCGTGTTCTGGCGGAGTCAGGACGAGTTTTCATGCTCCAGGGCAACTACGAGGCCGCGCGCCAGGATCAAGAGCACGCGCTCGCGATCCTCGAAGCGCGGCTCGGTCCTGACGACGCGGAAGTTGGCCTGGTGTTGATGAACTTGGGCGAAGTCTTGATCGAAGTGCGCGAATTCGAGGTTGCCAAGCAGCAGCTCGAACGGGCGATCAACATCTTGGGTCGCGTTTATGAGCCGGACCATCCCCATATCGCCAACGCGCTGGCCTTGCTCGCCAATGCCTTGCGTTTCACCAACGATCTCGCCGGGGCGCGCGCCCAGTACGAAGGCGCGCTGGTTCTCGTCGAGCGGGCTTATGGGCCGGAGCATCCGCGGTTTGCCGAGGTCTTGAACCAACGCGGACTGCTGCTCAATGCCAGTGGTGATCCCGCGGCCGCGATCGCTGATCTGGAACGCGCGCTCGCGATCCGCAAGAAGGCTTTTGGTGAAATCCACGCAAAAGTGGCGGCTAGCCTCAACAATTTAGGGCTGGTGTACCGCTCAAAGCGCGATTCTGCCCGCGCCCGTCGGTATTTTGAGCAGAGCGTCGCGGTCTACGAAGCCGCGCTCGGTCATGACCACGTGGACGTCGCCACCCCTTTGCGCAACCTGGCAGAAATCCTCAAACAAGTCGGCCCCCGCGAAGAAGCCGTGCCGCTTTACCAGCGAGTGATCAAAATTCGCGAGCAAAGCTTTGGCCCCAACCACTCGTTGCTCGCAAGTCCGCTGGGCAGTCTGGGGGAGCTCGAGCTCGACTTGGGGAACCCCAGGGTTGCCGAGCCCCTACTGCGTCGCGCTCTGGCACTGGGGCGGGACCACGAGCCGCACCGGGTGCCCGAAGTCGTGCGGCCGCGGATCGCGCTCGGGCGCTGTCTGACCGCGCTCGGACGTTTTCCTGAAGCCGAAGAACTCCTGCTAGCGACCACCCAAGAAACCGATGTGATCTATCGGCGACAAGCGTATCGCGGCTTGATCGCCCTCTACCAAGCCTGGGGGCGTCCCCAAGATGCAGCCCGTCAGCAACAGGCGCTGGCCGCTCTAGAACAAAAATCCAAGCCGCGCTCCTAGCGCGGGCTGCCAGTTGCTGGTCTTTATCTTTCCTTCTGTGGTGGTGCCTGCGGCCAAAGGCACGTTAAAATCAAGACCAATCCCGAGCCCGTGACGGTGTTATCCTGAAGTTATGGACGAGAACCGCCCTCCCTACCAACTCCACGCA
>CAZCOV010000006.1:0-33852 GCA_964499975.1 uncultured Thermoanaerobaculia bacterium
GCCAGCGCGGTTTCGATTTCGCCCAGCTCGATGCGGAAACCGCGCACCTTGACTTGCTGGTCCCAGCGACCGAGCACCTGGATCTGGCCGTCGGCCAGACGGCGCGCCAAATCGCCAGTCAAATAGAGGCGCTGGCCTGCTTCTTGGCTCAGGGGATCGGGGAGGAAGCGTTCCGCGCTCAAGCCCGGACGGCCGGCGTAGCCGCGAGCGAGACCTTGACCTGCGATCAGCACCTGACCGACGGCGCCGAGCGGTACGGGCATGAGGGCGCGGTCGAGCAGGTGGATCGCAGTGGCTGCGAGCGGCTGGCCGAGGGTGACCGGCCCGGCGCTGCCCACCCTCCCGGCTGCGGACCAAACCGTGGTTTCGGTGGGGCCATAGAGGTTCCACAACTCGGCGCCGTCGGCGCCCAGACGATCGGCGAGCGCCCGGGGCAAAGCTTCCCCCCCGCACAGTCGGCGCAGCTCGGGCCCAGCAGTCCAGGAAGCGGCCAAGAGCAAGTACCAGGTCGCTGGCGTGGCCTGCAGCATCGTCGCCCGTTGCGCCGCGATCTCGTGGGCCAGGGCGAGGCCGTCGCTCGCGACCTGGCGCGCGACCAGCACCACCCGACAGCCATGGAGCAGCGGCAACAGCTGCTCAAGCACCGCAATGTCAAACGCGAGGGTGGTGGTCGCCAGGAAGCAGTCGCTGCGGCTCAGCCCAGGACGCTCGGCCATGGCCGCGAGGAAATTGCTCAGCGCGCGGTGGGGGATCTGCACGCCTTTGGGCCGCCCGGTCGAACCCGAAGTGAAAATCACGTAGGCCAGCTGCTCCAGATGGACCACGACCGGCAGGGTGGGAAGGGGTTGCGGACCCTCAAGCCGCGCGCCCGGAGCGCAGTGCCAGCCGTCTGCCAGCGCGATCCGGGGAAAGCGCTCGGCAGCCCAAGCGGGCGAACGGTGCAGGTCGTCCGTGATCAGCACTGCCGCTGCCGCGTCGTCTAGGGCGTGGGCGCGGCGCTCCGCCGGACTGCCGGGGTCGAGCGGCAAGTAGGCCGCGCCAGCTGCGAGCACGGCCCAGAGCAGCGCGGTCCGCGCGAGCCCCGGCTCCATTTCGATCGCGACACAGGTTTCTGCGTCCACCCCCAACGCTTTGAGGTACAGCGCCCCGGCCACGACCTCCCGCCACAGTTCGCCATAGCTGAGCTGGCGATCCGCGGAGCTGAGCGCGATCGTGGCTGGCCACTGCGCCGTGCTGCGCGCGAGCTGGCCGACCACCGTGAGACAGCTCGCGGGCGCGGCAGGCGGGCCGTGGAACTCGCAGCGCAGCTGGTGCTCGGCAGCTGGGGGGAGCAGGGTCAGGCGGTCGAGCGGGACTTCGGGCTTTTGGCCCACCGCGGTCAGCCCGGCATCGAGGTGGTGGAGCAGGCGCGCGATCGTGGTGCGGTCGAACAGGCTGGTGGCAAACTCCAACACCGCGAGCAAGCGTCCATCCGGGGTTTCGCCGCAAAAGAGCGCGAGGTCGAACTTGGCGCTGTGGGTTTCGCTGGGCAGTGGCTCAATCGTCAGGCCGGGTAGTTCGAGCTGGGGCACGGGCGCGTTTTGCAGCGCGAAAAAGACTTGGAAGAGCGGATGCGCGTTGAGCTGGCGTGCGGGTTCGAGCGCTTCGACCAGCTGCTCGAATGGCAAGTCCTGGTGGGCAAAAGCCGCCAGCGCCTGGGCCCGCACCCGCGGCAAGAGTTGGGCCATGGACTCCCCGCGAGTGAGCTTCAAGCGGAGCACCAGGGTGTTGACGAAAAAGCCGATCAGCGGTTCGAGCTCCAGCCGACGACGGTTGGCGACCGGCGAGCCGAGCACCAGGTCGCTGCGGTTGCAGTGCCGCGCGAGGGTGAGCCCGAAAGCGGCGAGCAACGTCATGAACAAGGTCGCGCCGCAGGTCCGGCCGAGGGCGCGGGCCGCGCTCGCTGCGCTCTGGGAAAAGGTCCAGGCGACGGTGCCACCCGCGTCAGCGAGTAGGGCCGGACGCGGGCGGTCGAGGGGAAGTTCGAGGGTGGCGGGTAGGTCCGCGAGCTGTTGCTGCCAGAAGTGCAGCTGGTCTTGCAGCAGGCCCTGCGCCAGCGCGCGCTGTTGCCACGCCGCGTAATCTGCGTATTGCAGCGCGAGCGGGGGCAAGCTGCTGACCTCTCCCGCGACGGCGGCGCGGTAGAGCTGCCCGAGTTCGCGCACCAAGATGCCCAACGACCACAAATCGGTGATCACGTGGTGCTGCACCCACCACAGCAGGTGGCATTGCGGGTCCAGGCGAAACAGCCGGGCCCGCACCAGAGGCCCGCGTTCGAGGTCAAAAGGTGTACGCGCTGTCCGGGCACCGAGCTGCGTGACTTGGGCGCGAGCGTGATGCGGCGCGAGCGCGGTCAACTCGACTTGGGGCAAGGCGATCCCCCAATTCGAGTCGTGGATGACTTGGAACGGTTGGCCGTCGTTTTCGCTGAAGGTGGTGCGCAACGACTCATGGCGTTCGGTGAGCCCGCGCAGTGCCTGGTCGAGGGCGCTGACCACCAGCGTCCCGCGCAGTTCGAGCGCGAGCGGCACGTGGTAAGCCGCGCTTTCGGGTTGCAGCCGGGCGAGAAACCACAGCCGTTGTTGGGCGGGGGACAGCGGCAGGGGCGCGTGGCGCAACACCCGGTGCAGCGGTGGCCAAGCCGCGCTCTCCCCGGCGCCGCTGAGCTGCGCGGCGATCGCACGGGCGAGCCCCGCGATGGTGGGCGCGATGAACAGCTCGCGCAAAGGCAGCTCGACCCCCAGCTGACTGCGGATGCGGGCGAGGACTTGGGTCGCCAGCAGAGAATGCCCACCGCTCGCGAAGAAATCCTCGTGGATGCCCCCTGCAGGGACGGGGAGGAGTTCCTGCCAGATCGCTGCGACCACGTCTTCGAGCGGATCGCGCGGCAAGCTTTGGCTCGCCGACAGGCTTGCCGACAGGCTCGCCGATAGGCTCGCCGACAGGCTCGCCGATAGGCTCGCCGCCGCCGGCCCACCAGCTGACCCCGCCGCAAGCGCCGCCAGGGCGCGGCGGTCAACCTTGCCACTGCGGGTGAGCGGCAAGTCAGCGCAGGGGAGCAACTGGCTCGGCACCAGGTAGTCGGGGAGTTGGCGCAGGAGAAAAGCCCGCACTTCCGCGGGCACCAGCAGCTGGTCTGGGACGGCCACGAGATGAGCGACCAGGCGGGTGGCGGGGCCTTGGCCGATGGCCACCACCACTGCTTGACGCACGGCGGGGTGTTGCTCCAGCACGCTTTCCACTTCCCCGGGCTCGACGCGGTAACCCCGCACCTTGACCTGACGATCGACGCGGCCGAGGAATTCCAGGCGCAGATCCGCGGTGTAGCGGGCGAGATCCCCGGTGCGGTACAGCCGCTCGCCGGGGGTGGCGCTGTCGAACCCGGGCAGGAAACGCTCAGCCGTCCACCCCGGACGGGCAAAATAACCGCGGGCCAGGGCCCCGCCCAAGCCCAGCTCACCGGGCACGCCGATGGCCTGGACCGTCCAGCTGGGGCTGAGCACCAGGACGCGGTGCTGCGGCAACGCACGGCCGATCGACGGCAGTTCTGGCCAGGCGCCAGGATCCCCGTCCAGGCGTTCGGCCGTCACCACATGCGCTTCGGTGGGGCCGTACTGATGGTCGAGGACGAGGCCCGGCAAGCGGCGGGCAAACGCCACCACCGACCCGCTCGCGCGCAGCTGTTCGCCCGCGGTCACGATCTCTTGGAGGGGGGGCACTTGCGGCGCAGCGCGTCCGCTTTCGGCGAGCTGCTGCAACGCCACGAAAGGCAGGAAGAGGCGCCGCACCCTTGTCGCCTGCAGAAGTTGGAGCAGGGCCTGCGGGTCGCGCCGGGTGGCTGGGTCGACCCAGCGCAACTCCCCGCCAGCGCTCCACGTCGCAAAAATCTCCTGGAAAGAAACGTCGAACCCGAGCGCGGCAAATTGCAGGGTCCGCAGGTCCGGCCGGGGCGAGCGCGCCACCTGCCAGGTGAGCAAGCGCGCTGCCGTGTCATCGCGCATGGCCACGCCTTTGGGCTGCCCGGTCGAGCCGGAAGTGAAGAGCAAGTAGACCAGCCGCCCGTCACACCGCGCGGCTGCAGGCGGCAAGACGCGGTCCGCGCCGAGCGGCGCATCCGCCGTCAGCGTGAGCACCGTCCCTGCGGTGAACTCGAGCCCGCCGGCGGGCCCCCCGCGGGCGGGCCCTGTGGCGAGCAGCACGCGCGCGTCCGACAACGCCAGCAGTGCCGCGAGGCGAGCGCGCGGCAGGGTCAAATCGAGCGGCAAATATGCCGCGCCCGCCCATAACACCGCGAGCAGCGCGACCAACGACTGGGGTGTGCCGTCGACCGCGAGCGCGACCACGTGCTCTGCACCGACCCCCTGCGCCGCCAGCCGTTCGGCCCAGGCCGCCGCCTGGGCGGTCAGTGCGCCGTAGGAGAAGCCCATCCCGTCGGCGCTGAGCGCGATCCGGGCGGGCGTGGCCAGAGCTTGCGCGAAGCACCGCTGGGCCGGGGGCAAGATCCCTTGCGGGCAAGGGTCAGGACCCATCTCGACCACCAGCTGATGGGCTTCTGCGGGCGCGAGCCAAGGCAAGTCTGCGAGCGCCCGCCCGGGAGCGGCAGCCGCGCTGACCAACAGCCGGTCCCAGCGGTTGAGCAGGCGCAGGACCGTGGTGTGATCGAACAAGTCGGTGGCCAGTTCGACCCCGGCCAAGAGGCCTTGGGCGCTGTCGCCACAGAAGAAGGCGAGATCGAATTTCGCGGTTTGGGTGTGCAAGTCGAGCGGAGCGAACTGCAACTCGCCCAGTTCCAAGCGGGGCAGCGGGGCGTTTTGCAGCGCGAACAGCAGCTGAAACAGCGGGTTGGTGTTCAGCTGCCGCGCGGGTTGCAGCGCTTCGACCAAGCGCTCAAACGGCAGGTCCTGGTGGGCGAGCGCGTCCAAGGTCTGCTTTTGGGTCTGCTGCAAAAGTTCGGCAAAAGACCCGCGAGCTTCAGGCCGGAGACGCAACACCAGGGTGTTGGCGAAAAAGCCGATCAGCGGTTCGAGTTCGAGCCGCTGCCGATTAGCCACCGGGAAACCGAAGCGGAGGTCGCTGCCGCCCTGATCGCGGAACAAGGTGGCAGCGAGTGCGGCGAGCAGGGTCATGAACTGCGTGGTGGCAAACTCGCGTCCGAGGTCTTCTACAGCCCGGGCTGCTGCTGCGGAAAAAGGACGCACCAGCGCCGTCCCCCGAGACGACGGCACTCGCGGTCGCGGGCGGTCCGTGGCCAGCTCGAGGGTGACTTCTGCGGGCATGAGGGTGTGGCGCCAGAAATCCAGCTGGCGCGCCAGCAACCCGCTGGTCCAGACTTGCTGTTGCCACCCGGCATAGTCGGCATATTGCAGCGGCAGTCGCGGCAAATCCGCGCTGCTCGCTCCTTGCAAGTCAGCGGCGTAAAGCTGTCCCAGTTCGCGCAGGAAGATCCCGAGCGACCAGCCATCGGTGATGATGTGGTGCAGCAGCACCAGCAGCACGTGGTGTTCGGCATGGTGGCGGAAGAGCTGGGTTTTGATCAGCGGACCGCGCGCGAGGTCCAGGGGACTTGCGATCAGCTCGGCCGCGAGCCGTCCGACCAGTGCTTGCGCCGCGCGTGGGTCCCTGCGGCCGATGGTCGAAAGATCGACTTGCAAGAGCCCGCTGAACTCGTCATGGTCGGGGTGGATCACCTGGTAGGGCTGTCCGTCTTGCTCAGCGAAGGTGGTGCGCAGCGCTTCATGCCGCGCCAAAACCGCGCGCAACGCAGCGCGCAACGCACCGACCTCGATCGGTCCGCGGAGATCAACCCCAAGCGGGACGTGGTAGGCCACGCTTTCCGGTTCGAGCCGGCTCAAGAACCACAAGCGCTGCTGCGCGGGCGACAGCGGCAGGGGTCCAGTCCGCGGCAAGGGTTCGAGCGCTGGCCAGGGCAGAGCTCTGGCGGTGACGTCTTGCGCCCAAAGCGCGGAGATACGCGCGGCGAGCTCGGCGATCGTGGGCGCAGCGAAAAACTCGCGCAGCGGCAAGTCGAGGGCCAGGGTGCGGCGGATCCTCGCCAAGACCTGCGTCGCGAGCAGAGAGTGGCCGCCCAGCTCGAAGAAATTCTGGTGGATGCCAGGCGCTGGGATAGCCAGGACTTCGCGCCAGATCTCGACCAGCGCTTGCTCGAGCGGCTGACGCGGCAGCTCTGACCCGGCGCGCGTCGAGCGCTCGGGTGCAGGCAGCGCGCGGCGGTCGAGCTTGCCGTTTGGGGTGAGTGGGAGGGCGGGCAGCACCACCCAGTGGCGGGGCACTAGGTAGCTGGGCAGCCGCAGTGCCAGCCACGCCTTGAGCGCGCTGACCGCGGTGCCCGGCTCGAGCGCCAGCCAGGCGGTCAGCTCGGACGCGGCAGCGGGTCCGCTCTCGCCGGGTGGCGGCAGCCCGACCGCGGCTTGCCGCACGCCGGGCGCAGTCAAGAGCAGGGCTTCCACTTCACCGGGTTCGAGGCGGAAACCGCGGACTTTGAGCTGGGCGTCGATCCGGCCGAGGAATTCGAGGTCGCCGCTGGCGCGGCAACGGGCCAGATCACCGGTCCGGTAGAGGCGCGCGCCAGCCCTCATGACCCAGGGATCGGGAAGGAAACGGACCGCCGTCTCGCGCGGGCGGTCGAGGTAACCGCGTGCCAGACCGTGGCCGCCGAGCAGGAGTTCGCCCGCAACCCCGATCGGCAGCAGCTCTTGCCGCGGACTTAAAACCCAGGCGGTGGCGTGGGCGAACGGACGGCCGATCGGCAACCGCGCGGGGCGCTGGCCAGGGTCGGGCGGCCGCGCGGGAGCTGGCGCGCAACCCAGAGCTTTTCCGTCCGGCGCCCACCAATGGGTGGCGACCACGGTCGCTTCCGTGGGACCGTAAGTGTTGATCAAGCGGACCTGCGCCAGGGTCCAGCCCTGCCAGGCGGTCAGTCCCGCGGAAAGCGCGGCCTCGCCGCCCAAGATGGTGAGCCGCAGGGCGCGCGGCAGGGTCACGGGCTCGCGGGCCACCGTGGCCATCAGCTGATGCCAGAAAGCGGTGGGCAGATCGAGCACGGTCAGGCCAAGGCGCGCCACCGCGGCAAAAAACTGCGGGGCATCCGCCAGCAGCACGGCGCGGGTGAGCACCACCGTGGCGCCGTGGGTCAAGGGGGGAAAGATCTCTTCGACGCTGGTGTCAAAAGCGAGCGACGCAAATTGCAACACCCGGTCGTCGGGGCCCAAGCCGTAAACCTGCGCTGCGCTTGCCACATGGGCGGCGAGCGCGGCCCGCGTCACCGCCACCCCTTTGGGCTGCCCGCTTGAACCCGAAGTGTAGATCACGTAAGCGAGGCTCAAGTCGAGCGCGTCTGCCCCGAGGGCGCGGACGGACCGCGCGGCGGAGGGCAAAGCGAGCAGCGCGTCCACTGACTGCCACGGCGGGCGCTGGTCGGCGGGCAGCTGCCCCGCCAAAGACGGCGTGCTGAGCATCCAGCAAGCGCCAGAATCTGCCAGCAACTGCGCCCACCGCAAGGGGGGATGCTCGGGGTCGAGCGGCACATACGCGGCACCGGCGGCCAAAACTCCCCACAAGGCGATCACCATCTCGAGGCTGCGTGGCAGCAGCAGCGCGACGCGATCTTCGCTCGCGATTCCGTGCTGGGCGAGCCCTTGGGCGAGCTGTTCGCCGCGTGCGGCCAACTCGCCGTAGCTCAAAAACTCCGACTCACAGACCAGCGCCAGGGCTGCGGGAGTGCGCTCGGCCAACGCGAAGAAGCGCGCCACCACCCCGGGCCCGGCAGGCTGCCCGGTCAGCGGGTTCCACTCCAACAACTGCTGCACCGCCGCTGGGCTCAGCCAGACCAGGTGCGACAGCGGACGGTCGCTGCCAGCACTGAAGTCGGCGAGCAACCAGCGGAAGTGGTCGAGCAGCCGCGCCACCGTGGTGGCGTCGAACAAGTCGCTGCGGTATTCGGCCGTGAGTTCAAGGCCCGCCGGAACTGGCTGGAGATCGAGCGAGAGATCGAACTTGGGGTGCCCGCCATAGCTGGGCAGCGACACCACGGCGAGCTGCGGCAGGGTGAGTTGCGGGCGCGCTGCGTGGTGCAGTGCGAACATCACTTGAAAAAGCGGTGAATGGCTCAAGCTGCGGGTCGGCGCCAGGGCTTCGACCAGCTTCTCAAACGGCAAGTCCTGGTGCGCGTACGCGGCGAGCAAGTCCGCGCGCACGGTGGCGATGAACTCGGCTAGTGGGGGATCGCGGTCGAGCCGCGCGCGGAGCACCAGGGTGTTGACGAAAAGGCCGATCAACCCTTCGAGCTCGAGCTGATTGCGGCCCGCAATCGGGGTGCCGAGCAAGATGTCGGACGCGTTCGACCAACGGCTTAAGAGCACGGCGCAAGCGGCTAACAGCACCATGAACCCACTCGCCTGGTGCGCTACCCCGAGCCCGCGCAAGGCCACCCACAGATCCTCCGGCAAGGTCACCGAGCAGGTCGCACCGCGCGCTGCCGCGAGCGCGCCCCGCGGTCGATCGAGCGGCAAGGTGAGCAACTCGGGCGCCCCCAGAAGCTGCTCGCGCCAGTAAGCCAGCTGATCCGCGAGCTGATCGCCCAGCCACGCGGCTTGCCAGGCCGCATGATCCGCAGGCTGCACGCGCAAGGCCGGGAGGAGCAACCGCTGACCCGCGATCCGCGCCTGATACAGCGCGGCCAGCTCCCGCGCGAGCACCCCCAACGACCAACCATCGGCGATCAGGTGATGGAGCGTGAGCAAGAGGACGTGGTCGTGCGCACTGATCCTGAGCACTTGCATGCGGACGAGCGGTCCTGGCGCGAGATCGAAGGGTTCGCGCGCGGCTGCCTGGACCCAACGCGCGATTTCGCGTTCGCACTTTTCTGCCACTGCCGTGAGGTCGATGCGCGGGAGCGGGAGGGTCAGCTGCGGCCAGATCGCCAGCCGGGGCTGGCCTTCGTGGGCGGGAAATGCGCTGCGCAAGCCCTCATGTCGCGCGACCACTTGGGCCAGCGCAGCGGCTAAAGCCGTGCTGTCGAGGGTGCCCTCCAACCGCCAAGCCAAGGGCAAGTGGTAAGCGCTGCTGCCCGGTTCCAGCTGTGCGAGAAACCACAGCCGCTGCTGCGCAAACGAAGGCACGAACAGCATCCCCGGAGCCCGGACGAGCGGTTCAATCGGCGGCAAAGCCGGGGGCGCGAGGCCACGAGCCGCGGCGAGGGCCGCGGCGAACGCTTGCAACGTCGGGGCGTGGAACACGGTGCGCAACGGGAGTTCGACCCCGAGGGTGGAGCGCAACCGCGAGACCAGTTGGGTGGCGAGCAGGGAATGACCGCCGAGGGCGAAAAAGTCGTCCTCCGGCGCCAGCGACGCGCGCCCGAGGAGCTCGCTCCAGAGGGTGGCGACCACTTCTTCGAGCGGATTGAGCGGGCGGCTTGAAGCGCCGCTCTCGGCCGGGGGCTGCGGCAGGGCGCGGCGGTCGAGCTTGCCCGTCGCGGTCTGGGGCAAGGCGACGAGCGGGACGAACACGCTCGGCACCATGGGCTCGGGCAGCAAGGCGGCGAGCGCACGGCGCAAGCCCGGCAAATCCACCTCAGGGCTAATCCCCACGATCCAGGCGACCAGCCGCGCTCCAAGCCCGCTGCCGCGCACCCCGACCACGGCTTGGCGGACGCCGGGCTGGGCTTCGAGCAGGGCTTCGATTTCGCTGGGTTCGAGGCGAAAGCCCCGCACTTTGACCTGCTGATCGTTGCGTCCGAGAAAGTGCAGCTGGCCGTCCGCGCTGGTGCGCGCCAGGTCCCCGCTGCGGTAGACCCGGGCGCCCGGTACGGAGCAGAAAGGATCGGGCAAGAAGCGTTCTGCCGTGCGGCCAGGGGCGCGCGCATAGCCGCGGGCTAAGGCTTTACCGCCGAGCCAGAGTTCACCCGGGACCCCGATGCCGGAGACCGCGAGCTGCGCGTCCAGCAGGTAAGCCCGGACGTGCGGCAGCGGACGCCCGATCGGCGGCAGCTCCGGCCATGGACGGTCGCGCGCAGTCCAGGCGCTGGCCACGGTCACGTGGGTTTCCGTGGGCCCGTACTGGTTGGCAAAAACCCCGGCGGGCCAACCCGCCAAAAACTCGGCGACCGCCCCGTTCAGCCGCGGCTGCTCCCCGGCGGTGATGATCTCACCCAGGGCGTGACAACGGCTGCTGGGCCACCCTGCAACCGCCAGCTGCTGGAGCGCGATTGCGGGCAAGAACAGCCGCTCGACCCGCTGCTCGGCCAGGCGTGCCAGCACGGCAACGGGATCTTGCCGTTCGGGTTCGCGGAGCAGCACCAACTCGCCGCCGCTCGCCCAGGTCGAGAAGATCTCCTGAAACGCAACATCAAAGCTCAAGGACGCAAATTGTAAAGTTTTAGCCCTAGCTGCTGAGTGCGAGCGCTGCCATGCAATCAGCCGGGAGAGGCTGTCTTGGGTCATGGCCACGCCCTTGGGCCGTCCACTCGAACCCGAAGTGAACAGCACATAGGCCAGCTGTTCGGGCCACGGTTCGCGGGGTCGGGCCGGGGGGGCGGAGCGGGTGGCCAGGCGGTTCCATCCCGCGAGGTCGAGCTGGGGTGGGGGCACCTGGGCGAGGGGCAGCTCAGGCAGGGACGCTGCCGCCAGCCCGTCGGAGTTCCACAGCAACAAGCCCACCGGCACCGCGGTCAGCATGTGGGCGAGCCGAGCGGGGGGCAGACCAGGATCGAGGGGTAGGCAGACCGCCCCGGCAGAAAACACCGCGAGCACCGCGACCAGCTGTTCGAGCGAACGCTCGAGATAAAGCCCGACCAGCTGTTCCCGACCGAGGGCGCGGCGGCTGAGTTCAGCCGCAAGCGCTCCGGCCCGCTCCATGAGCTGCCCGTAGCTGAGCCGTGCTTCGCCTTGACTGAGCGCCATGGAATCGGGATGCTTCAGGGCAAACCCAGCCAAGAGCGCTCCCAGATCGGGTGCAGGGGCTTCGCTGGCGTTGCCTTGCCAGGCGATCTGCACCTGGTGCTGTTCCGCCAGGGTGAGCAGCGACAGCGTGCTGAGCGGGCGCTCGGGCGCTTCCGTCAACCCATCCAGCAGCACGGCATAGCGGGCGAGCCAGCGCGCTGCGGTGGTGGGATCGAACCAGGCTGCCGCAAATTCCACCACGAGATCCACCGCCCCCCAAGCGCGGTTGATGCTGGCGAAAAGGGCGAGGTCGAACTTGCTGGTGTGCGTCTCGAGCGGCACGGACGACGCGGCAATGCCGGTCAGCGCGAACGGGCGGACCGGGTCTTGCAGCGCGAAGAGCACTTGAAACACCGGGTGGACGGCGAGCTGCCGCGGCGGGTCGAGCGCCTCGACCAGGCGCTCGAACGGCAAGTCCTGATGTCCCAGCGCGGCGAGCACCTCTTGCCGCACCCGGGCGACCAACTGGCGGAAAGTGGGACGGCCGGAAAGGTCGCCGCGCAGCACCAGGGTGTTGACGAAAAAGCCGATCAGCGGTTCGAGCGCCGGGTGACGGCGGTTAGCGACCGGAGACCCGACCAGCAGGTCGTTGACCCCGGCCAGACGGCCGAGAAACGCCAGCCAGCCCGCGAGCAGCAGCATGAAAGGGGTGGCCTCGAGCGCGCGTCCGAGCGGTGCCAGCCGACCCGTGAACGCGGCGGGAAGGCGCAGCCGCACGAGCCCACCTGGCGCGCCGTCCGGCGCCGTGCGCGGACGGTCGGCGGGGAGGTCCAAAAAGGGGGGCGCGCCGTCCAGGCGGGCCCGCCAGGAGGCCAGCTGCGGCGCGAGGAAACCCGCAGCTTCGCTGGCCAGCTGCCACAAGGCGTGGTCCGCAGCCTGCACCGGCAAGGCCGGCAAGCTCGGCCTCCGGCCGCGCTGGACCGCGTTGTAGAAGCTTTCGAGTTCGGCGAGCAAGACCCCGAGCGACCACCCATCTGCGGCAATGTGGTGGAGCACCAGGACGCACACCTGCTGGTCGTCGGCGAGGCGCAGGAGCGCGGCGCGCAGCAAGCGCCCAGCCGTGAGGTCGAACGGACGTCGTGCGAGGTCGCGGCCGCGGGCCATGGCTTCGCTTTCCGCTTGGCGGCCCAGCTGGCGGAGGTCAATCTCCGCGAGAACCAGGTCGGGAAGGGGTACCACCCGCTGCTTGGGCCCCGCGGGAGCGTCGACAAACGCAGTGCGCAAGGCGTGGTGACGGGCCACGATGTGCTGCAGACCCGCGGCGAGTACCGCGGGCTCCAGGCGCCCGTCCAAACGCAGCGCCAGCGGGATGTGGTACGCCGCCGAAGCGTGTTCCAGACGCTGCAAAAACCACAGGCGTTGCTGCGCCCAAGACAGCGGCCAGTCCTCCCCGGCCGTGGCTTGCGGCAAAAGCGGCGGCAGGACCGCTGGCCCCGGCCCGGCCAACCGCGCGGCGAGCGTGCGTGCCAGCGCGGCGATCGTGGGCGCTTGGAATAGCTCGGCGGGCAAGAGCTCGACGCCCCAGCTGCTGCGGATCCGCGCCAGCACTCGGGTGATGGCCAAAGAGTGGCCGCCGCGGGCAAAGAAATCGTCGTCAGCGAGCGGCAGTTCGCCGCCCAAGACTTCTTGCCAGATCTCTGCCAGCGCGGTTTCGACCGGGCCGGTCGCCGGACGTTGCCGTTCCCCGGGCGCGGGCAACGGCAAGGCCGTGCGGTCGACCTTGCCGTTTTGGGTCATGGGCAGTTGCGGCAGCAGCACAAAGGCCGCGGGCACCATGGGCTCGGGCAAGCGCTGGCGCAAGAAGTCGCGGAGCTCGGAGCTTTGGGGCGGCACCGTTGTCCGCGCCACGCCATAGGCGACTAGCGCTTCGCCGTTCGGCCAGTCCGGTCGCAGCACGACCACGGCCGCGCTGAGGTCGGGATGGGTGCTGAGCACCGCGGCGATTTCTGCGGGTTCGATGCGGAAACCGCGCACCTTGACTTGCTGATCCAGACGGCCGAGGAATTCCAGGCTGCCGTCGTCTTGCGCGCGTACCCGGTCCCCGCTGTGGTACAGCCGTTCACCCAGTGTTTCCGTCCAGGGATCCGGCACAAAGGCGGCTGCGGTCGCAGCCGCTCGACCCGAATAGCCGCGGGCGAGGCCGATGCCGCCCAAACAGAGCTCGCCCGGGACCTTGAAGGGCGAGAGCGCCGCATGGCGGTCGAGCAGCCGCACCCGACAGTTGGCGATCGGGCGGCCGATCGTGGGCAAAGGGCCAGGGGCAGCGGCCACGCGGCCGGCAGTCGCGACGACCGTGGCTTCGGTCGGACCGTAGTGATTGACCACGGTCGCGGCAAAATCAGGCGGTGGGCGGCGCTGCAAGCGGTCGCCGCCGGTGAGCAATACCTGGAGCGTCAGCCCGCGCGGCGGAGTTTCCGCGAACACCGCTTCAGCGAGCGGCGTGGGCAAGAAGCTGTGGGTGATCCGCGCCGCGGCCAGCCATGCGAGCAGTGCAGCGGCCGTGGTGCGCACCGGCTCAGGGGCCAGCCACAAGCTGCTCCCCGCGCCGAGGCTGGCCCAGATCTCCCACACCGAGGCGTCAAAGCCGAGCCCGGCGACCTGGCTCAGCCGATGGCCGGGCGCGAGCGCGTAGGTCTCGCGGTGCCACCCGACCAAGTTAGCGAGCCCGCCGTGGGAGAGGACCACGGCCTTGGGTTGTCCGCTCGAACCCGAGGTGTAGATCCAGTAAGCGAGGCGGAGCGGCCCGGCTTTGCCGAGGTCGAACCCGGCAGACCAGACCGTACCCGCAGGCTCGGGCTCATCCTGGCCCACGGTGTCGACCCGCATGCCTGCGGCCACCAGCGGCTGCACTTGCTCGACCAGCGACCTCAGGGTGAGAACCTGCGCGACCCTGGCGTCACGCAGCAGGAAGCGGAGCCGCTCTGCCGGTAAGCTCAAATCGAGCGGCAAATAAGCGCCGCCCGCGAGGAGCACCGCAAGCTGGGCGATGACCATTTCCGGGCTGCGCGCGAACGCGGTCGCGACCACGGCTTCGGCGGTGAGCCCGGGTTGGCGCAAGCGGAGCGCGAGCGCCGTGGCGCGCGCGCCGAGGGCGCCATAGCTGAGCTGAACAGTGCGGTCAGCGAGCGCCAGCGAGTGCGGCGTGTCGCGGGCCCAACCCAGCACTTGGGCGGGCACCAGTTGCTGCACCAGTTGCTGCACCAGTTGCTCGGGCAACCCCAAGTCGCTTTCGCGCAGCAAGCGCTGCCGTTCGGCCGCCGACAAAATCTGCAGCTGGGTGATCGGACGTTGGGGCCCAGCGACCACCGCGTACAGCAAGTTGACAAAATGCCCCAGCCAGCGCCGGACCGTGCTCGGATCCAAGAGCGCCCGATCAAATTCCGTGACCACCTCGAGGCCGGCTTCCGCGCGGCCGCTCGCCGGCAAAAACGCCAGAACCCAGTCGAACTTGGCGGCTCCGCTCGGCAAGCTTTCCGCAGTGGTGGTCAATCCCTCGAACCGGGGCGCTTCCCAGGGCATGTTCTGCACCGCGAGCGCCACTTGCAAGAGCGGCGGACGCGCGAGTTCGCGCGCGGGGCGCAGCGCTTCGACCAGGGTTTCAAACGGCAGGTCCTGATGCGCGTAAGCCCACAGCGCGGTGCTGCGCACGCGTTCGAGCAGGGTCGCAAAAACGGGGCGGCCGGCGGTAGAGACCCGCAGGACCAGGAGGTTGACAAAGCTGCCGAGCATGGTCTCGGTTTCTGCCTGGCGCCGGCCTGCCACCGGGCTGCCCACGCAAAAATCATCGACCCCGGTCAGGCGTTGGAGCAAGACTGCAAACGCCGCGAGCAGAACCATGAACAAGGTGGCTCCCTGGGTTTGCCCGAGCTGGAGAAGCGCGCCCTCTAGGTTCGGGTCCAGACGAGTTGCGAGCCGTCCGCTCGCGCCAGGACCGCGGCCCGCGGGCGGCCGATCGTACGGGAGTTCGAGCTGGTAGCGCGCGCCCGCCAGCTGTTGCTGCCAAGCTGCGAGCAGTTCGGCCATGACCGCGCTCTGCGCCATGCGTTGCTGCCAGGCAGCAAAGTCGAGGTATTGGAAGGGGAGCGGCGCGAGCCGGGCGGGCAGGTTGCGCCAGCCCGCGCGGTAGAGCAGCGCGAGCTCTTGCACCAGCAGCCCCAACGACCAGCCATCCGCGATGATGTGGTGGAGGTTGACCAGCAAGCGGTGCTCGTCCGCGCGGTGGCGCAGCAGCAGGAGGCGAAGCAGGGGACCGCGCGCCAGGTCAAAAGGCTGGTGGGCGAAGGCCGTGGCCAGTTGCCAGGCGATCGCCCGGCCAGGGTCTGCGCCGAGGGCGGTGAGGTCGACGACGGGCAGCTGCACGGCCGGCGGGACGAGGTGCGCCTGCGGTCGGCCATCGTGCTCGCCAAACCCGGTGTGCAGCACCTCATGGCGGACCACCACAGCGAGCCAGGCCGCGGCCAAGGCGGGGAGCGACAAGGGTCCGCGCAAGTGGTGGACCGAAGCCAGGTGATAGCTGGGACTTTGCGGCAGCAGGCGGGCGAGGAACCACAAGCGTTCCTGGGCGGCAGAAAGCGGCAAGGCGCGGTCGCGCGCGATCTTGACCAGCGGGGTGCGGGCCCGCTGCAGTCCGCTGGCCCTGGCTTCCCCGCGAGCCGCGTCGATCAGCGCCGCCATACCCGCCAAGGTCGGCTGGGCAAAAAGGGCGGCCAAGGACAATTCCACGGCAAAGACTTGGCGCAGCCGGGTGAGCAGCCGGGTAGCGCTCAGCGAGTGGCCGCCGAGGGCAAAGAAATCGTCTTCAGGGTGCTGCGCTGACGCTTGGAGCAAGTCCGCCCACAGGGCCGCGAGCAACTGCTCCGTCTCGCTCCAAGCGCGGCCCGCCGGGACGAGCGTAGGGTCGGACGGCAAGGGCAGGGCAGCGCGGTCGAGCTTGCCGTTGGGGGTCTGCGGCCAGGCGCTGAGCAGAACGCAGGCTGCGGGCACCATGGGCGCGGGCAAGCGTTCCGCCAAGAAAGCGCGCAGCTGGGCACTCTCTACGGTGGCGTCTGGGGTGGGCACGACATACGCGAGGAGCGCCGGGTCCGCGACCCAATCGCTGCGGACCAGAACCACCGCCGAACTCACTGCGGGGTGTTGGCGCAAAACGCTTTCGATCTCACCCGGCTCGATGCGCCAGCCGCGCAACTTGATCTGGTGGTCCACCCGGCCGAGGAACTCGAGCTGTCCATCGGCCCGGTAGCGGGCCCGGTCCCCGCTGCGGTAGAGGCGGGTTTCTCGCGGTACGGTCCCGCGATCCGCCCACGGGTTGGGGACAAAGCGCGCAGCGGTCTGGCGCGGTCGCCGCAAGTAACCCAGCGCCAGACCTCGGCCCGCAATCGCGATTTCGCCGCTCACCCCGCGCGCAACCGGGGTGAGGGTGCGGTTCACCAGATAGACGCTGGTGCCGCTGACCGGGCGGCCGAGGGGCGTGCGTCCGCGTTGCGGGGGTGCTGCCTTAACCGGGTACAACGTCGCGCAGATGGTGGCCTCGGTCGGGCCGTAGCCATGGATGATCGCCAAACCCGGCTGCAAGGCTTGCAGCTCCTGCAGCAACTCGACCGGGATCGGCTCGACCCCGACCAGCAACCGCGCGAGGGCCAGGCTGCGTTTCCCCGGGCGCAGCCAAGCTAAAAGTTCCGCGAGCAAGAAGGGGGGCAAGTAGGCGCTGACCATGCGCTCGCGGGCCAGCCAGGGCCACAGCTGAGCCGCCTCGGTGCGCTGCGCTGGCGCCGGCAAGTGGAGGGTGGCACCCACGGTTAAGGCCGCGAAGATTTCCCACACCGAAACGTCAAACCCGAGCTGGGTCCACCAGCAGCAAGCGTCGCCAGGACAAAGCGGACGGCAGGCGTCGAGGTCGCAAAGCAGCTGGAGCACCCCCAAATGGGCGCAAGCCACGGCTTTGGGCTGACCGGTCGAGCCCGAAGTGAAGAGGACATAAGCGAGCTCGGTGCTGGCTTCGCTCGCGCTGGTGTCCGGCAAGCGCGGTGCGGTCTCTGCGACGCCCGACGTGACGACGCCCGGCGCTGACTCGATTTCCCAGGTCACGGCCGTCGCGGGCAAGAGCGGATGGGTGCCACCGACGAGGATCACGGCGGGTGCGGCCTCGGCGAGCAAAGCCGCGAGCCGGCGCGGCGGCAGCAGCGGATCGAGCGGCAGGTAAGCGGCACCCGCGCAAAGCGTGGCGAGCAAGCCGACCAGCGCCGTCGGGGAGGTTGCGCAGCACAGCCCGACGAGTTGCCCTGGGCCAGCCCCCTCTGCCCTGAGGCGGCTGGCCAGCCGCGCTTGGCGGCGGTCGAGCTCGCCATAGCTGAGGTAGACAGCGCCCGCCACCACGGCCACGGTGTAGGGGCGCGCGGCGGCAATCTGCCGGAAGAGGGCGATGAGGCTGCGGCCTGACTCGGCGCGCGCCGGCGTTCCCGCCCATTCGCACAGCACCTGGTGCGCTTCGGCGTCGGCGAGCAGCGGCAGTTGTTCGAGCGGGAGCTCAGGGTGGTCCACCACCGCGCGCACCAACGTCGCCAGCTGGGCGAGGAAACGCGCGATCGTGCTCGGATCGAAGAGAGCGGTTGGGTACTCGACCAAGACAGCGGCCTGCGCCGCCGTTTGCCGCAGGGTCCAGCTGAGGTCGAACTTGGCGGTTTGGCTGTGGACCTCGCGCGGCTGCCAGCGCTCCCCCGACAGCGCGTCAGCGACCGTCAGGCGCTCATAGGTCACCATCACCTGAAACAGCGGCGGATGGTTGCTGCGGCCGGCGGTAACCAGCGCTTGGACCACCAGCTCGAAGGGTAGCTCGCGATGGGCATGGGCCGCGAGGACCACCTCGCGGGTGCGGCGGAGCAGGGCGTCAAAACCCAAAGCGGGCAACGGGAGGCGCAACACTACGGGGTTGATCAAGAGGCCGAAAAGGTCCTGGGTCTCAGGACGATCGCGACCGTCGACCGGGGTGCCCAAAGAGACCTCGTTGGCGTGGGTGGCGCGGCCGAGGAGGAGCGCGATCAGCGCGGTAAAAGCCATGAACGGCGTGCTCTCCGTGCGTCGGGCCAAGGTCACCAACCCGGCAATGGCCGCGGGCGCAAGCGGTCGCGTTTGCCGGGCGCCGCGCACGCTCCAGCTGACTGGCCGCGGCCGATCGACTGGCAGTTCGAGGACCGCGGGCGCGCCCGCGAGCTGCTGCCGCCAATACTCGAGCTCTCCTGCCAGGCTGCCGTGGTCGATCCGCGCGCGTTGCCACGCGGCATACTCGGCATAGGTCCAGGGTGGCGCCTTGAGTTCAGAGCGCGGATCGCGCAGCAACTCCCGGCGCAACAGCTCGAGCGAAGCCCCATCCGCGATCAGGTGGTGGAGCGTCAACAGCGCGGTGTGCTGGGTGGCGCGGCGCAGCAGTGCCACACGCCACAAGGGACCGCGGGTGAGCGTAAACGGCGCGACCACGAAAAGTTGTGCCGCGGCCGCGCTCGCTCGCGCTGCAGCTTCAGCCGTCAGGCCGCAGAGGTCGACCACGGGCCAGCGGGCGGCCGTGGGTACAGCGGAGAACCCGCGCACTGGGGCCAAGCATGGCTGTCCCGCAGAATCGAGCTGGAAGCAGCTGCGCAAGATCCCATGCCGGGCCACCGCAGCCGCAAAGTTGCTGGCCAGGCGCGATAAATCGAGCCCCCCGGCGGCGTCCGCCAGGTCGAACGCGACCGCCAGGTGATAGAGCGGGGTGCCGGGCACCAGCTGTTCGAGAAACCAGATCCGCTCCTGGGCTTTGGACACGGGCCCGACCAGCCGGGCGTCCGGGTCGGTGTGGTTCAAGCGGGGGGCCAGCGGCAGATCGAGCGGCAGCGTGCTTGGCCGCTGGCGCAAGCGCAAGGCCAGAGCGCGGACCGTGGGCGCTTGGAACACCTCGCGCAGCTCGAGCGCGACCCCAAATTCTGCGCGGATGCGCGCCAGCACCCGGCTGGCCAAGAGCGAGTGTCCGCCCAGCGCGAAGAAGTCATCGTCAGCCCCGGCTTGGGGCTGTTTTAAGACGGTGCGGAAGATGGTCAGCAGACGGATCTCCAGCGGGTCTTGCGGCAAGCTTTCGAGCTCCTGTTCCGCAGAGGAATTCCCGGTTTCCGGCAGGGGCAGGGCCTTGCGGTCGAGTTTGCGCTGGGGGGTGAGCGGCAAGGCTGGCAGCACGGTGAAACTGTGCGGCAACATCACCGCCGGCAGCTTGAGCGCCAGCTGGGCCCGGAG
The DNA here is from genome assembly GCA_964499975.1 of uncultured Thermoanaerobaculia bacterium. GTDB lineage: Bacteria > Acidobacteriota > Thermoanaerobaculia > Multivoradales > J023 > CAZCOV01. The sequence continues at coordinate 19,251 of CAZCOV010000006.1, forward strand.
CGCGGTGACCTCGAGCGTGCGGTTCGGTGAGGGGACCAGGTAAGCGGCGAGCCGGGGCAGGGGACCTGGGGTGAGGATCACCGCTGCCGCGCTCACCCCTGGGCAGGCGCTGAGCGCTTGTTCGATCTCCCCGAGCTCGATCCGCACCCCGCGCAATTTGATTTGCTGATCGATCCGTCCGAGCCACTGGATGCAGCCGTCGGCCAGCTGACGGGCGAGGTCCCCGCTCAAATAGAGGCGCGCCCCGGGCAGGGGAGCCCCGGGCAGGCGAGCCCCGGGCACCGTGCTCCCCGGATCCGGGACCAGCTGCGTCGCGCTCAGGCGGGGGCGCCGGTGGTAGCCGTGGGTGAGCCCCACCCCGCCGATCAAAAGCTGGCCGCGGCAGCCGATCGGCACCGGCTGTAACGCGCGATCAGCGATCAGCAAACGGGTGTTGGCCAGGGGACGACCGAGGGTGATCGGTCCACTCAGAGTGAGCTGGGAGCTGCTGGCATAAACCGTGGCCTCGGTCGGACCATAAAGGTTCCACAAAGCGTGCGACCAGACCCCGAGCGCGTTCCGCAGCTGCGGCTGCAGGGCTTCTCCCCCGGTCCACACCTGCCCTCGCCAACCCGGTTTGGGGATGGTTTCAACCAGCAACTGCCAGGTCGCAGGCGTGGCCTGTAACACGGTCGCCCGGTGGGTGATCAAGTCAGCGTGAAGTTGTGCGCCATCGCGCGTTGCGGCCCGCGGGCCGAGCCCGACTTGCGCGCCCACCACCAGAGGCAAGAAGAGCTCGACCACCGACATGTCAAAAGCCGGAGTGGTGACCGCCCACAACAAGTCGGTGGGCCGGAGCCCCGGACGCTCGGCCAAGTGCTGCAGTAAGTTGACCACCGCGCGGTGGCCAATCCACACCCCTTTGGGCTGGCCGGTCGAGCCCGAGGTATAGAGCAAGTAGGCGAGGTCTTCTGGCCCGGCGGCGTCAGGACCCGGCAAGCCAAACTCCCGCGCCGCTTTTTCCTCGGCGAACGTCGCAGGGCCGAGATCGACTTGGGGCAAGCCAACTCCCGCGGCCGGACCGGCCGCAACCAGCGCGCGCGCGCCGCTGTCTGCGACCATCGCGGCGCGGCGCTCGGCGGGGTGCTCAGGATCGAGGGGCAGGTAGGCCGCCCCACGGTCGAGGATGCCGAGCAGCGCGGCCAACAGTTCGAGCGAGCGTTCGAGCTGGACGGCCACCACCTGGCCCCGACCGACGCCCGCAGCGCGTACCCGGTGCGCCACCCGCCGGGCTTGGCGGGCGAGTTCGCGGTAACTCCAGCAGTAGAGCGCGCTCCTCCCCGCGATTGCGTCGGGCACCCGGGCGCAAGTGGCTGCCACCAACGCCGAGACGGTCAGCGCTGGGCCGGACGGGGTGGCGCTGTCGTTCCACTCGGCGCGCACCTGGTGCGCTTCCGCGGGGGACAGCCAGGGGAGCTCGGCGAGCGGTCGGGTGGGAGCTGCCACCCCGGCTTGCAGCAGGGTGACCAAGTGCTGGGCGGCGCGGTTTGCCGTGGTCCGATCGAAAAGCGCGGCGGCATAGGTGATCGCCCCGGTCAGGCCGTGCGCGCTCGCGCCCAGAAACAAGCTCCAATCGAATTTTGCCGCCCCTTCGAGCAGGACCGGGCGGAGCGATAAATCGCCCGCGGTAAAAGTCTCCCAGGCGGTTTCTTCGCAGTGGAAAAACGCCTGGAATAGCGGGGTGCGGCTCAAGTCGCGCGGCGGATCGAGCGCTTCGACCAAGCGCTCGAAGGGCAGGTCTTGCTGGTCAAAAGCCGCGAGCAACGTGGCCCGCACTTGGGCCAAGAGCTGGTGCAGGGTCAAATTTCCGGGGGCGCGCACCGGCAGCGCCAAGGTGTTGATGCAGCAACCGATCAGGGGCTCGAAATCGGGTTCGGGGCGATGGGTGATCGGCGCACCCACGAGCACGGCGCTCATCCCAGCGAAGCGGCAGAGCCACCCGCCGTAAACTGCGAGCAAGGCCATGAAGCGGGAAGCTCCCTGCCCGGCCGCGAGCGCACTGAGGTCGTGGCTCAAAGCCGCAGGAACCAGCACCCGCACATGGCCTGCCCGATCGTCGAACACCCGCGGGCGCGGGCGATCCGTGGGCAGGTCCAAAACCCAGGGCAGCGGCGCGAGCTGCTCTTGCCAAAAGCCCAGCTGCGCGGCCAGCACCGCGGGAGTCAACCGTTGGCGCTGCCACCGCGCATAGTCCGCGTACTGGACGGCGAGCGCTGGTCCAGCGAAGCGCGCGCCGGTGGTGTGCGCGGCATAAGCTTGACCCAACTCTGCGGTGAGACAGCGCAGCGACCAGGCATCGCCGATCGCATGGTGGAGGACCACCAGCAACCCATGTTCGCCAGCCCCCAGGCGCAGGCAGCGCACCCGCCACAGCGGCGCGCGTGCGAGGGCAAAAGCGCGGCGCGCTTCGGCTTGCACCAGACCGGTGGCACAGCGCGCGCGCGCGTCCGCCGCAAGCGGGGTCAAGTCGACCTCGGCAAAGTCGAGGATCGGGGCCGCGGCCACTACCGCGAACGGGGTGCCCTGCTCGCTGTTGAACGAAGTGCGCAAGGTGTCGTGCCGACGGCTCACGGCTGCGAGGGCGGCGTGCAAGGCAGTGCTGTCGAGCGGCCCTTCAACCCGCACTGCGGCCGCGATGTTGTAAGCCGCGCTGGTTGAGTCGAGCTGCGCCAAGAGCCACATCCGCTCCTGGGCAAAAGAGAGCAGCGGGCGCTCGGCCAGGAGCGGAGCGGGGTCGCTTGCGGGCCCAGGGCGGGCAACCGGAAGAGCGCGCCCAGGGGTCAACGCTCGCGCAGCAGTGACTCGCTCCGCCAGCTGAGCGATGGTCGGCGCATGGAACAGGTCGGCCACCGCGAGGTCCACGGCAAAGGCTTCGCGCACCCGCGCCATCACCCGGGTCGCGAGCAGCGAATGCCCCCCGAGCTCGAAGAAGCTGCGCGCGATGCCAAAATCTTGACGGCCCAAGAATTCGCTGAACAGCAAGGACAACCGTTCTTCGATCGGGGTCCGCGGCAGAGCGTCGCTGGCACCTGAGGTGGCACCTGAGGTGGCGGCGGGGGTGGGCAACGGCAAAGCGCGACGATCGAGTTTGCGGTTTTGCGTCAACGGCAAAGCGCTGAGCAGGGTGATCGTCTGCGGCAGCATGGCCGCGGGCAGGCGCTCGGCGAGAAAGGCGCTGAGTTCAGTGGTCGTGGTCGCGGGCGGGCGGGCGGCGTCCGGGTCGCCTGACGGATGCAAGACCGCATACGCCAACAGCTGGGCTTCGCCGGGCAAGTCATCGCGGAACACCACGGCCGCGGCCTGGACCTCGGGATGGGAGCTCAACACCGCTTCGATCTCGCCCAGCTCGATCCTTACCCCGCGCAACTTGATCTGATGGTCGGAGCGGCCGAGGAAGATGACCTCGCCAGCCGAGCTCAAGCGGGCGAGATCGCCGGTCTTGTACCAGCGCCCGCCGGGCGGACCCGCCACCGCCGCGGGAACAAAGCGCTCCGCGGTCAAGGCTGGGCGGCGATGGTAGCCATCGGCCAAGCCCTCGCCCCCGAGCAGCAGCTCACCGCTCACCCCGAGCGGCACGGGTTGCAAGCGGGCATTGCAGAGCAGCATCTGGCTGTTGGCGATCGGTCGGCCCAGGGTGATCCGGGGAGCGGACGCGGCGAGCCGCTGCTGGCTGATCCACACCGTGGTTTCGGTGGGACCGTAGAGGTTCCACACCTCGCTTGCCCGCTGCAGCAAGCTCGCGGCGAGCGGCGCGGGCAGAGCCTCTCCGCCGCACAACACCCGGCCGCGCCAAGAACCCACCGGCCAAGGCGCTGCGAGCAGCAGTTGCCAGGTGGCCGGCGTTGCCTGCATCACGGTCGCCCGCGCCGCGACCAGCTCAGCGAGCAACCGCGCCCCGTCGCGGGTGGCGGCAGCGGAGGCCAGCACCGCCCGTGCACCGCGGGTCAGCGGCCAGAAGGTTTCAAGCACCGAGATATCGAACGACGGCGTGGTGACCGCATAAAAAATCTCGGCCGGAGCGAGCCCCGGAGCGCGGTTCATGGCGGCGAGAAAGTGGGTGAGCGCGTGGTGCGAGATGCGCACGCCTTTGGGTCGGCCGGTCGAACCCGAGGTGTAGATCACATAAGCGGTGTCGCGCGGATCGAGCGACGGCGCCACGGGCTTGCTGGCCGCCACGGGCTTGCTGGCTGCCACGGGCTTGCTGGCCGCTGCTTGCGGCAGTTGCGTGAAGTCGAACCAGCAGCCCGCCGCGCTGAGCTGAGTGTTCTGGGCGAGCTCACGCGCCGCCAAAACCGCGCGCGCGCCGCTGTCTTGCAGCACCTCGCGCAGGCGTTGCTCCGGGTAGGCCGGATCGAGCGGCAAGTAAGCTGCGCCGCTCGCGAGCACGGCGAGCAAGCTCGCCACCATTTCAGGAGTGCGCGGCAGCGCGACGGCGACCAGATCGCCACGCCCCATGCCTGCGCGCTGCAGTTGCGCTGCGAGTTGCTCCACCCGCTGGGCCAGGCTGCCGCCGGTCAACCAGGTGTCCTGGGCGCCGAACGCGACCAGCGCGATCTGGTCGGGGCGCGGTGCGAGCGCACGCGCGACCAGCGCGGGCAAGGTGCGCGGTCCAGCGATCTGCTGACCGGTGTCCTGCCATTCGACCAGGATCTGCTGTTGCTCTCCGGGATCGAGCAGCGCGAGGTCCACCAGCCGCTGTTCTGGACGGGTCAAAGCGGCGTTCACCAGCAGGACCCAATGGCGCAACATGCGCCGGGCTGTGGTGCGCTCGAACAGGTCCTGGCTGTACTCGAAAAGCAAGGTGATTTCACCCCGCTGCCGCGCGGTGCTGCGTCCGCGTTGCTGCTCGGCGTGCGGAATCACCGTCAAGTTGAGGTCGAACTTGGAAGAGCGGTTGTGCGCCTCGACCAGGCTGAGTTCGAGGCCCGGCAGGAGGCCCGGCAGCACGAGGTCAGGCATGGGCGCGTCCATGAACCCAAAGAAGACCTGAAAGATCGGTGGGTAGCTCAAGGTGCGCGGCGGGCGCAGGGCTTCGACGACTTTCTCGAACGGTACGTCTGGGTGGTCATAGGCTGCGAGGCAGACGCGGCGCACCCGGGCCAGGCGCGCGCGCCAGGAAGGTGCACCGCCCAGGTCGGTGCGCAAGACCACGGTGTTGACCACCATGCCCAAGAGCCCCTCGACCTCCAGCACCCGGCGGTTGGCGACCGGAGTGCCGACCAACAAGTCACGCTGGTCCGAGTGGCGCAAGAGCAGGGCTTTCATGGCCGCGAGCATGGCCATGAACAGGGTGACCCCAGAACGCCGAGCGAACGCGCGGAAGGCGTCGGCGAGGGTGCCCGGCAGCACGGTGCTGAGCTCAGCGCCGCGACCGCTGCTAACGGCGGGACGCGGACGGTCAGCTGCCAGTTCGAGCACTGGCGGAGCCCCGGCCAGGCGGGCGCGCCAGAACTCAACTCCCGTGGCCAGTAGCTCATCGCGCAGCCAGGTCCGCTGCCAGATCGCAAAGTCCGCGTACTGGACCGCGAGCGGCGGCAGCGGTGAAGGTTGCCCCGCGGCCAGAGCGCGCAGCAGGGTCAAGACTTCGTGGGTCAGCACGGTCTGGGTCCAGCCGTCGTGCAGGAGATGGCTTTCGACGGTCACGATCACGTGCTGACCCCGGGGTTCGCCTGCCGGGGGCTCGCCTGCCGGGGGCTCGCCTGCCGGGGTCAGGCGCACCAGCAGCAAGCGCAAGAGCGGGCCCTGGTCGAGGGCAAAACGGCGGTTGCCTTGCACCAGGATCAGCCGGCGTAACTCCCGCTGGCGGTCGCCTTGCGCCAGGGCGCCCAGATCCACGAGCGGCAGAGTCACCGGATGGTGGGGCTGGACTTCCTGGTAAGGCACGCCATGATGGCTGGGGAAAGTGGTGCGCAAGATCTCGTGCCGCGCGACCAGCTGGTCAAAAGCGGCTTCCAGCCACTTGGGGTTGAGTTCGCCGTGCAGTTGCACCGCGCGCGGCACGTGATACGCGCTGCTTTGGCGGTCGAGCTGGTAGAGGAACCACAGCCGCTCCTGGGGATAAGACAGCGGGATGCGGCCCGCGCGCGGCGTCTTCGTGATCGGCGGCAGCGGAGCGCTCGGGGCCTGACGCGCGCTCGCCAAAAAGCGGCCCAGACCGGCGACCGTCGGGTGGGTGAACAAGCTGGCCACGGGCAAGTCCACGGCCAAACTTTGGCGGATGCGGGCCACCATCTGGGTGGCGAGCAGGGAATGGCAACCGAGCTCGAAGAAATCGTCGTCGCGGCCCAACCGGGGCACCCCGAGCACTTCTGCGCAGACTTCGGCGATGACCTCTTCGACCGGGGTCTGTGGCGCGCGGTAGGGCGTTTCCCCCTGCAACTCCTCGGGGTTCGGCACCCGCAGCGCCCGCTGGTCGACCTTGCCGCTGGGGGTGAGCGGCAACCGGTCGAGTTGGACGATCGTCGTCGGCAGCAAATAATCGGGCAGGCGGGAGGCCAGGCCCTGCCGCAGCTCGCGCGAGCTGGCAGCAGCAGCGGGGCGGAGTACGACGAAACCGATCAGGCGCGGCTGACCTGCGGGGTCGAGCGCGGTCTTGACCGCGGCCTGCTGCACCGGCGGCAGCTCCGCGAGCGCGGCTTCCAGCTCTCCGGGCTCGACCCGGAAACCGCGGATCTTGACCTGCTGATCGCAGCGTCCGAGGAATTCCAGCTCGCCCGTGGCGCGCTGACGCACGCGGTCTCCGCTGCAATACAGGCGGTCCCCGCTGAGCTCTGAGCTCGCGGCGGGCACAAAGCGTTCGGCGGTCAAGGCTGGCCGTGCCCAGTAGCCGCGGGCCAGTCCTCCGCCGATTTGCAGCTCGCCCGCAACCCCGATCCCGACCCGCCCGCCGCGCCGGTCCACCACCCGGACCTGCCGTCCTGCCAGCGGTCGACCGATCGGCGGACGGCGCGGCGCACCCCTGGGCTCGGGCCCCAGCTCGGTGCTGGTCGCCACCACCACGGCTTCGGTCGGGCCGTAAGTGTTGCGCAAGGTGCTGCCGCCGGTGAGCTGTTGCCAGACTCTGAGGTGACCGGAAAGCACGGCTTCGCCGCCGATCACGATGAAGCGGACTTGCGGCTTGACCTGCGGCCGGTAACTCGGTGGTGCGCCGAACAAAGAGTGGTAGAGCTGCGGCCAGCGATCCGGTGGCAGGTCGGTTGCGGCGGGCAACGCAGCAGCGAGTTCATGCCAGTAGGCGGTGGGCAAGAACAGCGCGGTCAAGGCTAGCCGCTGGCAAGCCTGGAGAAAGTCCTGCGGTGAGTCGATCAGGGTGGGACCACGCAACACCACGGTGGCGCCGACCGCGAGCGGGGCAAACAGCTCTTCGATGCTGGCGTCGAAATGGGCAGCAGCAAACTGCAGGGTACGGTCTTGCGCGTTCAGACCATAAGTGCGGATCGCGCTGTACAGGAAGCTGGCGAGAGCCCCCCGGCTGACCCCCACGCCCTTGGGACGTCCGCTCGAACCCGAGGTGTAGATCAAGTAAGCGAGCTGCTCCGCGGGAAACGGGCGAGCGAGCCGCAGGGTTTGCGGCGTGGGTGCCAGCAGGGGCGCCAGCGGATCGACGACCGGCACGACGACCGGCAGGGAACCGCCGATCCCGTCCCCCCGGCCGGCGGGGGCCACCACTGCCTGGGCTTGGGCATCCCGCAAAAACAGCGCGCTGCGTTCGCTGGGCTGCTGCGGGTCGAGGGGCAGGTAAGCGCCGCCCGTGCGCAGCACGCCCGAAAGACCGATGACCAGGGCTGGCGAACGCTCGGCCAGCACCGCGACCACTCCCTCGGGCCCCACGCCGAGCTGCCGCAAGCGCTGCGCCAGGCTGGCGCTGAAGCGGTCGAGCGCGCCATAGCTGAGGCGCTCGTCTCCCCCCTCGAGGGCGATCCGCTCGGGGGCGCTCGCGCCCGCTGCCGAAAGCAGCGCAGAAAGCGGGGGCGCGCAGTCCAAAACCGCCGAGTCGGTCGCCCACTCCCAGCTCAGCTGGTGCTGTTCTGCGGGCGACAGCAGGGGCAACGCGGACAGCGAGGTGTGCGGCCGCTCAAGCGCCGCGCCGAAGAGCGAGCTCAGCTGCGCCAGCCAACGGCGGGTGGTGGTCGGGTCGAAGAGCTGCGCGCGGAAGCGCAACCACCCCACCAAGCGATCATCCACCAGCGCCAGTTCGAGCTGCAGGTCAAAGTGGGACTCGCGCGGCGGGATGGTCACCGTTTCGAGCTGCAAGTCACCGCAGCGCAACGCGACTCCGGAAGCGCCGAGCGCCGCGGCCGCGACCCCGGCTTGCGCGGGAAACCGCGAGCGGTTGAACACCACGAGGACGCGAAACAGTGGGCCGCCCGCGGCCAGCTCTTGGGCCAGGCTGCGGGCGGGCAGGGCCTGGTGCTCGAGCAGTCCCAAAACTTGCTGGCGCACCTCGGCCAAGAAACCGACGAACGGGGGATCCCCCGCAATGGCGACCTGCAGCGGCAGGGGATTCATCAAATAGCCTACGGTGCGCTCGAAGCGGCGCTCGAGCCGTCCTGCCGTGGGCGCGCCCAAGACCAGCCAGCGTTGCCCGGTGATCCGGTTGAGCCAAGCGAAAACCGCGGTCAAGAGGACGGTGTAGGGCGTGACGCCGCACTGCTGCGCCAACGCCTCCAGCGACGCTGCTGCGCAATCGACCGCGAGCCCGCCCGCGCGGGTCGACTCGTTCGCGGCGCGCGGGTGGTCGAGCGGCAGTTCGAGTTCGCGCGCGCTCGGGTTGAGCGTCCTTTGCCAGTAAGACAGGTCGGCTTGACGCTGGCCAGCCAGACGCGGGTCGCGTTCGCTGGCCAGCCACGCTTCATAGTGGTCGTGGTCGTGGGCGCGGGCAGCGGGCGCCTTGGGCGGAGCGGTGCTGCGGCCGGAACTGGCGAGCCAGTCCGCACGCAAGAGCTCTTGCAACTCCTTAAGCAGCACGGTCAACGACCAGAAATCGACGATCAGGTGATGGGCCACGAGGATCAAGATGGGATCCTCGTCCGAGAGCCCCGCGAGGAGGTGGAGACGCAAGAGCGGCGGCCGGTGCAAGTCGAAGGGGGCATGGGCGAGTTCGTGCAACACCGCACGGCGTCCAGCCGCGGTGAGCGCGGCCCCGTCCACTTGCTGGCAGAGCGCGCAGGACGCGGGCGCAAACCGCTGCACCAACTGCTCATTGCGCGCGAAATCAGCGGCGGCAAACCCGGCGCGGAGCGCGCTGTGCTCCTGCCCTAACTGGCCCAGCGCGCGTTCGAGGGCGCGCGCCAACCGGCCCTGCGCCGTCCGGCTGCGGGCGGCGGGCGCGCGCACCCACCCTGCCACCCACAGGTTGGAAGCTGCGCTTTGCGGTTGTTGCTGCTCGAACCACCACAGCGTGGTCTGGCCCGCGCTGAGCGGCGCGATCCCGCCAGCTGCGGCGACGGGAACGGCTGCGTCCTGACCGCCGGCCGCGGGCGCGCTTTGAGCCCCCGCGAGTCGCGCCAAGAGCTCGCTGACCAAACGCTCAAGGCTCAGCTCGCCCAACCACTCGCTCAGCGGCACGTCCGTGCCCAACTCGCTCGCGAGCAAGTTCTTGAGCTCGATTGCCAGCAACGAGTCGAGGCCCAAGGTGCGCAAGGGAGCAGACGCCGCGATCCGGGCGGCGCTCTTACCCAGAACCGCGGCCAAGCGTTGCCGCAAATAGCGTTCGGCCAGCTCGCCGCGAGCGGACAGCGGGGCACGGCCTAGGTCGGCCGGGCTGAGCTCAGCGCTCCATTCCGCAGTGGTTGGCCCTGCCACTCCGGGTGGGTCCTCAGCCAAGACCGGCAGAACCCCGGCCAGCCAGCGCCGCCGCGTTTCCCGCCGCTCGATCTTGCCGCTGGTGGTTTTGGGCACCGCGCCTTGCCGCACCAAAACCACCCGCTGGGCGTGGACCTCGTGCTCGTCGCCCAGGGCTTGCCGGATTGCGCCCAGGGCCGCTTTAAGGTCAGCGGGGGAATGACCGCGCAGCACTTCCTGGACGATCACCAGCTGCTCGGCGCCGACCAGATCCCCTGCAAAATCGAGGGTGAAAGCCGCACCCGCACCCGGCCGCAAGCTGGGGTGAGCGCACTCGACCGTGAGCTCCAAGTCCTGCGGATAGTGGTTGCGCCCGCGCAAGATGACCAGGTCTTTGCACCGTCCTGCGATGAACAACTCGCCCTGGTGAAAAAAGCCAAGATCGCCCGTGCGCAGGAAAGCGTGCTCGGGTGCTGCGGGCAGACGGCCCGCGAAAACTGCGGCGGTTTCGCTCGGGCGTTGCCAATAACCGTCGGCCACGCTGGCTCCCGCCACCCAGATTTCGCCGACGCGATCGGCAGGGCAAAGCGTGCCTTGTTCCGGGTCGACGATTTTCACCAGCAGGTCGTCCGCCGGCGGCCCACAGCCGACCAGCTGGCGCCTGGAATCCGTGGTTTGGGGCACCACCTGGTGGGTTTCGAGCGCGTCGGCGTTCAAGCTCAAAATCGTGGGCCCAGCCGCAGAGCAGCCGCCAGCGACCAACAAAGTCGCTTCCGCGAGTCCGTAGCAAGGGACAAAAGCGCGGTGATTGAAGCCACAGCCGGCAAAGTGCGCAGCAAACTGCTGGAGGGTTGCTGGTCGCACCGGCTCAGCGCCGCAAAACGCCACCCGCCAGGAGCGCAAGTCGAGCCCGCGCTGCTCGTCCACCCCGATCTTCTGGACGCACAGCTGATAAGCGAAATCCGGTCCGCCGCTGGTGGTCGCGCGGTAAGTGCTGATCGCGCGCAGCCAACGACTCGGTTGCTGGAGAAAAGCCAGGGGCGGCAGCAGGATACAGCTGGCGCCCGCAAAGATCGGTTGCAACATGCCGCCGATCAAACCCATGTCGTGGTAGAGCGGCAACCAACTGACGATCACCGAGTCCGCGGATTGGGCGAATGCGCGGTGGATCAGGGCTTCGTTGTGCAACCAGTGGCCGTGGCAGATCCGCACCCCTTTAGGTGAGCCCGTCGACCCCGAGGTGTATTGCAAGAAAGCGAGGTCATCTGCGGCGAGCGGCGGAGCGACGAAGTCCAAAGCGGCCGCGCTGTCGGGGTCATCCGTGGCCCAGCATAAAACCCCCTGCAGGGGACCGCCCAAAGCACTCAACGCGGCCACGCTGGCGTGGTGTTGGGAGTCGGTCAACACCAGCTGCGGCTGGCAGTCCGCCACGATCCCGGCGAGCCGCCGATCGCCGAGTCCTGGCCGGGGAGGATAGGCTGGCACCGCAATCGCTCCCGCGCGCAGGCAAGCGAGAAAGCCGACCACGAAGTCCAGGCCCTGGGGATAAAGCAGGAGCACCCGCTCCCCCTTCACCCGGCGCGTTTGCAGCAGGGCAGCGACCGCGCGCACCCGCTGTTCGAGCTCGGCAAAACTCAGGGCCTGAGTTTCGCGCTCACCGCGTTCGAGGAAGCGGAAGGCGATCTGACTCCCTTGCTGCTCGGCGCGGCAAAGGAGCAGCGCATCGAGACTGGCAAGGTGACTCACTGAGAAACACCACCCCCGGCACTGCCTGCGGGGGGACGCGGCGGCAAGCTTTTGAGATAAGTCCACATCGCGATCAGCTCATCGTCGTTGAGTTCGCCGATCCGTTTCCAGGACATATAGCTGTCATTGATCTGATAGCCCGCAGGAGTGAACCCGGTGCGCATCGCCCGGATGAAATCCGCGGATGAGTAGCGATCGAACACTCCGCCCTGGACTAGGGCAGGCGCGCCCCGGCTGTAGGCAAGATCGGGGTGGCCCGCAAGGTCTTCGCCATGGCAGCCGCGGCAACTCGAAACATCGACCAGATACTTGCCATACGAGGCGTTGACCCCCGAAGCCAGCGGGCGGGGGCGGGGTGCCTGGTGATCGATGTAGCGGGCGTGATCGAGGTCGGGAAAGCGATTCTTGAGGAAGAGCCAGCGACTGCCGAGACCAACGCTCACTTTGGGGATCTCGCGATCGACTGGCGGCAGGCTCAAAATCCAGGCGATGATCGCCGCAAGATCTGAGTCCTGGAGTGCGGTGTACCACCGACTGGTCATGTAGATCAGCGGCTCGTGGTCGCGCCCGACGCCGTGCAGTGTCGCCCGCACGTAATCCGCGATCGCCAGCTCTGGCCCGATCCCACCCTTGCCGGTGGTCAAGTTCGGGGCGGCAATCGTGCCGAGGTAGACATTGTCATAAATGACCCTGCCGCCCATGTCGTCCCCGTGGCAAACCACACATTTGGCGAGAGCGCGGCCCAACCGGCGACCTCGTTCGAGCGCGGCTGGATCTGTCGGCAGCGTCAGAGTCGACACTTCGACCTTATAGTTTTTTCCTAAATCTTTCTCTGAGGCGATGTAGATTGCAAGAACCGCAATCCCAGTGATGATCAGCGGGATCGCCGCGATCAGGAGGATCCAGCGCAAGATTTTCGGCACAACCAACCCCCTAGGTCAAACCCTGCGGTTTGCACAACGCCCTGCAGTATATATATTTTCAAGTTGATTTACAATGCTTAAATTTTAGAGATTTTTAAATAAATATATAAAATAGATATACATTTACAAATTCGGATAATTGTCAATTTAGATCAGCGAGTTAGATCAGCGAGGGCCGAACCACGGGACGGGGCGTCCCATTCTTCGTCAGTAGCGACCCACGACCGGAGGCATCTTGCGGGGCAGCCAGCGCACGAGCCGTTCGCGCAGGTGTTTCCAGTACAAAAACCCAGCGAGCAGGCGGCGATGGCGAATGAGGAAATCTTCGAGACGTCGCGTCCACGGGTTGGCCGCAATGCCATCCGGTGCTTGCAGCCCGCTGGCGCGAAGCGTCTTCTGCTGTTGCCAAAACCGAACGAAAAAACTCTGCTGCGGGATCGTTTCGCAAGTCGCTGCAGGAGTTTTGGTGGCCACGACGAAAATACCCACTTGGCGATCGTGGAACCGGCCGTAGCTCAAGTGGTCGAGGCATCCTGGTACATAGCGGTAGATCTGCCATGTCCCGGAATGAAATTTCGACCGGAACCAGCTCGGGATGAATTCGAAAAAAAACTCGTTCTCGATCAAGTACTGATTAGCCGTGTAATAATCCCAGAAAAATGTGGGTGAAAACATATAGAAGCCGTGATCGACGTGGTTGTTCGACGGGCACATACCATGGACGATTCGGCCGTTCGGTTTGAGCAGGTGATGCATGTTGCGCAGGACGTTCGGCAGATGGAACACGTGTTGGATCGTCCCAGCCTCAAACACCACGTCGAAACGTCCAGCGAGGTCTGTCGGCAACTCACCGTTGAGGTCGAAAAGATAATCAACACTTTCCCAGTCGGAGTAGTCGCAGCTGCGGATTTCCGAAAAGCCCAGGAGCGAGAAGAAAGTACGGTCGGAGAGACAACCGAGTTCGGCGAGGAGGGGATCGTGGGAAAGCTCGACTGCGGCCACGGGTGAAAGCGCCACGCCATGCAGCGCGGCCCAGCCCACGAGCTCCTCGTAGGTACAGTAAATTGACATCCGGCCGAGCTGGATCAGCGCGCCGGAAAATGGGCGCCTGCTCGCCTCGTCGAGCAACAAGCGAATCACTCCTCGGGGAACACCCATTGCGATTCTCCTTGGGAGTTAGGAAGCGAAGTCAGACTTGTCGGACATGTCGGACATGTCGGACTTGTCGGACTGGTTTTTCACTGCCATCAGATCAGTGTGCCGCTGAGCAGGGCCTCTTGCTCTTTGACCCAGCGGGCGGTTGCGCTCACGATGTCTGGCAAGGACCGCCGGGGCGCCCAGCCGGTATCCCGGAACAGAGCTGCACTATCCGAAAGATAAAGCCGGACGTCTACGGGTGAGGTGGCGGGTTCCGCCGCGATCGGGATTTTCTTCCCGGTGGCCTGCTGGCAGAGCGCGGTGAGTTCGAGCAGTGAAGTTGAAACTGGCGCGCCGCCGCCCACGTTGTAGATCCGCCCATCCCAAACCGCCAGCTCTTCGAGGTGGAGGACGATCAGATCCAAGAGGTCGTCGATGTGGAGCACGTCGCGCACTTGCTTGCCAGTTCCGCCAAAACCGATGTAGCTCAGCGATCGCGCGAAGTGGTGGCGCACCACCCACAGGCTCAAGAAACCCTGGTCGACCCGCCCCATTTGCCAAGGTCCGGCAATCACCCCGCAGCGATAGATCAGACCGCGCAGCCCGTAATTGAAAACGTATTCTTGGAGCAAGAGCTCACTTGCCAGCTTGGTCGCTCCGTAAAACGAGCGCGCGCCGTTTAAAGGAAAATCTTCCGAAATCCCGCGCAGTGAGGCGCCGCTTTGTTCTTGCTCTGCGCGCAACGAAAACCGGGTAGGGTCTTCGCGATAAGCCAGCGCATTGAGCGCGCGGATGGGATACACCCGACTCGAACTGAGAAACAGGACCGCAGCGCCATGGCGCAGGGCTGCTTCAAGACAGTTCGTCGTCCCCACCAAGTTGATCTGGATGACTGCTGCCGGGCTCCCCTGTCGACCAGCGTGGACCGAAGGCTCGGCCGAGCATTCGATGAGCAAATCGAACGCCGGGACTTG
>CAZCOV010000006.1:33862-45158 GCA_964499975.1 uncultured Thermoanaerobaculia bacterium
CCCAGCCAGTCCAGCCAAACATGGATGGGCGCCAGATCTTCCGGGCAGCGAATGTCGCCATGGACGAACTCCACCCCGTGAACGCGCAACCGTTCGAGGTTGAACTCGCTCCCCCGCCGCAGCAAGTTGTCCAAGGCCGTGACCCGCACTCCGGCAAAGGTGCGTTTCAGGTGGATCGCCAGACTGGCGCCGACAAACCCCGCACCGCCGGTGATCAGGACGTGCTGAAACTGCATGCACTACCCCAAGTCCGCCGTCAGGTCTTGAGGCGCTGGATGGGCCACCGCAAAAAACTGCGCACCGAAAAGCTTCCACGCGATGGGCCAGCGCAAATACCAGCGGACCCAAGCCAGCGGCAGGGTCCGCTTGCCCACCGTGGTGTAGGGCAAAAACCGCGGCAGCAGGACCTCGAGAGCAAATCCGCTGGACACCAAGGCTTCGGCCAGGGACAGGTGGGTCAAGGGGATGATGTGGTCGAAGAAATCCCAATAAGCCGCGTGGGTGTAGCGCAAGTTCGGGCCCAAGATCAGCAGTCGGCCGCTCGGCTGGAGGATGCGGTGGAAATCCTCGAACAAGGCGCTGATGGCCGCGCGGCTGGGGAGGTGTTCGAGCAGGTTCGAACAAAACACGACGTCGACGCTCTTGGCGCCGAGCCGGGACGTCCAGTCGTCAGCGGCCAAAACGAGCTCGACGTCAGGTGCCAGGTGCCGGGCCACGCTGTCCCGCAGATCGACCCCGATCCGGCGGCGCGCGCGGACCGCATTGATGAACTCGCCCCGTCCGCAGCCGAAATCCAGCACGGTTCCGTCGGGCGGGATCCAGCGCGAGAAGAAGCCCGCGGTCAGAACCTGCCACAGCTCCCGCCGCCAGGCCAGGCGCTCCGGGCTGTCCTCGGAGAACCGGTTCGCGTAAATCCGTTCCAACGCTGCGACGTTTTTTTCGGGGTCGTTCATGTTCGCGCGCAATTCCTACGCTGACAGCGAATCGTTCTCGCCGCGTTCCGGCGCCGTCTTGACTGTGCTTGCTTTGACTGTGCTTGCTTTGACTGTGCTTGCTTTGACTGTGTTCGCTGCCTTGTCGTGCTGATCCGCCGCGGTTTCGAGCCGTGCGACCCGCTTTTCGAGCTGGGCGACCTTTTCGAGCGCCAGCGCGCGTTCCATCAACCGCTCGTCCAGGATGTCATCAGCGATCAGCAGTTTTTCGAAAAAGAGCTTCAACAACACGCTGAGGTAGCGTCGCCCCATCTGGGTGATGCGGAGGTTGGTGGAGCCCCACGTTCTGCCATACCAGTGGATCGGGATTTCGGCGATGTGATACCGGCGGATGAGCGCGCTCAAAGACATTTCGATGGTGATATTGAAGTGGCTGGCGGAAAACGGTCCACTTTCTGCGATGACCTCTCGTCGGTAAGCCTTGAAAGCATTGGTCAAATCGTTGAACTTGGTCAAAAAAAGGATGCGGATGAGGGTGTTGACCAGGCGGTTAATCAGCAGTTTGAAGCGGGGATAGCCTTGTAACACGCTACCCCTGCGAAAGCGCGAGCCGAACACACAATCGTAGCCTTCTTCGATTTTCCGGTAATAGCGCACGACGTCGCGCGGATCGTCCGAGCGATCGGCCATGACGGTCACCACAACGTCGCCGCTGACCGCCGCCAGGCCCGCGCGGATGGCCCGGCCAAAGCCGGGCAGCTTGGTGCGCTGCACCACCACCACGTGGGGGAACTTTTTGGCGAGGTCCTCGGCCACTTGCTGGGTCGAGTCGGAGCTGTTGTCGTTGACCAGGATGAACTCGTGGGGGATAGCTTCAGCAACCAGCACTACAACCAGTTCCGCGACGGTCGCCTGGAGGTTCTCTTGTTCGTTGTGCGCGGGGATGACGATCGACAGCACCCGTGAAGCGTGCGCGGTAGGAGACGACGTGGCCATCGAGCGGGAGCATAGCGCATTGCGGATGCGACCGCCTAGCGCGGACGGCAAGGGGGGCCGCTCGCGTATAGATCCAGGCTTTTTTGTAAATCGTCGACGAGGTCTTGGCGCGCGGCCTGGCGGGCGGCTGCGAGCGCGTTTTGTTGCCAGTTGGCGGCTTCGGTGCAGCGGCCGAGTTCGGCCAGGGCGAGCGCGACGGTCGCGGCGTGTCCGAGCGACTGCTGGGCGGCGAAAACGCGCTCCGCCAGTTCGAGAGCGCGCTGGCCGTCACGCAGGCTCAGGTCAGGACAGCCAGCCAACAGACGGGCCAGGGCATGGGCTAGGCGTCCTTCGTGAGGCAATCGGGCGTACGCCTCTTCCAGCCGCTCGCGCGCGGTGCGAAAGAGCGCGAGGTCGACAAGGACCGCGGCCTCGCCGAGGTGCGCCGCTTCACTCGTTGGGTCGACCAGCAGCGCGTTCAGGTAATGGGCGAGGGCGTTTTGCGGCTGGCCGACGCGGCGGAGCAGCGCCGCTAGTTCGAGGTGGACGGCGACGTCGGTGGGTGCCTGGCGGGCGGCCAGGGTGAGGTGAGGTAGGGCAGCGTCGAGCTGGCCTTGGTTGGCCTGGAGTAGGCCGAGGTTGAAGTGGGCTGTGGGGTTTTGCGGTTCGAGTTCCAAGGCGCGTTCCAACTCGGCGATCGCCCCTGGGACGTCCCCGCTGTGGGCCAGCGCGGTGCCCAAGTTGACCCGCGCTCCGGCGCTGTTGGGTGCCGCGCGGACGGCCGCGCGGAAAGCCTCAGCAGCTTCGGCATAGCGGCCCGCGGCAAAAGCCGTGCGTCCGCGCAGCAAGTGCGGACGCTCACCCGCCTTGAGCGCTTCAACTTCGGCGAGCAGCGGATCGTTGGTCTTGATCCCGACGTCGCCCCGGGCGGCGAGGTGCTGGCGGGCTTTGTCGGTGTCGCCCAGCCCCCGGTAAGCCAGGGCCAGGGGATAGTGGAGGCGGGTGGCGGCGGGGGCTTCGGCCAGCGCCGCGGTGAGCAGCTGGACCGCGTTCTGGTAGTCGCTTTGCGCCAGGGCCACCTGACCTAGACCCGCCCGTGCTGCCGTGGACGTTGGGTCGACTTCGAGCGCCCGTCGGAACAGCGGTTCTGCGGCCGCCGGTTGACCCAGACCGAGCCGGACTTCGGCGAGCTGGACGAGGGTCGGCAGGTGGTCGGGCATCAGGTGCAAGACCTGCTCGAAGGAAGTCGCTGCTGCCGCCAGTTCGCCGAGCTGGCGTTGCAAGTGGCCGAGCAAGTAGATCCAGCGGAATTCTTGCGGGGCGAGGAGCTGCGCATTGCGGTAGCAGAGCGCGGCCGGAGCGCTCAGTTCGTAGGCTTGATAAAGCTGCCCCAGCTGGCCGTAGGCTAGGCTCAGCTCCAACGAGCCGATCTCTGCTTGACCGAGCAAGGCTTCAAGGTCAGCTTGCGCGGTGGCCAGCTGGTCGCGGACCGCGGCTTCGAAAGGTTCGAGGTTGGGCAGCGGGATGGCGTGGAGCTCCGGATGGGGAGCCGAGAGGGTGTGCGGCTCTGCGCGCAGCAGTCCGGGGGTGAGGGCAAGCCCGAGGCTCAAGAGGCAGGCTGCAGCCACCCTGCGCGGGCAAGGCGTCAGTTGAAACGTCTGGGTCGTCGTGAAGGGTCCCAATTTCATTGCGTACGCTCTCCTTCGCGCAAGGTGACATAAGTGCGCAGGGGAATGCCTTGCCAGGTTTCGCTCCGTCCGCTCGGCCACACGACGCGGACGCCGCGGACCGCCGAGCCGTGGCCGAGACCGACGAGAACCCGCGGATCGCTGGCCGAGCAGTAGCTGGCGTCGGTGTGGACGTGTCGCCACAGATTGCTTTGCAGATTGTTTTGAAGCAGCCCACCGTCTTGACCCTTTTCGGGGGTGCGGAGGACTTCGACCTGGGCGCCCAGTTGATCGCGTCCGCGAGGACCGCCGATCAGCCGCAACCCGATCCAAGGCTCGGCATTGCCGACTTGGTTGAGCAGCAAACGCGCGGGTCCGTGGTTGTTGCAGACCACTAGGTCGGTGTCGCCATCGTTGTCGACGTCACCCAAGGCAATCCCACGGCTGACCTCTGGCTGCTGCAGCGCCGCACCAGCTTGGGCCGTGACCTCGAGGAACTGGCCGTGGCCTTGGTTACGGAACAGCTGTTTGGGTTGGGCGAAGGGGTGAGGATTCCCGGCGCGCGCCTGGTCTTCCAGGATCTTGACCGCGCCATTCGCGGTGATCAGGTCGAGCCAGCCGTCGTTGTCGAAGTCGAGCCAGGCCGCGCCAAAGCCGGTGACCGCCAGGCTCGAGGCCAACAGCCCGCTTTCGCGCGAGCGATCTCTAAAGAGCCCCTGGCCGTCGTTGCGATAGAGCGCGCTGCCTTCCCCCATCAGGTTGGTGACCACCAAATCGAGATCCGCGTCGTTGTCCATATCCCCCAGGTCAATCCCCATACTGCCTTGAGCGCGGCCCTGGTGGTCCACGGCAACGCCCGCGAGCAAGGCTTCGTCGCGGAAGGTGCCATCTGTTTGTTGCAGCCACAGCTGATTGGGCAGGCCGTCGTTCGCGACGTAGACGTCGATCCGCTGATCCCCGTTCAAGTCACCAGCCACAACGCCCAGGCCCGCGCTCGGCTGGTAACCCCGCAAGAGCTGGTGCGTGACGTCTTCAAACGTTGCATTGCCGCGGTTGCGGAAGAGCCGATCGGGGAGGGGGGGGAAAGCGCCTGGACCGCAGTAGTCGCGGCGGCTGCTGGCGGCAAAGCAGGTGACCGGACGCGCGAGCGCGGTGTCGACATAGTTGACCACGTACAAGTCGAGGTCGCCGTCGCCGTCCATGTCGAAAAACGTTGCGCTGGTGCTCCAGCGCGGGTCATCGACGCCGGCTTGAGCGGTCACGTCGGCAAAGGTGCCGTCGCCCAGATTGCGCAACAGCTGGTTGTGGCCGAAGTTGGTGACGTAGAGGTCTGGCCAGCCGTCGTTGTCGAAGTCGCCGCTCGCGACCCCCATGCCATAGCCCCAGGCTGCGATCCCGCTCGCGGCCGTGACGTCGGTGAAGCGGGGAGCCGGGGTGCCGTCGGAGCGCGCGGCCAGATCGTTGCGCAAGAGGCGGTCGTTGGCGCGAGCTTCGCGAGCTTGGGGCTGATCTCCGAGGTCTCCGCCCTGCACCAGGTAGAGGTCGAGGTCGCCGTCCTGATCGAAGTCGAACAGCGCGCCGCCCGCGCCCATGATCTCGGGAAAGTGGAACTGACCACTCCCGCCGTTCTTGTGGACAAACTCGAGCCCTGACGCCTGGGTCGCGTCGACGAAAAACTCGCTTGCTGCGCTGGCTGGGCGTTGGAGCGTCCCGGCAACCACCCAGCTGAGCGCAGTGACCAGGATTTTCTTGGTGGCCATGAACCCCATCATAAGCCAGCCTTGGGACCGCGAGCGTCCCGCTCGCCCAAACCCTGGGACCGCGAGCGTCCCGCTCGCCCTAAGTCGCCCAAGTCCGGGCCTTGCGCGCGGAGCGCCAGACGTGCTATCCCACAGCCATGAGCGTGAGCGCGCTGCTCGAAGAAGTCGCGAAACGGATCCGGGAGCTGCCGGACAGCCCGGGGATTTACATTTTTCGCGACGAAGCGGAAGAGGCGCTTTATGTGGGCAAGGCGAAATCGCTCAAGAAGCGGGGAGCGAACTATCTGCACGGACCGCATGAGGCGCGGATTGCCAACATGCTGCGCGAGGCGCGCGACCTCGAATTCGTGGTCACGGACTCCGAAGCCGAGGCCCTGGCGCTCGAAAACAACTGGATCAAAAAGAAAAAACCGCGCTTCAACATCCGCCTGCGCGACGACAAGACCTACCCCTACCTCAAATTGACGGTGCAGGAGAAAACGCCGCGGATCGCTTTTACCCGCCGCATCCTGCCAGACGGCGCCGCTTATTTCGGACCCTACTTACCCGCGGGCTTGGCGCGCAAAGCGATCAAGCTGGTGCAAAAGCTCTTCCAGGTGCGGGTTTGCCGCATCCCGATCGATGGCCAGCTGCCGCGGCCTTGCCTGTATTACGACATGCGGCGCTGTCTCGGCCCCTGTGTGGCCAGCTTGACCACCCCGGAAGCTTACCGCGCGGCCGTGGAGCAGGCGCGGCTCTTTCTGGCCGGGCGCAATGAGCAACTGCTCAAAGAATTGCGGCGGTCCATGCTTCAGGCCTCAGACCAGCTCGAGTTCGAAACCGCAGCGCACTACCGCAACCTGATCGTCGAGATCGAAGCGATCAGCCAGCGCCGCAAACTGACCTCGGTGGGGGGCGAAGATGTCGACGTTTATGGCGCGCAAGCGCGCGGCGATCACGCTGCCGTGACCATCTTGGTGATGCGCGGCGGGCAAGTGCTCGACCGTCGCGAGCTGTTCTTTGAGGGACAGGGACAAGTCGAGATCGCCGCGCTTTTGTCCGAGCTGTTGCCCCAGATCTATGACCGCACCACGTTCATCCCCAAAGAAGTCCACGTGCCCACGCCGATCGAAGGCGAAGACGCCTTGGTCGAGTGGTTGAGCCAGCGCAAGGGCGAACGGGTCTATTTGCGAATGCCGTCGCGGGGACCCAAAGCCGCTCGCCTGGCGCTGGCGATGCACAATGCCGAACTCGCTTTCAAGCGGCGCTTTCGCACCGAAAATCCGCGCCAAGCCGCGGCCCGCGCCCTGGCGGAAGCGCTCGATTTGGGCGAACCACCGCAGCGCATCGAAGGCTTCGACATCTCCAACTTTCAGGGCAGTGACACCGTGGCGTCGCTGGTGGTGTGGGAGGCTGGGCGGATGCGCAAGAGCGATTATCGCAGCTTCAATATCACGGGCCTGACCCAGCCGGACGATTTTGCGGCCATGCGGCAAGCCGTGCTGCGGCGGTATCGTCGAGTGCTCGAAGAGGTCGGCGCCATGCCTGACTTGATCTTGATCGATGGCGGCCGGGGGCAACTCAACGCGGCCTTGAGCGCCCTGGCTGAGTTGGGGGTGGAAGAGACCCCGATCTTGGGGCTAGCCAAGCGGGAAGAAGAAATCTATCTGCCGGATCAGCCCGACCCCCTGAGCCTTGGCCGCGATCACCCCGCCCTGCAACTCCTGCAGCAGATCCGCGACGAAGCCCATCGCTTCGCGGTGTCACACCATCGCCGGCGGCGGCAGGCGCGGACCGTGCGCAGCCGGCTCGACGAGCTGACCGGCATCGGACCTAAGCGGCGCAAGGAGCTGCTCCGCCGTTTTGGCAGCAGCTCCGGGGTGGTCGCTGCCAGCGTGGACGAGTTGCAAGCGGTCCTGGGCAGCAAGCTCGGGGCGCAAATCCATGCGCAGCTCCACTCGGTGCCGGTGCCAGTGAGCGAACCCGCCAGCGTGGGCCCCAGCACTGAGGTCAGGTCAGGGCAGATGTCCAAGATGACGTAATCTATAACGAAACACAGTTTTGCGATAACCTTGAGAGGTCTGATGGAGCCGAATGGTTTGGTTGCAACCAGCGCACAATCACCGCCCGCCGAGGGCAAGAGTGGGGTACGAGCCCCCGAGGTGCAGCTAGTTCCTGAGCTCGTTCGTTCAATCTATCTGGACCGAATGACTGGTTCCTTGGAGTTCGAGCGCGGCGAACCGCGCCAGCTGTACTTTCGCGGCGGCGAGCTTTTCGTGACGGGTTCTGACCCTGCGGCCGCGATCCTCCGTGAACTGTTGCCCTCCACCCCTGAAAGAAGTTTTCGTCCTGCGAGCGAACCTCGGCTGCAGAGCTGGGTCAGCGATCTCGCGACCCGGCTGAGCAGCCAGCAGCGCGGCCGCTGGCGCCCGGATCAGCAGCCGAGCGCCCTCTTAGGGCCTCTGCCCACGGTCTGGTTGGTGATGGAGCTGGCAGTCGGGGTCGGCGACGAAGCCGCACTGCTCGCGTTGCTCGGGGGCGAGGACGCCCGCTATCGCAGCGGTAGCAATAGTCCGGCGCTCAACCAGTTGCCGGGTCTCGATATCGATATGACCCAACTGCTGACCCTGCTCGAACACCCAACCAGTGTGCGTCAGTTGCTGCGCGGCGCGGGAGCCGGCCGTCTGCCGTTGCTCCAGCGGCTGGCTCGCCTGCGGGCGATCGGCCTGGTAACCGAAGTCAGCGAACGCGCAGCGAGCGAAGATCAGATCCTGACCCCGGACATCTTGCAACGTTTGGAGGAAAGGGTCGGTGAGAGCCTGGAGAGCGAGCCCCTGAACCTCGAAATTGATCGCCACCTGCGTCGCCTCGGGTACTTGATCGCCAATCTGCGCAAGTTCGACCACTACGAACTCTTGGCGCTGAGCTTGCAGGCACAGGATGAGGAGATCTATACGGCTTACAACCAACTCGCCCGCGAAGTCCACCCCAGCCATGCGGTCCACCTCGGCCTCAAAGGCAAGGAGGAAATCTTGCGGGTGCTCTTCGAGTGGGCCACGGAAGCCTACCTCACCTTGTCGCACCCCACCCGGCGAGTCAAGTACAACTTGATCATGGGGATCCGCGCCCAGGTACAAGTCGACGATCAGCAGCGGCAAGAAGAGAAGCGGACGATCGCGCGCCAGCACTATCGGCGCGCGGTCCTCGGCTTGTCGGAAATGGATTACTCGCTGGCTGTGGACTTGCTCAAAGAGGCTGCCCGTCTCGATCCCCAGCCGGAGTACTTTCTGCGTTTGGGGCAGGCTCAGGCCAAGAACCCCAAGTGGCATCAGCACGCGCTCGGCAGTTTTCGCCGAGCCCTGGAAATGAGCCCACGCGATCCCGCCGTCCGGGTAGCTTTCGGCGAGTTTCTTGAGCGCCAGGGCCGGGCGGAGGATGCCAGAACCCACTACCGCGCGGCGCTTGAAACCATGCCCGACAACGCGACCGCGCGCACCGCGCTCGACCGGTTAGGGGGGATCCGCATGCCGGTCAAGGCCGCCAAGCTCTCGGACAGCTTGCGCAATTTGTTCGGTAGCTCTGAACCCAAGTGATGCGTCAGTGATGCATCCGGCAGGATGCCGACCGGGGATCTCACCGTTTCGTCTAACTGTGGTCGCGGGCAAGGGCTGCGCGGAATTCGTCGTAGTCGCGGATGTAGTCCGCGGGGTCATAGGGGTGTGAGGCCAGCACCAGCAACATGGCGTCAGGGGTGTAGCCATACTGGGCTCCCCACACCATGGGCGGCAGATAAAGGCCAGTTTCAGGCGTATCCAACACGAACTCCTGGCGCGCGTGGCCGTCATCTAAGGCTACGGTCACGGCGCCGCACAAGCACACCAAAAGCTGCTCGCAAGTGCGATGCGCGTGCTCCCCGCGCACGCTTTTGGAGGGCACATGGAAGACCACGAAGTAGCGCTGGGGAGTGAAGGGCAACCCGCGGCCGACTTCGCGCGCGATCAAGTCGCCGCGCAGGTCCTCGATCAAGGGGACGCGGATCAGCTGTACGCCGCGGACTTGTACCCGCGTGTCTCTTGGGGACGCGGGCGCTTCTGGGGCTTGGGGCCGAGCCGCGGTATAGCGGAGGATGCGCGCCGGAACCCCGACCACGACCGCATAAGCCGGCACTGAACGAGTGACCACCGCACCCGCGCCGATCAGGGCATAGGGTTCGATCGTGATTCCGGGGAGGATCGTGGCGTTGGCGCCGATCGACGCGCCTTGCCGGACCACGGTTGTGGGGTATTGGGCGAGGTGTTGCCCACTGCGCGGCAAGCGATCGTTAGTGAAGGTGGCGTTCGGACCCACGAACACGTCGTCTTCAAGGCGTACACCGTCCCACAGCTGCACGCCGGACTTGATCGTCACCCGGTCGCCGACGATGACATCATTTTCGATGAACACATGATCGCAGAGGTTGCAGTCGCGTCCGATGACCGCGCCCGGGAGCACGTGGACAAAGGCCCAGATGCGGGTGCCCGGACCAATGCGTTGACTTTCGACGAGCGCGGTGGGGTGCTGCAAGAAATCAGCCATGGGTGGGCGGTCCTTCGGAGGTGCTCGGGGACGGAAATTTGAGGTGGGTGGCGACGATGAAGTTGGGGCGCGCCTTGGTGTTTTCAAACGTCCGCCACACATAGCTGCCGATGATCCCGAGGCCGAGACAGTTGAGGCCGCCAAAGGCGAGGATCAAGAGCACGGTGGCGGCGTAGCCTGGAACTGGGATCTGGCCGGCAGTGCGAGCGATGAGCACCACCAGCCCAAGCCCCAGGGTCGCACTGAGGCCGAGCCAGCCCAGCCAGAGCAGGACCCGGATCGGCAGATCGGTAAAACTGAATACACTGTCTGCTAAATAGCGCAGTTTCTTGCGCCAAGTCCAGGCCGACTTGCCGCCCGCGCGGGCTTGGCGCTGGTAAGGCACCAGGACCCGACGAAAACCCACCCAGAACAACAGGCCGACGAGCGAACTGTTGCTTTCGCCGAGGGCGAGCAAGTGGTCGCGCACCGAGCGCTGCACGGCGAAGACGTCGACCCCGCCAGCGGGGATTTCTGGCTGGACCCACCTGCGGTAAAGCCGCCAAAAGGTCTGTGCCAGCAGGCGGGGTAGGAGCGGATCCTGACGGGCGAGGCGCTGACCGATCGCCACGTCGTGGTCCAGCGTGCGCAGCCGGCGGTCGAACTCGAGGATCAGGCCCGGCGGCTCCTGCAGGTCCGCGGCCATCACCGCAATGCGCTCGCCGCGGGCTGCGGCCATGCCCGCGCGAATCGCCGCAAACGCGCCGAAGTTGCGCGACAGCACGAGCAGCTGCGCGGGAAAGCTCACCGTGGGCAGTTGGGTGGCGAGCTGGAGCTGGCAGTCGTCCGGGCTGCCGTCGACCACGAACACCGCTTCGAGCTCGCCCGCGAGCTCGCGGTGGAGTTCGGCGAGCGCGCTGAGCAGCGCGGGTAGGGTCTCGCTGTTCCGGTAAACCGGGATCACCACGGAGATCATCGCCAGGAATTCACGCTGGCGACGACGTGCGCGATTTCGGCGTCGCTCAAATAAGGGTGAATGGGCAAGGAAACCACGCTCGCGACCAGGTCGCGCGCCTGGGCGAGGTCGCCATACACGGCAAAAGGGACGGCGGCGAGTGCGGGTTGATCGCAGATCAGGGTGGGGTAATGCACCGCGCTTTCGACTCCGCAAGCCGCGAGGTGAGCCATGAACTCAGCTCGGCGTCCAGCCGCCACCCGGACCGGGAAGAGGTGCCAGACCGGTTCCGCGGACGCGGCCACGGGCAGCGGCGAAGACAGCTTCGCCGTGGCCATCGCGTACGCGGTTGCGGAACACGGCATGGCACCTGCCCTCCCCCGTCGCAGAGGGGAACGTTGGGTGGACATCGTGCCGGACGCCAGCCCCGCGCGCTTGCGCATGACGCCTGAGAGTTCGGAAGGGTATTTGTGC